>CAZORR010000001.1:0-4334 GCA_964582115.1 uncultured Pirellulaceae bacterium
GACGGGCAAAGAGTGCCCGTCCCACGGCGATCCGTTAAACGGGCCAATCTTGGAGACTGCTCTGTGAACGCCATCAATCTGGCTTTTGTAAGAAACCGCGTGTGCAGAAAGTCTGAAAAAAAAGCCTCACGCAAAGGCGCGAAGGCGCAAAGTCAATGAATTAGCAATCTTTGCGCCTTCGCGTCTTTGCGAGAGAAAGTCCGCGCTGCGATCTTCTTGTTGATGAGGGTTTAAAAATAACCTTGCAGTGGCGTTCATCGAGAAGTCTCCAATCTTGCGCATGAAAAAACCTCTTTTGGTATTCAGCCAAAAGAGGTTTTGTTTTTTTCAAAGGAAGTCGGACGACTATTCTTTGACTTCGAACTCGGCGTCGATCGCTTCGTCGTCGGCTGGAGCGGCGTCGTCCGATTCGGCTGGCGCGGCGTCGTCGCCTTCGGTGCTTGCGTACATCGCAGCACTCATTGCGTGAGAAGCTTGCTCAAGTTCGCTAACGGCGCTTTTGATCGCATCGGTGTCGACGCCTTTGATGGCTTCCTTGACTTTGGCGACTGCTGCTTCGATCGGTTCTTTGTCTCCGTCCTTAAGCTTGTCGGCATTGTCCTTGAGCGTTTTTTCGACTTGGTAGCACATCGTTTCGCCTTCGTTGCGAGCAGTCACCAATTCGTACTGCTTGCGATCTTCTTCGGCGTTCATTTCTGCGTCTTGCTTCATCTTCGCGATCTCTTCTTCGGAAAGACCTGAAGATTCGTTGATTTCAACGTTGGCTTCTTTGCCTGTACCGAGATCTTTTGCGGAGACGTTCAAAATACCGTTTTGGTCGATGTCGAATTTGACTTCAACTTGTGGTACGCCACGTGGAGCCGGAGGGATGTCCGTCAAATCAAACTTACCCAACAACCGGTTGTTAACGGCCATTTTGCGTTCGCCTTGGAACACTTGAATCGTAACGGCGGTTTGGTTGTCCGCAGCGGTGCTGAAGGTTTGTTTCTTTTCTGTCGGAATCGTGGTATTACGTTCGACCAAAGCAGTCAGCACGCCACCTTCGGTTTCGATGCCCAATGTCAATGGTGTAACGTCCAGTAGCAACACGTCTTTTCGATCGCCGGACAAAACCGCACCTTGAATCGCGGCACCCAAAGCGACTACTTCGTCAGGGTTCACGCCTTGGTTCGGGTCCTTGCCGAAGATCGCTTTGACCATCGCTTGTACTTTTGGAACACGCGTCGAACCACCCACCAAAACAATCTCGTCGATATCGCTTGGAGAAAGCTTGGCGTCTTTCAATGCTTGTTGAACCGGTGTCTTACAACGTTCGACTAGTGGGTCAACGAGTTCTTCGAATTTGGCTCGCGAGATATTCATCTGCAAGTGCTTTGGTCCACTGGCATCAGCCGTGATAAACGGCAAGTTGATGTCCGACGCCTGAGCGGAACTCAATTCTTTCTTGGCCTTTTCGCAGGCTTCTTGAAGTCGCTGCAACGCCATGGTGTCGTCTCGCAGATCCACGCCGTTTGATTTTTTGAATTCTTCGGCCACGTAGTTAATCAAAACTTCGTCAAAGTCATCGCCACCCAAGTGAGTGTCACCACTGGTGCTGATTACTTCGAAGACCTTCATGCCGTCGTCGTCGTTCAGTTCAAGGACGGACACGTCGAATGTACCGCCGCCCAAGTCAAACACAACGATCTTTTGTTCGGCGTCGGTTTTGTCCAAACCGTAAGCCATTGCGGCTGCCGTCGGTTCGTTGATGATCCGGGCAACTTCCAAACCTGCGATCTGTCCGGCGTCTTTGGTTGCTTGGCGTTGAGCATCGTTGAAGTAGGCCGGGACGGTGATCACGGCTTTGTGGACTGTTTGGCCAAGGTACGATTCGGCTGCTTCTTTAAGCTTGCGAAGGGTCTTGGCTGAGATTTCTTGTGGTGTGTATTCTTTTTCGCCGACGCCGATTTTCACGTACTCGTCCGCACTGCCCTTCACTTCGTAAGGCACCATTTTTTCTTCTGAAGAAACTTCGCTATGGCGACGACCCATGAAACGTTTGACGGAGTAGACGGTGCGAGTCGGGTTGGTCACGCGTTGGTTTCGCGCTGGTGCACCTACGATCGTTTCGTCACCGTCAGTGAACGCAATTACGCTCGGAGTAGTCCGGTCACCTTCTTGGTTGGCAATCACGGTTGGCTCGTTGCCGTCCATTACCGCAACCACTGAGTTGGTGGTGCCGAGGTCGATTCCAATAATCTTTTCGCCTTGAGCCATTGTGCTCTCCTATTAGTTCTAAAATCTTCGCGTCGGCCGAGGTATCTTGACTAACGCCTGGATGATGCGTGGAAAATACTATGTACTTAAGTACGATGTACTCCTGCCACGGCAGTTATGTTTTGGCCAATCTCAGTTCGACAGCTGACACAAAGTTGCCGTAAGCGGTCGGATCAAAACTGGTGTTTGGTTGGGTCGTATGGTTAAACTAGTAAGACCGATCGCCGATTTAAGCGTTGGCTTTAGTTAGTAACCTGGCTTTCAAAGTGGCAGAATACTGCTGCCGATCATTTCCAAAGCAAAGTGTGTGCCAAAACTCGGAAGATAAATTCATCATCGGATTTTGGGTTAAAAAACCTTACATTTGAGACTCAAAAGCTGAGTTTGGGGCGGCAGAATTTGGCGGGCTAACATAAAATTGGGGAACCGATGACAATTTGTCATTGCTCACAAGAAACGATAATTTCTCTAATAAAAACGATGAGTTAACGTGTTTCTTACGCCACCGGACCATCGCCGGCCGTATTTAAACCATACTGCTGCAATTGATACGGGTTCGGCTGTTAATTGAGCGAATCACCTTGTTGCGGAATCTCGTCATGAATTCGGATAGAATTTGATGCAGCTCAATTTCAACCATTTTGCACTTCTTAACCTTGGTCGCCAGATGTTTCGACTCAGATGCATTTTCGTTTTGTGGGCGATATTGGTGATGGGATTTGCCAGTAGCGACGCTAACGGGCAAGCTCCATTTCATCGGCAGCGTGGCAATGGTCCATACGGTAACTTTGGTTCAGCACAGCCCCGCAATTTTGGCGACACGCCCTCTCCAACCGAAATGTTGGCTCGACTCAAGTTTCATAAACAGCAGGAAACTCCGCTGTTCGATCTGTTACGCGAAGCTGGTTCGGATATTTTTTCAAAGCTAAGCGATAACGAAAAAAAACTTGCCGGCCGATTTATTGAAGACATGATCCTCAAGGAAGGAGTGGATTCCGAACGGGTATCATCGCTGATGAATCACATGAACATCAGCCCCGAGGCAAGACAAGCATTGAAGGAAGGTATTGATCGTTCCGGTGTTGGGGAAACCACCATTTCTCCAGAAGATAGAAAAGCAATTGCCGACAATGTCCGGCAACAATTCTTGCAACAGTTTGGTGATCTGCCTGGCGGTTCTAGGCTGCCGTCGAATCAAACCACGCAGCAATCAAACAAGCCGACTGGATCGAATCGTCCTAATGTTGACAACAAGGCTCAACCTCCAAGGCTCGTCCCCGGTGCGACAAACGACACCGAAGCGATTGTTGACAATGCCACACGAAATCAACAATTCCGACAGCAAATTGCCAAACTAGCGGAAACGCTGAAGACAAAAACACGCGAATTAAAAGAAGCACGTGATCAACAAAGAAACCCTCCATCGCATGAATCAGCGGCCAGCAATACGGACAGCAGACCCCGTCGTAGTGGCAATAGCCAATTGCCAAGGCCACCTAGACCTGCCGATCAAGACCTCGCCGGACCAGAAGTCAAAACCAAACCGTCATCGCAAACTCCCGGCACCGCCCCGTCGGATACTGCATCGAATCGGAACCGTGTGGATCGGTCGGGCTTGAATCGTTCGCAAACACAGCGTCCACCTGAGTCGCCAAAGGTTCCCGGTATCGATCCCAGTTTCGACCTAGAGAACAATGAGCTTGTTCAGGAAGCCTTGCGTCAGTTCAAATCACAATCCGAAGAGGATCAACAGAAAATCTTTTCCGAAATCCAAGACAAACTTCGCAATGGCGATTTAACACCGCGGCAGATGGAAGAGCTCTTTAGCGATTTGCAGTCGGCCAAATCCCCGGCTCAGCTTGCCGAACGAATCGATGAGGCGAGCAAGACACTGGGCTTGCCTGCGGATTCAAAAGAAAAAATCATGGAGTCGTTTGGGCGTCTTCCAAGCGGCCGTCGAAGTTTCAGCAGCGATGGTCAGGCGGATGATACTGAAGTCGCTGCCGACAGTGAAGTCGGTGTCGACGGTGAAGGCGGCGTCGACAAGATCGGCCAAGACTTATTAAAAGATGCATTGC
>CAZORR010000001.1:4434-11091 GCA_964582115.1 uncultured Pirellulaceae bacterium
GACGGTGAAGGCGGCGTCGACAAGATCGGCCAAGACTTATTAAAAGATGCATTGCAGACTTACAATGATCCGAATTCCGGTTACGAATTGTCTGGGGCGTTTAAACGTCTAAAAGATTATGCCGAAGGGATACATTCAGATCGTCCGTTGGCCAATTTTGGAAGTATTTCTAAAAAGTTGTTTGAAGACAGTTCAAAAATCTTTGACGCCGAGTCAGCATCGGATTCCCGTAGAGCCAGCGGTGTCAAACCTGGCCAACGGTTAGACCAGTTGTTAACTGCAGCTGCGAGTGAAGCGATTGCCAATAGCACCGAAGCCAATGACAAAGAAGGCGATTCGGTCTTTTCCAGCGTACTCAATAGTGCATTGGGGACTGCACTAGACCAAGCCGTCACGCTGGCCGATGACGGAGAACCCGGTGTCAACGGCAACGATGATGGAGGCTGGAACCCCCACACAAACAACTTCAATAATGATTCACTGGGTTCGTTGCAAGATTTCGGCAGTCCGCAACCAAACTCTGCGTCGCGAAGTCCTAATATTTCAAGTGGCAGCAATCCCCTATTGCCTTCAATTAACAGTTCAAGCCCGCGCCAGTCGAGTTCCATTCAAGAGTCAGTTTCCGCGATTACCGATTCGATACTGGACACGAAGTTTAGCTGGCAGGCTTTGTTTTCTATTCTTGGGCTTGTTGGCTTGCTGCTCCTCGCCGCCTTTTTGCTTAGCCGGATTTTTGCAGCCGCCGACCCGATCTTGAAAAAACAAGCTGAACTGCAGCGCAAGCTACAACAGAGTTCGGCCAACCCTAACGATGTGGTCGAAGCGGTCGATTTGTTTTTGTTGTCGCGTTTTGGGGATACGTCGTCGTGGTGGAACGCCAAGCATGCTGCCGATCAAATTAGCAAAGCAAAACCAGACTGGCGAGATAAAGTTGCATCGCTGTTTCAGGTTTACCGTTGGTCTCGTTACCAGGCCGCTGGCAAAGATAGCGTGTCGCCCGAGCAAAACAAGTTGGTAGTTGCCACGTTACAGGAACTGCTTGAAGCTCCGCCAGAAGCTTTTGGTTCGGCTAAATCATTGGCATCGCACGCTTCGCCCACCAATGACGACGATGAGGCCAATTCGTGATCCGCCGAAGTCGTTTTAATTTTTGCCAAGCATTGTTTTGCTTTATCGTCGCTTTGATGGTGATGCCCGTGGGTTTTTGTGCGGCGCAACCTAAACACTCTAGCGATTGGGCGTTCGGCTACGAAGCTTTCAACCTATTACTGCAAGAATCGAATATCGAAATCTGCAGTCAACAAGAATGGAACAACACGCCCGGCACCGATAAATTTGCAATCATCATTGACGATGATCCTAATATTGATTGGGGGCCAACCATGGGCGGAATTCCTTCACTGGTCATGCGGTCGAGCGGCCTATGTTTAAAGACTCGATTTAGGCCAAGGTTGGGATCAGTAGACAGCAGCCAAACGCAGGATTTTTACTCTGCTGCTGATTGTCCGATCGTACGTCCGGATTCTACTCACGATGTATTCTTTGGTGTCCAGTCGCTCGTCTGCAACACGCCCGGGTACATCGCCTTCCCCGCTCGTGATCAAACGATCATCGACGAACAGCTTTATCCAGCAACGACCCTGTCGCGACACATCAGTATTCCTGGTCGGACTGTTTTCAGGCGAAACAGTGCGCCGGCGAGGCGACGTTTTTCAATTTTGGCCGAAGAACCCACCAAGCGAGCCTGGGTGGCTGACCCGTTATTGTTTTCCAATCAAATGCTTTTCAAGGCTGACAATCTTCGATTTGCAGACAACACGTTGCGTTGGCTTTCGGACGACTACCGCAGAAAAAAGGTAATCTTGTTCATTGGTGGGGTTCCTCGCGACGCAGTCGATCCGAGTGATCTAGACATTCTCACGCCGATTCCAACTCATGAAGAAGTCATCGAGGCGATTAAAAAAATGCCGAAAGGTGCACTCGCAAAATTCGCCAATTCGGTTGTGCAGCTAAGTGAGGACGAAAACATCTATAACAGGATCGCTCACAATTACGCCGACAGCTTACAGGACGGTCAAATTTCGCGGTTAATTATCTTTGCGATTTTCACCTGCTGTTTTGCGTTCGCAATGGTAACTTACTTTTGGCAACGACGAATATTGCGACGAACGGCTAGTGTTACGGCCAGCCGGCGCAGACAAAATTTGTCCAAACGCGAGGCTGGATCGGCAGCTGCGGAACGACAAGCGGCGGCTTCTTTGTTGTTAAATTCGTTTTGCTTGGAAGTCGCGGAACGCCGATTGGCTGACTGGCCTGAGTTTCCAACTCCCATTGTCAGCCAAGACGGCCAAAACAACCGCCAAGCTATGAAGGCGACCAATGAAATGGCGGATGCGTATTGGCGTTTACGAACCAAACCTAAATCATACTGGACCGAACAAACGCTGCTAGACTTAGAACAAGAGACCTTAAACTGGCGTCAATTGATTGCAGACGAAGAAATTATGCTCCAAACCGAATACGTTTAACTTAGCTTAGCTTACCGGACACCCAAATCAACCAAACTGGTGGTTCGTCAAGCTTGATGTGAATCGTTCGTGGTATCGCTCTAAAGCGAAATTTCCGGCTAAATCCGGTGCTACTTGCAAGTCAAATCAATCTTGGCCGTCCACCGGTCTAATTGACTTTAGACTAACGAAAATTAGATGACACACGCACCACAAATAAATCCCAATCCTGCTTCTGTTGACGTGAATGAGTTGGCCGCCGAGGCGAACCGTCTGTTGGCCACAACGCAAACGATGCTTGGCCAGAGCCTGATCGATATGGCGTCCCCGATCGAGCTGGTGATGATTGCTGCCATCGCCCAAGGCCATGTGTTGCTCGAAGGCGTTCCTGGCACTGCCAAAACGACGCTTTGCCGGACGTTGGCCAACGCAATCGGTTTGGATTTTCGGCGGATTCAATTTACGCCTGATTTGTTACCTTCGGATGTAACTGGCACGAAGATACTTGACCGAGTTAAATCTGAGTTTGTTTTGCAGCCTGGCCCTATCTTTTGCCAATTGCTGTTGGGAGACGAATTAAACCGGGCTCCTGCACGAACGCAGGCGGCGTTGCTAGAGGCAATGCAAGAAAACCAAGTCACCATCGAAGGCGAAACACTTCCTTTGCCTCAGCCGTTCATTGTATTGGCGACTCAAAACCCGGTCGAACAAGAAGGTGTTTATCGGCTACCGGAAGCTCAGTTGGACCGGTTTTTGTTTCGCGTCAACGTAGGCTATCCGCGTCGCAGTAGTGAAATCGACTTGCTGGATTTGCAAGAACGAACCCCGCCAAAGATACAACAGGTTTGTGATACACAGAAGATCCTGGTGCTGCAAAAAGCAGTGCCCATGGTTTATGCCAAACAGGAGATCAAAGAGTATTTGGTCGATCTGACCCGTGCGACACGTGACCATCGAGAGGTGCTGCTGGGCGCGAGTCCTCGAGCGGGGATTTATTTGCTACGCGCGGCTCGGTCGCGAGCGTTGTTTGCTGGCCGTAACTTTGTGTCTCACGAAGATGTCCAAGCGATGGCGGGCCCCGTTTTGGAACACCGAATTATCATGCGTCCCGAAGCAGAATTATCAGGCCACTCGGCGAGTGACTTGGTGCAGGACGTTCTACGCAGTGTCCCGATTCGAGAAGGGTAGGCGAGATGCTTACCGTTCGCAGTAGCATTTTAATTTCTTTGTCGTTAGCTGGGGTGGCCGTCGGCATCCTGATGCAGCAAGAGTCGGTTGCGCTAGCTAGTTTGGCAATTTTGTTGTTGATCTGGTTGCAGTGGCTTTCGTTTGCTGGCATGCGTCGATCAACGAGAAAGTTTCGTGATAGCTTTGTTCGTTTGATCGACAATCAAAGCGCCGTTAACGTGACGATGGTGACCGACCGAGCTTACGAGGTCGAACTTCAGTTTGATTTGAGCAAACTCCGGTCGGGATATCGAATTACAATCCAAGATGTCATTGCGGACGGATTTGTCGTTACGGGGCTGTCTCAGATCGTGTTCGAATCTCCTAACCAGAGCTTTTGGCCCGGAGGTGGGTCGGTTAAATCCCAACAAAACGAATCGGCATCAGCAGGCAAGCAACATCGGGACCGGCGACCAGGTCGATCGGGCACACGTCGGATGGCTCGGCTAAAGTACTTGGTACAAACGCCAGTATGCGGCAAGTTTGTGTTCCCGGGGGTCAAGCTAGAGATTGCAGACACGATCGGATTTTTTCGAGTTCAACAGTTCATTACGTGCAACCAAACGCTGATGGTGTTGCCGTTTTTGATACGCCCGCAGACAACCGTGTCGATTTTGAAACACAACAACTTACAACAGCACTTAGGACATCATCGTCACCGGAGTGCGGGTATCAGCTCTGAACTGCACGGCATTCGCGACTACCGTGCAGGCGATCAGCCTCGATCCATCGCTTGGAAAGCAACCGCGAAGCTCGGGAAAATCATGACGACCGAGTACGAAAACGAAGTACCCGTTCGTGCGACGCTGCTGGTTGATTTGGGTGGTTATCAGTTCGAGGGTCGACCAGAAGCGACTGCGGGAGATCGGTCAATTAGCACCGCCGCTTCGATCGCTCGACTGCTGTTGTCTGATCGTGATCCGGTAGCAGCATTATTGGTCAACGACCAGCAAACGATACGAATTGAACACGGTTCTGGAGAACGGCACTTGGCCAAGCTGATGCAATTTTTGATTCGTTGCTCGGACACTCGGCCGCCACTATCGCACTTTGGTTTTCATGACATACTGCGAGTCGTGTTCGAACATGCGTTGCTTCGGTTCCCAGAGTTAATGGATGAGAAGTACAACCATGGCCGGTTGCCGTTTAGCCTGCTTCGTTTTCGAACGGCTGAAGTCGATTACTTCCGCCGTCCTTTAGCGATTTTGTTTGAACACATCTATCGATTGCCGATTGGGACGGCGATCAAATTGCAATTCGACGAATTAGAAATGCGAAAATTCTGTTTGCGTTATGCGAGCGATTACGCAATCGAATCCGCATCGACATCGCTGGCCTTGGATCCGGCTTACCAAGATCTTTCGCAATGGATCAATGCTCGAAATAGAAACTGGCTGGAGATTTCTGAACGTTTGACTCAGCTTCGATCCAAAGCAAAAGAAAACGAACTGTTCGTGATCGTCGCACCGGAGCCACATGATTTACTAAGCCTTGAATTAATGGAGACTGCGATCAAAACAACGGTGGCAGCCAAGCATCGATGTATCTTCGTTGCTCCCGAACCACCTGTGATGCCAGCAGTGATTTCAGATCCGACCGCAGCGAGAATTTTCCAACGGCACCACAGTGACAGCTACCGGAGAGCCGAAAGTGAATTTGGTTTACGGCTCAAATCGTTCGGAGTTGCGTTTTCTAGAATCGACCATCCTGAATTGATGCAGTTGGTTGCTGCTGAAATCGGAATGTTGCAATCGGGGGCCCGGCGAGGTGCTGGCAGCGCAAGGGCGGTACGACGATGAGTAACTACTCGATTAATAGCTACTCGGACCCGAAAGCGGATTCGACCGACGACTTTGTTGAGGCAGCTGAGTTGCTTGCCAGCCATCGTCGCCCTGTTGTTTGGATGTTGGCAATCCAAGTGGCTGTGCTGGGAGCGATATCGATTCGACTGACGAGCCCCACGTTGGCTGCGGTCGGCACGATGGTTGCTTTATTAGCGGGTTTTTTGTGGTACGCGAATTCGGTTTGGCTGCTGGCGTTCTCGTTCGTTGTCATTGGCGTGCAAATCATTACAGTAAGCACTGGAGAGATTTCCTGGGTACAAGAAAATGATCTACTTAACTGTGGTTTAATTCTGTTGATGTTGGTCGCCAGCTTTCGATACATTGAATTATGCAAGTACAGCCGTACGTTTGACACCAAAAAATCCTATCGCGAATTGGAAGTGCCTAACAAACGCCGCCTAAGTACGGGTGTATGGGTTGTATTGACACAGATCGTTCGTCGTCACTGGTACAATTCTGTGTTCGCGGTATTAGTTGCATTTCTATTGCTGCGGAACTTTCCCGAGAGTCAAGCGCTGGCCGAACAGTATTGGTTGCAGCCTACTGCGGGTCGATTTATCTTTTTGTCATTGTTGTTGTTTTTTGGCTGGTTCATTTTTCGAACCATGATTTCGATCTGGGATTGGTTTAGATTGACACCAGAACAAGCGGACGTTGCGATTCGTTCGTTGGCCAATCGTGAATTTTGGTCAGAAACCGCAGGCGTGCAGAAACGAAAAAGCAGACTAAAAACTAGAGATGCGGATTAGTGGCAAATTGATGACTTTAGATTGAATTTTGGTTTGTATCGAATGGATCGGGTTGTTAGATATTTTGACGTTAAGCAAGAGGATTATTGATGATCGGATTTAATGAAATACTAGGAATTGTTTTGATGTTGATCGGACTGGCATTGATCGGTTTTTTGCTGATGCTGGCTTTGAATCGCAGTATTTTTGAGGCAGCGGTACTCTCTTTTCCAGCGGCGATTGTGTTTCGAGCAGGGGTTGGGCTATTTCGCATGGGAACGGCGGCGCGGATCGCGGTGCGGTTGCACGAATCCAATCGCGGCTAAGTGGTGTCAGTTAAAGTGATAACGC
>CAZORR010000001.1:11191-17346 GCA_964582115.1 uncultured Pirellulaceae bacterium
AACGCACATTTCCAGCTCGATAACGCTTCGTGGCAAACTCAAAATCCGTCGTTGCAATTTTCTGGATTTTATTTAGAAACAGTACGAAACCCACAGCCGTTTCTAAGGTTAAATGGGAGTAGGGCTGTTTCAACGCTGCAAAAGATTATGGTACAGCCGTCAAAATCGTCTCAACACGCTGGCTAAGTTATTAGCGAGCTAGTTCAATATAAAGTAAAACAAACTTAATCGGAGTTTAAGATGTTTAAGTCAGTTAACAGTGTTCTGATTACCGCTTCCGTGGCTCTATTGATGCTTGGCCTTGCTCCGCAAGCGAATGCTCAGTCTCGAGCGAATCGCAACCAATCTAGAGAACTGACTTTATTAAGAAACGTGAAGGTTCAAGAAGAGCTTGAATTGGTTGAGGATCAGATTAAAAAGATTAAAGAGATTGAGTCTGATGTAACGAAATCGATGCGTGATTTACTCACTAGCCAACGCGAAAATATAACTGAGGCAAGTAACGAAGAGCGTCGCGAGATGTGGAATGAAATACAAAAAAAAATGGCGGAACGATACACCCAAGTGAAGCCAAAAATTGAATCAGTATTACTGCCCAATCAGGTTCAGCGACTCGCTGAAATTACGATGCAATATACCCACCGCCGAACAGGCGGTTTGAGCAGCGATCGTGGCAGGCAGTCTCTTAAAGAGCAATTAGGCCTCACGGACGAGCAAATGGAAGCGATGAAAGAAAAGGCTACTAAATCTCGTGAAAAACTGTCAGCCAAAATTGCAAAACTTCGTAAAGAAGCCGAGGCCGAAGTTTTGTCTGTCCTTGATAGTGCACAGCGTGCGAAATACGACGAGATGATGGGCGAAGCATTTGATGTCGACTTGTCAAAGCGTATTGGACGGGGTGCTCAGGGTGGACGTGGTGGTGCCCAAGGTGGACGTGGTGGTCAAGGCCGACGTGGCGGTTCTGATGAAGCCGAATAAACGAATCCTTGCCTGCACGGGTCGTTTAATCGCTACAAGCCAATCAAAAGATTCTATCAAGCCGAGCGGCAACGGCCGCTCGGCTGTTTTTACGGCATAACGAATTAAACTAGCTAGAATAAGCTGCGATGCGTCTGTTAAAAAACGCACGAGCCGCGAAACTTAACAAAGAAATACTGGTTAAATCGTTTGGAAGACCTTCCTTATCAATCGAAAAACGATTGAGGTGAATACCCCGTCAACCAGCTATTCACTCCATCGATATAAAGAAAATCAGTAACAAAGCAGCCTATCTAAAGTTTGGCCTCTCGCACCTAAGAATTTTTTCGTGCGTTTTTGGCTCGCTTGGACGATAAACCTTAGGACAATCCAGTCGCCCATCTACTTTTTTATCGACCATCTCCATGCAACTTTCTCAAGCTCTCATCACTCGCGGCATGGTTTCTGAGCACGACTTCATGGCTGCGCAAAGCAAGGGTGGCGATGTCGTTGCTACGCTAGTTAGCAATGGAATTGTTGAACACCAAGCTGCGATGGATGTGCTGGCAGATGAAGCGGGTGTGCAATACGTTGACTTAACCAAGGTCAATGCTGATCTAAGTTTGCTGGGTTTGTTCCCCCAAAAGATCATCTACCGCCATATTTTATTTCCCGTCAGTCGCACAGAGGATTCGTTGACGGTTGCGACGGCAGATCCGTTGGATTTTTACCCCTTGGATGAAGTCAGTAGCGCTACGGGGTTGGCGGTCGTGCCAGTACTTGCCGATCGGGCGGAAATCGCAAAGCTAATTAAAACACACCTAGGTGTTGGTGGCGAAACGATCGAAGGTTTGATCGAACAAAAAATGGATGCCGGCATCGAACTGGTTGACGCGATCGAGACCGACGGAAGTGAACTGTCAGAGATGGCTCAAGAGGCCAGTGTGGTTCGCTTGGTCAACGAGATTTTGATGGAAGCCGTTGAAACACGAACCAGTGACGTTCATATCGAATCGCAGCAAGACGGAATCGTAATACGCTATCGAATTGACGGGATCTTACACACGCAACCTGTGCCTCAGGAAATCAATCATTTCCGGGCGGCGATCATTAGTCGTTTAAAGATCATGGCCAAGCTGAACATCGCTGAAAAGCGCTTGCCTCAGGATGGTCGAATCAAGATCCGAGTTAAAGGTCGTGAGGTCGATGTCCGTGTGTCGGTGATTCCGATGATTCACGGCGAAGGCCTTGTAATGAGGATCTTGGACAAGGGTGCGATGAAGTTTGAGCTTAAAAGCTTGGGCATGTCACAGGAAACTTATGACGTTTTCGCCAAGTTGATCAAACTGCCACACGGGATCATTTTGGTGACGGGGCCAACCGGTTCAGGTAAAACCACAACTTTGTACAGTTCACTGATCGAGATCAACGACCCGACAACCAAGATCATTACGACCGAGGATCCGGTCGAGTACCAATTGCCGGGCATCAACCAGATTCAGGTTCACCCAAAAATCGGACTGACGTTTTCGCAATCGCTGCGAAGCATTTTACGGCACGATCCGGATGTCGTGTTGGTAGGTGAGATTCGAGATTTGGAAACCGCAGAAAATGCAATCCAAGCTTCGCTAACCGGTCACTTGGTGTTTTCAACGTTGCACACCAACGACGCGGCAGGCGCGTTCACTCGAATGGGCGATATGGGCGTTGAGCCTTTCTTGGTCGCCAGCACCGTCGAAGCGATTATGGCTCAGCGACTTGTCCGTCGGCTTTGTCCGGATTGTTGTGCTCCAGTGGCTCTGGACCAACTGGACTTGCCAGAGGATTTTCCGCACGAACAATTTGTGGGCAAAAAGATCTATGGTCCCGTCGGATGTCGGCAGTGTCGCAATGCGGGTTACCGAGGCAGACTAGGGATCTACGAATTATTGGTGACCACGGACGAACTGCGCCAGATGGCTCATGATCGCAAAAGTACTTGGGAGATCAAGAAGGCTGCGATGAACGGCGGTATGAAAACGCTCCGCGATGATGGTTGGAACAAAGTGATGGAAGGCAAAACGTCAGTTGATGAAGTGTTGAGAATCACGAAAGGCGACCGTCGGAAGTAGTATGCCTGAATTTAGTTACACAGCGAGAGACATGTCGGGGCAATTGGTCAAAGGACGACTGTCTGCCAATACCGAGAATGATGCTTTGGCGGCGTTGAGTGGCCAGTCGTTGTTTCCGATCAAAGTCGCGTCCGACGAGAGCACGCCCAAAGGCGGCGGGCTGACATTCGGTGGCGGTCGAGTTAGCGCTCAAAAGATTGCAGTCTTCTACGAGCAATTATCGACGCTAATGACCAACGGCGTACCGATGCTGCGGTCACTACAGATCTTAAAAGAGCAAACACAAATCCCGGCGTTCTCGGATACGTTGGCGGATGTAATCAGTCGAATCGAAGATGGCGAGACACTGTCAGATAGTTTTAGGCACCACCCGAAAATATTTTCGGAAATGGCCGTGAACATGTCAAAAGCAGGCGCCGAAGGTGGCTTCCTGGAAGACGCATTGACTCGCGTGGCGATGTTTACCGAACAACAAGCTGAAATGCGTTCAAAAACGATGGGCGCGTTAATCTACCCAGTAGTGTTGGCGACGATTGGTACGATCATTGTTGCTGTATTGCTGATTTTCTTCGTGCCAAAATTCGGTGCGATTTTTGATACGATGCGACAGCAAGGCAACTTGCCGACACCGACAATATGGTTGTTGGCATTCAGTGAGTTTTTGCAATCGTGGTGGTGGGTGATTGGCATTGGAGTGGTGTTTTGTTACTTGATTGCCAAAGTGCAACTGTCGACGCCCCAAGGCCGACTGTTTGCAGACAAATGGATGCTTAAAATCCCGCTGTTGGGACCAATTTTGGTGAGCCTAGCAATCTGCCGGTTTTGTCGAGTGTTGGGAACGCTGTTGAAAAATGGAGTGCCAATTTTACGAGGGCTGGAGATTAGTGCCGAAGCGACCGGAAACCGGATTTTGGAGGCGGCGATCATGCAAGCTTCCGAAAATATTACATCCGGTGAAACACTTGCCAAACCGCTAGCTGCATCGAAACAGTTTCCGCGAAATGTTACTGAAATGATTAGCGTCGCAGAAGAGTCGAACACACTAGACGATGTGTTGATCAACATCTCCGAAGGTCTCGAAAAACAAACGATACGGCGGCTCGAAATCATGGTTAAGTTGATCGAGCCGCTGATGTTGGTCGTGATGGCGGCTATCGTTATGTTCGTCGTGATCGCCTTGCTGATGCCAATCATACAAATGGGCCAAACAATTTAACCTTTTACGAACACGAAGCTGATCATCGTTCGTATCGGCTTCGGATTATTAATACAATAAAACCTGAACCAACTCTTCCATGGAGATAATTTATGAAGCTTTCTAATAGACGAAAAAAAATCATGCGACCATCACGCCGTTCGCGACAAGGTTTTACTTTGCTTGAGTTGTTGCTGGTCATGGCGATCTTGGTCGTCCTTGCTGGCTTAGCCAGTTTCGCCGTTTTGAAAATTCAAAAAAATGCATACTCTGGAGCGGCTGGCACCGAAATCAGCACGCTATCCAACGCTTGCCAGATGTACAAAATACATGTAGGGGCATTTCCTACAAAGTTGGCAGACTTAACGACTCGCCCCAACGGACTCGACAACACTTCTTGGGGTGGTCCTTACCTTAAAGAAGCGATCACGAGCGATCCATGGAACCGACCGTATAAATACTCTCCTGATGACCTCAACGATACCGTACTCATTCAATCGGCAGGCCCAGACGGTCAGTCGGGTAGTGAAGACGATGTCTCCAATGCGCCGACTACTTAGTGCTGTTGTCTGACTAACGGTTTGTCATCGTGTTGGTACCTTTGTGAAAACCGTGGGCTATCGGCCTGCGGCTGACGCAACCAGCTTCAAGTTTTTGTTGTGACGAATCACTAGATCGAAGGAATAATTCTCCCGTTTGATGTTCACTCATGCACAAGATCATCCAAAACCAGAATCGTCAAGCATTCACCGGCGGACGTCGTGAATTGCGACGGCGGTCTGGATTTTCGATGCTCGAATTGATTCTGGTATTGGCGATCGTGATCGTCATTGCAGCCCTAGCGGCGCCAGCAGTCGATGGAACCATCAACCGTCAATCCATTGTGTCCGCGACCGATCGAGTGCGGGTTGCGATGGGGCAAGCACGAGTGAAGGCGATTCGCACAGGGGAAGTTCACGCTTTGTTTTTTCAGCGCGGTGGCCAATGGTTCGATGTTGCGCCACTGTCGCAACAAGCTCAGTTGCCGATTCCACAGTCCAATAATGTTTCATTAAGTATTCAAAATCGCGAGCTAAATGAAAACTGGTTGCCGCGGCAAGTTCGCTTTGCTGCGAGTCAATCAAAACTCGACTTTCGCTCCGAAGCCGCGAAAGAAGCCAGTGGTGGCGCCCCGGTCGATACGATTTTGTTTTACCCCGACGGAACTTCGCAGGACGCTCGAATTCTTTTGCAAGACAACCGGAGTAGCTTGATGGCGGTTGAATTGCGTGGGCTTACTGGCATAGCAAAAACAATTCGTTCTGTTTCTAGGAACGGCCAAGGGTCAGGAGCTCGATAATGTTGATGCGATTCAATACAACCATGTCATCTCGGAAGGGGCTATCTCTACTGGAAGTAATTTTGTCGATTGCGATCCTCGGCCTATCCATGGTCGCCATCGGACACCTATTCAACCTAGGCTTTCGAAGCGCAGCGGACGTGCAATTACGCAGCGAAGCAAACATGATTGCCGAAACCACAATGGCGGAAATTTCTGCCGGCATAATCGATCTTTCGTCAGGCGGCGGACTTGCTGAAGGCTCTCCTAGGTGGCAATACGAAATCAACTCTCAAGAATCAAGGCAGCCAGGCTTGCTGTCGGTGACCGTTAGGGTGTCTTTAGCAAACGACCCCGGCAACAACAATGTTTCGGTATCGCTGGTTCGCTTCTTGGTCGATCCCAGTTTCGAACCGGAGCAGCCAACAGCGTCAGGGTCGAGTTCTTCGGGATCGGGTTCTTCTAGGTCAAATTCTTCTAGGTCAAATTCTTCTAGGTCAAATTCTTCTAGGTCAAATTCTTCTGGAGCAAGTTCTTCTGGAGCGAGTTCTTCTGGAGCGAGTTCTTCTGGAGC
>CAZORR010000001.1:17446-58349 GCA_964582115.1 uncultured Pirellulaceae bacterium
AGTTCTTCTGGAGCGAGTTCTTCTGGAGCGAGTTCTTCTGGAGCAAACTCTAGTGGCAGTGGCAGTACCAACGGTTCAGGCACAAGTAATTAGTCATGCGTATGCGATTGAAAAAAAGAACAACATTTGCAGGGTTGTCGTCGCTTAAGGTCAATTGGTGCCGATCCAAATTTAAATCGCACGCTGACGGCTACACGTTGCTGGAACTGTTACTAAGCCTAGCGCTTTCGGTATTGGTGGTCGGTGTAATCGGCACGGCCATTCAACTGTATTTGGTTTCTTTAACGCGAATTCAAACAAGTATTGAACGCAAACAAATTGCCCGCGGTTTGATTGAAATGATCTCAAACGACCTGCGAGCGGGCGTGCAATACAAGGCAGCTGATTATGGTGACCTAGAGAACTTGGTCCAAACGCAACTGCTGGCCGTCAATAACCCGGCGGAAGAATTTCTAGGTGCCGATGACGATGATGCGATCGATGCGACAGAAGTCGACGAAGAAGCGGAGTTGGTGATTGAAGAGGAAGCTGCGTCGTTTCGTCCATCTCTATTCGGCACTGCTAACTCGGTCGCAGTAGATATTAGCCGCCTGCCACGTTTGGACCAATACAATGCGATTGTTGCTGGCGAGGATTCAGAAATACAAACACCGTCAGACATTAAGACGTTGGCCTATTTTTTCAGTACTGCTGAACCGGTCAATAACGACCAAGTTGCATTTGCAAGAGTTGCCCCAGGAGGACTTTACCGACGGCAGATTGACCGCGCGGTTGCCGCTCATTCAGGTATTCCGAGCTTGGTTGCCAGTCCAGACGAATATTGCGATTTGGTCGCTGGCGAAGTGGCTGAGATTCACTTTCGGTACTTCGACGGTGAAGGCTGGCAAGCTGAATGGGACTCGGAAGAGAACGGAGGGTTCCCGCTTGCGATTGAAGTTGTTTTGGTAATTGATCCCGCTCGATCCACTTCTGGACAAGACTACCAGTTCAGTGGAGGTGGTCGTGAAAGAGAACAGTACCGAAGAGTAATTCACTTACCCGCTGCTGAGCTTCCAATAGAAGAAGAGGAGCAATAACGGATGTCAACTAAACGATTTGCTACTACCCGCCGGAAACCACGCCGCCGACCACGAGCACCTCGTCGCGACGGTGCACTTTTGCTAATTGTGTTAGTCACGGTGGTCGTGCTATCGCTATGTGCGTACACGTTTACGACGTTGATGCAAACCGAAGAGGAAGCAACACGTTTGATGACGTTGCGAATGCAAACTAAGCACTTGGCCGATTCAGGCCTGGACTACACGCGGATGTATTTAGCGAATTCGGATACCACGATCCGTGAACGGGGAGGGCTTTGGGACAATGAAGAAGGCTTCAGCGGCATTCCGGTTGCCGCCGAGGTTAATGGCGGCGGTAGAATTGGCTACTTTTCGATCGTGAATTACAACATCGACTCCGATGGTTTCGCTGACGGTTCGCGATTTGGGTTGATTGATGAAAGTAGCAAAATTAACTTGAACACATTGGTGTTCTCGGATGAACTGCAAGAGGGATCAGCGCGTGAGATTTTAATGCAACTCCCCGAAATGACCGAAGAGATTGCGGACTCGATCTTAGACTGGATCGATTCGGATGACGAAGCCAGAGAAAATGGCGTTGAAAGCGATTTTTACCAAGGCTTAAGTCCAGGTTACGCTGCCAAAAATGGCCCGATGGACAGCCTAGATGAAATACTGCTGGTCCGTGGCGTAACCCCTCAACTTTTGTTTGGCTTGGACACGAATCGAAACGGAATTTTGGATCCGGAGGAAACTGCGTCAAACGACATCCCCGCCAACGACTCTGATTTGTACTTGGGTTGGTCCACATACTTAACGTTGTACAGCAAAGAGTCGAACCTGACGGCGGAAGGCCTGCCACGAATCAATGTAAATGCAGACGACATTGAACAACTGTACGACGACCTGAAAAGTACGTTCAACGACGACTGGGCGAATATGGTGATCCTGTATCGCTGTGCTCCGGATGATAGAATTTCGACCGTTAATTTAACCGACGTGGCAAACAACGTTCAGACACTTGAGGGCGCGAGAGTTGAATTGGATTTCAGTGTACTAGAGAGCCAACGAAAGTTTGAAACGATTTTGGATTTAGTCGATCTGTCAATTAACGTTGGGCAGACCGACGGCGAATTTGCAGGCGTAACAACACCAGACGACGTTCTTAGTGATACGGTAAATTCGCCGGTCACGTCGCTTAACATGCTTTCGACAGTTCCCCTGATGATGGAGTCGTTAACCACGTTTGAAGGAACGACGATCCCCGGGCGAATCAACATCATGCAGGCAACACGTCGAGTCTTGCTAGCGATCCCTGGTTTGGATGAGGAAACCGTCGATTTAATCATCGAACAACGTGGCACTAACTTTGAACTGGACGATCCTGATGGAGCAGACGCGAACCGCCGATATGAAACATGGTTGATGGTTGAGGGCTTGCTTGATCTCGAACGGATGAAGGCACTGATGACGTACATTTGTGCGGGTGGTGCGGTTTATCGAGCAGAAATTGTCGGCTATTTCCCAAGTGGAATTGGTACTTCTCGGTCTGAAGCGGTAATTGATACGACGGTACCCGTACCTCGTGTATTATTCTGGAGAGACAAAAGTCATCTACCAACCGGATACTCGATCGAATCTCTCGGCTTGGACCTGTAGTCACTGACCAAAAAATCAAAAATTGAGCAAGACAAGAACGTTATGTTTGTGGAAACTTAGCGCTTCCAAGGCCTGCAAACTAATCGCATTTTAAAAATTTTTTTCCCGATCTCATCATGGCAAGAGTTGCAATCGAATTTGACAACCAGCAGATATTTCTCGCTGTGGCGCAATCGGCATCTGGCCGTACGAAACTCAAACACCTGGCTTACCTTCAGCACGAAAATTCTGAAGAAGCGGCGATCAGCGATTTGACAGAAGAAGTATCGCGATTGGGTATAGGCAAATCAGACACAGTTGCTGTAGTCCGACGGACGGACGTTGAACTAAGATTGCTGGACGTGCCTCCAGCCCCCAAAAACGAACTACCAGCGATGGTGAAGTTTGCGGCCAAAAACGAATTCGCATCATTGAACGACAGCTGGTTGCTTGATTTTGTTCGCTTGTCCGGTGACGCGACGACTCCTGGACAAGTCCTTGCCGCTGGACTTTCCCCCGAAAATAAAGCACGCATTCAAAAAGCGATCGAAGCCGCTGGCCTGAGGCTCAAAAAAATTGCCTTCCGCCCACTTGCCGTTGCCAAGCACCTTTCTGTCCAGCTAGCCGATCAGAACTTGCGCCTGCTAATTGAACAGGATCCAAATCGTGCCAACATTAGTTTGTTCGACGGTTATTCAATGCTTGCAGCTCGAACGATTCGGTTTAGGAGCAACGCGATTGCTGAAACGCTTGAGCAAGAAGTTAAACGGACCGTTGCCGTTGCCAACAAGTCTGCTGATCAGTTAAACGAAATTTTGTTGCTTGGTTCTATTGAAACCATTGCCCCGATCGGCGCGTCACTTTCAAAATCACTCGGGATTCAACACCGAGTCATTGATGTAGGTCGGGATCCAGCGTTTGGTAAAAAGTTAAAATCGATCGATCGAAACTACCGCTATGTTCCGTTGTTGGGGGCTCTAAGCGAAGAACAACTCGGTGTAACGCCAAGCATGGATTTCCTAAATCCGCGTAAAGTTGAAATTCAAAAGTCTGACTATTCCAAGTGGTATCTGTCGGCCGCAGCCATTGCGTTAGGATTGTTGTTACTGCTTGGGTTCGGATACTGGCAATTGTCCAACCAAGGAGCGCAAATCAAGCAACGTCAAGATCGCCTTCAAGAAATCACACTTTTGAATAACGGTGAAACCGAACGACCTGCTGTGGCTCAAACAGTAAAACAAGTCGAAAAGATCGACGAATGGGTTGCCAACGGAATCAATTGGCAAGATACCTTGATGGCATATAGCGACCATGCGTTGACCCCTGACGACGCGATTGTGGATAGCTTGATCGCCAATCAAAAAGGCTCTGCCCAACTAACCATCAGGGCTCGTATTGCCAACACCCAGACGGAAGGAGATTTAGTCAAGGAGTTGCAAAAACACCCCGAATTCATCACCACCCAAAAGGGTTCCAAACAACTCGACGACCGAGAATTTTCAACTAGTTCCAGAATTGAGATTGCAATCGAACGAGACTTTCAACAACAGTTACGAGAAATTGATAAGCGAGCTAAGGCTTTTGTATCCGAATTGCGAGCGGCTCGTGCTGCTGCGGCTAAATCCAAAAATCCATCCAACTGATTGCCATGTTCGAAAATCTCTCCAATCGCGAAAAGAAATTATTACTGGGCGTCGGTGCTTTGGTGCCGATCGCGATCGTGTTCGTCGGCATCTTTCAACTGATCAGCATGTTTGAAGTGAATAATAGCATGCTCACGTCGCTGGACACCCAAATCGCCGAACAAGAAACACTCGAAATCGAAGGCATGCTTGCGCGACGACGGCAGAATTATTACTCCAACGCCTCCTTGCACCCCTCGGTCAACATTGCCAGCAATGACTATCAAAACTGGCTCAAAACGACCATGACCGACTGTGGTTTGACCTGGGCCGGGATCACTCCAAGTGAAGGATCAAAACTTCGTTCGGGAAACGAAACGATTGGTCAAAGTAAGGTATTCAAGGTGTCTGCCAGCGGCACGCTTCCTCAGCTCAATGATTTTTTGACAAAGTACTATCAGTTGGACATGCTTCATCGTATCACGGCGATGACGCTGACTCCGCAAAACGAAGTATTAACTGCCAAGTTGACATTTGAAGCGTTATCATTGCGGTCTGGCAAGAATCGCGACAGCTTCGATGACTTCCGAAAAAACTTGGCAAATTCGGAAAAGGATTACTCAGCCATTTTACGGCGAAATATCTTTGGTCCTGCCAACAGCGAACCCGTTCTGAAGGCGCCCAACAAAACCGCGACGACAGGAAAACCGTATTCGTTTTCGATTACAGCAACGGATGCCAACAAGAACGATTTATTAAAAATTGAACTGCTTGAAACCTCAGTTGAAGACGCGGTACTAACACAGGCCAAAGAGACCGATCGTAGGGCTCGTTTTGAAATACCCGACATGCCGCCGGGTAAATACAAGTTTAAAGTCAAGGTTAGTGATACTGGTTTCCCTGTCAAATCAGCGATTGAAGAATTTGTCGTAACATTCAGAGCGCCCAAAAAACGGGAGCCACCCAAGGTGGTTAAGCCTGAGCCTGAAGTCGACTATATTCAACTGGTCAAGGTTACGGGAATCAGCAAAGATAGTGGCGGCAAGTGGCAAGTCTGGGTGTCCGTCGGGCACACAGGAGACCGATTGCGACTGGTGGCTGGCGAGTCATTTGAAATTGGCGACATAAAATACGAGGTGGTCTCAGTTAATCGAGACGAAGCTACGTTCGCGGGCGACAACAAGAAATTTCTAGCTCGCCCTGATTTCGCCTCTCGTGGTAAGTTGGTTGAAACCGACTTGTAAGTTCGCAGGCTTACGATCTTTTTCCGACCACCACGGATTTCGGGCCTTGGATCGCCAAAGTCAAAAAACGGGGAGTGGCGTTATGACTACTTGCGAGACCAAGGAATCAGCCCGAGACCGGAGAGGGCATACAATAGTCCGGTAGTGGCGGTGGCTTCGTCAAGGTTTCCGATGATTGGCAGGTTGTCTGGAAGAAATTCAATAAATCCAGCTGTCGGATTTATGATGTATATCACGCATAAAATTGCGATCACGATGTACACTAATTTCGACGGACCGGTTCTCGCTTGAAATTCGTTGTCATGTTCCAGCTCGCCTTTGAGCGGAGCGGAAGTTTTTTGGTTGTTGGTATTCATCAATGACTCACCAATTCTGAGTTTCTTGCCAAGAGAACCATTTACGTGGCAGTGAACGACATGCTCAATCGTACTCCCGCCTCTAAGATGCTGTCAATGTACAGCAACAATTCGCATTGGGTTCCGTTGCGTCTTAGTGGTGCATCCACCAAAGCTGTTGCATACACACGATTCCGCTTGAGTACCAGCATATTCGTTACTTCCGTTAAATCGAGATTAATACTTCGTTCGGGTTTAACAAGAACTTCTTGCGAGCACAAAGGCATACCGGTACCGCGATTTTTAAAAGGGACATCTTGTCGAATCGTCAGGGATCACCTGACATGACGATAGTTTCCGAAAATTAAAAGAATCGGCCGACCTTCGCCTAGTTTCTGACTTAGAGTTGGCAAGCGGAACATTTCATGTCTCATTCCCTTCCTGTATATCTGAAACGATGTTCTTTCGATCAAAACCCACCCAGCGAGTCCATTCGCGAAAACGACGAAAGCTGCGTAGCGGTGTTGTAACCGTGGAGTTCGCATTATGTCTACCTGTGCTCGCGCTTATTTGCTTTGGCTCCATTCAGTTAGGTGGCAGCGTCTTATTGCGTCACAAAACGGTTTCGATCCTAGAAATTGGAACCCTCGACTTCATGCTGGGCAACGTCGCAGAGTCGGATTTGCAGGAACACATTCAAGACATCGTAACTGAATTCAATTTGGTTGGCGGCTCGGTCACGGTAACCCCGGAGAGTATGAACAATGCTGATTTCTTGCGAGTTGAGCTAAGTTTGCCAATTAATGACAACCTTATGTCGCCAATGTATGTCAGTGGTTTATCCGATCTAACAACTGAAGTGCTGATTTACAAGCCTTGACCTCCCATCCAGAACGAAGCGTTTAGTCGAATTTAGGCGGCGTTGTCCGTTAGCACAGTCGACTAGGAAAGTACCTCTTACATGTCACTACTCAAAGCAAACACTACTAAACGTTGCAGAGCGAATCAGGGTCGTCGCGGTGTCACCACGGTCGAAATGTCGATTGTCCTTCCTGTCTTTCTTTTAATTCTGTTTTCATTCATCGAAATTTCTCGACTTTCGTTTGCAGTCAATTCAACTCAAGTCGCGTTGATACGGGGAACTCGATTTCTGTCATTACAACACGCGGATGCCGAAGCTGGAGAATCTGCGGTAATCTCTTACTTGACGAGTTTGGGATATGACAAAAACAACATTGACATTGAAGTCACGCCGTCGGTGATTACTGATACCACCGCAGAAGTCACGTTGGATATAACATTGGATATGGCGCCACTGCCCTACACCGTTGTCAACACGCTAACACGAAGTCGTGAGTGAATGAAAACCGTAATTGAATGGCAAGTGAAAACTGGATAGCCCGCATTAACACCACGATAACACGTGGTGTTTTTCGTTTGCATCCCGTTCAGAATCGGCCAATTCTCTCGAAGCCTCAATCTATTCTTGAGGCTTGACCTGGTTCAGGCGATCAATCCACTCGCCATGTTCCTTTTTGATCGAACTCATGTTTGGATCTTTGGCTAGGTTGTGCCATTCGTGTGGATCGTTTTCATGATCGTAAAGTTCTTCTGATCCGTCTTTGTACCGAATGTACCGCCACCGATCGGATCGAACAGTATGGTTACCAGCAGTGGTGGATGTCAGCGCCGGACGTGCCCAAGAGCTCTCTGGGTTTTCCAACAGCGCCTGAAAGCTCTCGCCTTGCACGTTGCCGGGGGCTTCCAACTCACATAGATCCGCAAGCGTTGGGTAGATGTCGATCAATCCCACCGTGCGTTCCGAAATACCTCCATTACCAGCTGCTTTGGGGGCTCGAACGATCAGTAAGCTACGAGTTGATTCTTCCCAAGGCATCCACTTCCGCCAATGATATTTTTCGCCCAAGTGCCAACCATGGTCCGAACACAGAACAACGATCGTATTGTCCGCGTACGGGCTCTTGTCTAGTTGATCCAGCACCTGGCCAATGCAGTCGTCAACTAACGCGACACAGGCGTGATAGGCATGCACGAGTTCACGGCGATAAGTCGGGCTGTAACGTTTGACAGCCTCTTCCGCAATGATTTTTTGACGATCTAAAACCCAACGACGGCCGATTTCAGGCACGTCATCAAGATCGTTTTCCAAGACCTCTGGCAGTGTTAAACTGGCTCGATCGAACTGATCAAAATATCGTTTTGGTGCAGTCATTGGCGTGTGAGGTTTGTAAAACCCTAAGGCTAAAAAAAACGGTTGATCGTAATCGCGATTCAGTTTTTCAATTCCCCAAGCAGCAATTTTTTCATCGGGCATGCCACCGACTTCGATATCCAGTGCCGCCCACGCAAGCGAATCCTTTGCGTCTTTTCCAAAACGCTTAGTGAACTGCTTACCGTTGGGAGGAACTGGCCCCCAGCGTTCGGTTTTCGGTCCGACCTCGTCCCACCGAGATTTTTTACCGTGGTCTTTATGATAAATTTTCCCCATGCACATTGTTCGATAGCCGTTCTCACCTAACCAAACGGGCATGTGCTTTGCTTTTGCGTAGGCGGGACTGGTTCTTTTCAGTGAATTGCCGTAGATGCCAGTTGTAGAAGCGTACATGCCAGTCATCATCGACTCGCGTGACGCGTTGCACAAAGCGACTTGGCAATGAGCATTGCTAAACAAAACACTCTGCTGGGCCAGCCGATCTAGATTAGGAGTTTGTGCGTCTGGATTGCCACCTAGACAGCCAACCCAATCGTTTAAATCATCCACCGTGATAAATAAAATATTCGGTCGGCTCTTGTGCTTCTGCTGTGGCAGTGTTCCGCTGGCTTTTGTCGTTTCCTTGGTTGCTGCCGCCCCTTCGTCAGTCTTAGGTTTCTGCAGTTGCATTATTTGTTCTGCGTAGCGATTGCCCATTAACAACACGCTGGCCGTATCAAAGTGTGTTCCTGGATCCGATGTTTTTGTTCCATCAGCGGAAACTAAGCCGACTGTCGGGCTAGATTTGGCAACATTCTGAATTGCTTCACGCACCTTGTCGCGGTTTCCATTGTCAAACACCTCCCCGACAACAGCAGGCAGGTTGGGGACGTTAACGTCTTCTCGAATTCGATCAATCAATTTCGTCAATCGATCTTGGTATTGCTTAGCGCCCTTTTTCGAATCCGACTCACCTTGATGCCACAGGAAGCCACGAATCGTATAAGTGTCACCGCGTTTAGTCAGCTTGTCCGTCGCCATCTGAATGGTTTTAATAAATTCCCGATAGAGCGGGCCTTGGCTTGCGCTGTCACCTTTGGTGCCAGGCTTCCAATCTTTTCTAAGATTGGTACCACCTTCAGAACCTTTAATTAGCGCTAGCTTAGTGTCCGGATTAGCCTTGAGCATTGTTTGAGCAAACCCCATCTCCATGCCAAACGTTTCGCCTTTATACTTCTTGGGAGCCAGACTGAATTTTGGTGACAAAGGTTGCCAACCTTCGCCATCAGTCTTTGGATTCCGATAGAAGATAATGGCCTGCTTCATTGGCTCCCGCTGCGCCGCAGACAACTCACTGGCGAGCCCGCGACCGTCCATATTGGATTGTCCTGCGAACAAGTAAACATCATAGTTCTCACCGATGCATACCGATTGGCTCCCCAAAACTAGAGCCGCGACCAAAACGCACCCCATGATTACTCGAGACGACAATGTTGAAATAATTCGCAGCATTTCGATTTCTCTATTTTATTGAGTTATTGTGTGTGTCTTTAAAGAACTTCGACGGTTTTAGCATTCACCAGAATATCGGGCACCGCGATGTCATCATGACTTCCTTGATCTCACTCGACCTTGTTCGTCAAAGCACTATAAATAAAAGTGGCTAACCGAACCTCATTATGCTACAGACGGATAGACGACAATGGACTATCGCCCCTTACTACCTTGTCAACTGCCGCATTAACGCTCGTCTTTGCCCGAGGCTATCATACCAGCTATGATTTACCACTGGTATAGCCCGAGCGACCGTAAGCCAACTAACGGCCGAACTTTCATGAAAGACCGTCTTAACACCCGTATAGCGAATCACAGAGGCAGCCTCGCTGACCTCGCCGCATTTCGCAACCCGCAAGGCAAGCTATAGAAATGTCGATGACACTTACAAAAACCATTCTCGTTGTTTTAGCATTGTTGCTGTGTTGCAATCGACTGGCACTCGGCCAGGATGTGCCGGGCGTTACCAGTGACCAACAACCGCAGGTCAAACGCCCAAACGTTATTCTAATTTTTGCCGATGACCTTGGGCCCGGTTTACTGGGCTGCTATGGCCAGCAGGTAATCGAAACACCAAACATCGATCGTTTGGCTCAGCAAGGCATGAAGTTTACTAACTACTATGGCGCCGTATACTGCGCGCCGGCTCGGTGGACGTTACTGACAGGCATGCATGATGGCCGCGTCGGCGGCTGGAATCAGACTCGCCCTGGGCTACCGATCGCATTTGATGCGGGCAGGATTACTGAAAAAGAATACCGAACAAGAATCGAAAAACTCAAATCAACGGCGAATCCGATCGCCGACAACGAAATATTCCTTGCTCAAATCGCTCAGCAGGCCGGCTACAAAACAGCGCAGTTTGGAAAACTTGACCGTGGCTTTTTGACTTGGCACGAACGAGTCAAACGTTTTGGCTGGGATTTCTATGAGGGATACTTCGACCACCAGCGCTGTCACGGATTTCACCCGCCTTATCTATGGCGAAACGGTGAGAAGTTTGAGTTGCCCGGTAATACAAAAGTCGACTGTGGCAAGACATCCGAAGCAGGCACTGAACCCGCTGGCTACGGTGGCGAAACTTACTCGCAGAATGTGTTCATTGACGGAATTTTGAAGTTTTTGCGCCGTCACAAAGATGAGCCGTTCTTTTTGTACCATCCAACACAACTGCCTCATGGGCCTGTTTCGATCCCGAAATTGCATCCTGACTTTGCGAATCACCCAAGCCTTACATTGGCAGAAAAAAAGTACGCGTCGATGGTGAAAATGCTGGACGATCATGTCGGGCTAATCATGGCCGAACTTAAAAATCTGGGGATTGATGACAACACGATCGTCCTGTTTACATCCGACAACGGACACGAACTGTACTACGGTCCCAAGGCCAACTTTAAAAAGCAGCTACTGCCCAATGGCGATCAGGCGAACTTGACCAATAAGAAATGGCGCACGCGTGAACATGGTGACGTTTTCGACGGAGCTGGGGGCAGAGCCGGGTTGAAACGAAATGCTTATCAAGGCGGCATGCAATGTCCGTTGATCGTGCGATGGCCAGACAAAATCAGGGCGGGTACTGAAACCGCTTTGCTGAGCTCGCACTATGATTTTTTGCCGACGTTGGCCGAGATTGTCGGCAGCGAAACACCGGCGGGCAAAGATGGCATTTCTTACTTGCCGACATTACTAAACCAACCGCAAGTGTCCTTGCACGATTTCGTTTTCATCAACAATCGGTTTGACACCATGGGTAGCCGAGCACTGATCATGCAGGATGGTTTAAAATTAGTCGAGGCTAGTCGTAAACGGGGCTTATTCCAACTGTACGACATTTTGCGAGACAATGAAGAGCGAAACGACTTGGCGTCAAAATATCCAGAGAAGGTCAAACAATTGGCAGAAATCATGAAGCAAGAAACCAATTCGCCTCGCCCAGATCTGCATCCTTAAAGCCCCCAACAGACTAAACATCTGTTCGTTATAAGTGGCCAGCTGGAGTTCGACACGAATACTTCGTTAAGGTCGTACGGTGGGCACTCTTGCCCGTCGTCATAAGGTGTATTTCACGCTCACTCCGCGCTGGAGGCTTACATGGCAGCTACTATCCTTAAATTATTGCTCCTACCACGATCAGTGTTTCTTCCAACAGAAAAACCTGTCACAATCAGCTATTCAAAAAGTCACGGCCGCACAGGATGACGATTAATTTGCGTCTTTAATTGACAGCTAAAGCTTCCTTATGATGAGTCACTTGAAAATCTACATCGAGTACTTTGCTTTGCAATTTGTATTGGCAGTGATACAAATTTTACCGATTTCAATGTGCGCATCGATTTGCCGTTGGCTTGCATGGTTGATATGTGATGTGCTCAAATTTCGGCACAAAGTGATTGACGAAAACATTGCTGCCGTTTACCCCGACTTGTCTGCCGCCGAACGAACCGACATGTCGCGAAAGATGTGGTACCACTTGATCCTGATGGCTTGCGAGGTAACTCAGGCGCCTCGAAAAATCCACGACTCAAACTGGCGCGATCACGTTTACATTCGCGACAAAGTTCAAATGACGAACTACTTGATTGACTACCGCCCGTTGGTGGCGGTGTCAGGGCACCACGGCAACTTCGAAATGGGTGGTTATGTAACGGGCTTATTGGGAATGCCGTCGTACACCGTCGCTCGCAAAATGGACAATCCGTTTTTGGATGACTTCATCAATGAATTTCGGGGCTGCAACGGCCAATTCATTTTACCCAAAGACGGAAGTGCCACGGCAATTCAAGAAGTCTTAGAATCCGGTGGCATCATCACTTTGCTGGGTGACCAACACGCTGGAACGAAAGGCTGTTGGATCGATTTTCTTGGCCGGCCAGCTTCCTGCCATAAAGCAGTCGCCCTGTTCACCCTTTCAGGCAAAGCACCAATGATGGTTAGCTATTGCAAGCATACCGACAAGCCATTGCACTTTGAGATTGGCTGTACCGGTGTCGCGGATCCGCTTTCTTTGCCACCGGAGCTGAACGACGTAAAAAGGTTAACTCAGTGGTACAACGACCGATTGGCTGAAGCGATCCACGACGAACCAGAACAGTTTTGGTGGGTCCATCGCAGATGGAAAGAACGTCCGACCCGAACCAAGAAGGCTCGAACAGCTGCGTGACATCCATGTATCGAACGATCACTTTTTTTAAAGATTGCACTCGCCAACGCGACTGGTCAGCGTTGCTGCTTGGCTTTGTAATACTGGTGGCTTTCGTTGCGACGATCTCGATTTTGTTTTCACAGCAGATGAGAATTGCTTCGCTCAAACGTTTTCACCTTGCATCGGACAACTTCCCTGCCTGGGCAGCTCACCAGTTTGTGCCAAGCATGTATAACTTCGAAAACAAAATTTGGTTTTCGAATCTGGCGACCGATTTAAACAACGTTGACGAAAACGACGCAACGTTGATCAAAGACACACTCAATCACTTTCCCGCTCGACATATTACCTATGGTCACTTTCGTCAGAAACACTTTGGCGATCATGACCAAGCGGTATTTAAAATGGTTTCGACCTACCGAGGCCAACGTCTAGTATCGACTTGGAAAATCAACAAACGAGACGACACACTGTGGGTCACTCGTATTGACGAGCAACTACAAACAGCAGCGAGCGATGAGAATGAGTAATGCTGCGCTAGCACAGGATCCGACTGGCAATGACAACCAGAGAGAAAATCGTTCGCTACTGAAGGTTGTGGTCGGTGCGGTGTTGATTTCCCTGATTTGGAAGGCGGTCTATTTCATTTTTCTCGATTATTTTAATCGGACAATACCGCTTCAAGACCCGTTCTTTCCCGAGGTTTTCCGAAATCAAACCGTGGTCTGCGTGGTTTATTTACTGGGTGTTGCGACAGCGTTGCTGATGTTGCTGAGCAAAAGTGGGTCAATCCTATCGTTGGGGTCACTGCTGCTAGTAATCACAATGTTTACTTTAAATATCCACCAATCCAGTTTCAATGATGTTACGTTTTTATGTTGCGGATGGTCAGCACTTTGGTGCTGGTGGTTTTCCACTCAATTAAGCGAACCTAATGAATCGCTTCATCCACGAGCAGCGTGGTTGGCTCATGCGATCCTTTCGCTAATTTTGATTGGTGGATCGGTTGGCAAAATGACTCCTGAATACTGGTCGGGCCAAGTTCTATATGAAATCTATTTTGTTGACCGCGACTTTTGGTTTTACAATATAATCAGAACCTGTTGTTCAGCAGATGGCCTCCGCGACGTAGCGATGCACCACTCGCGACTCGTGATTGTAACCGAATTTGCGTGTGGGTTCCTGTGGCTACTACCAATACGAACTGCGTCCTGGTTGGCACTGATCGTATTACTAGGAATTGCACTAACCAACAGTGTTCTGCTATTCTCAGTAGTCACTTCACTGCTGGGTTTGGCGATTGTCGGACTACACCAACCAAAACAACTCCCTCCCATTTCAACCGAGACCGTTTAAGAAACCGCTGCTGTCTTCGCGCCTACCATGATTTTTTATCGCCACTTCATCAACACTGACCCGCCACTAATTGTCGACGTCTGGAATCAACAACAGTCTATGGCAGGGCAGATTCAAAAAATCACCACGTTGATATGCGAAAAACACCTGCTTTCCAAACCCTACTTTGATCCTGCTGGATTGATTTTGGCACTTCGGCGAATCGAACAAAACCTTCAAGTCGTGGGCTTTGTTCACGCTGGCTTCTCAAGAAACTCAACCGGATCGGATATTGATCGCACACAAGGTGTCGTTTCGACCTTGAAAGTACTTGATGCTCCCGATTCGTCAGAGATTGCTGGCCAGCTACTGCGGAAGGCCTGTGAGTATCTGATGAGCGGTGGTGCGACAAGCATCCACGCTGGGTCATGCTTCCCTTATGCTCCTTTTTACCGTGGGCTTTACGGCGGCAGTGAAGTTCCAGGTGTACTCGAACACGACAAAAACTTTATCACTGCGTGCCAAAACAACAATTTCGTTCAGCAAGATCGAATCGCAGTATGGCAACGTAGCTTAAAAACCTTCCGGCCGGTCGGAGGTCGAGATCAACTGGCGATTCGCCGGAAATACAAAATCAACACCGTACCCGATGCGACCCCTAAGACATGGTGGGCCAACTGCGCATTAGGAATGTCACAACGCGAACGAATGAGTATCTTCAATAAGGTCAGTCAAACTGTCTGCGGTGATGTTTCGCTATGGGACATGCACCCGCTATACGAAGGAGTTGCCTTAGCACGAGGGATCTACGGGCTGAACGTATCCGAAGAACTGCGTCGTTCTGGCATTGCTACATTCCTTTTGGGCGAGGCCCTTAAATACTCGATGCAAAGCGGTATCGAATTGGTGGAGGCCCAGACTCGTGAATCCGAATCCGCTGCTGGAGGAGTATTCCAGAAGCTTGGATTCGAATTAAAGTACCGTGGTCTTTTACTGACCCGATCTACATGATCGAGAAGTAATTATCGCAAGCAAAATCCAAAGCCTCTTCGCTTAGTTCCAACGGTTTTTTCAGGTACTTGCAGTAGTTTGTAACTTGCAGCAACAGATCGCGCGGATGACAGTTACGCAGTGGTCGATTCGTAGGAAGGTAGTGCTTTTGGAGCAACTGCTGAATTAGCTCAGGCTTCCACTCAAACTTGTAAATGCCACACATGATTTTGAATAGCTTAACGAAGTTTTCAACCGACGGATTAGGCACTTCAATCTTGTACGGAATACGCCGTAAGAACGCATCGTCGACCAAGTCTTTTGGCTCCAAGTTAGTGGAAAACACGACCAGCTGATCAAACGGAACTTGGATTTTTTTTCCGTTACTTGTGTTCAGATAATCGTAACGTTTCTCTAACGGTACAATCCAACGATTCAACAACTCGTCGACGGTCATTCGTTGACGGCCAAAGTCATCGATCAAAAGCAAGCCGGTGTTGCTCTTCATTTGCACAGGAGCTTCACTAATGCCCGTCTGAGGATTGTAACTGATCTCTAGGTGTTCCATTGTCAATTCGCCGCCGACAACGATCGTAGGACGCCGAATACGAACCCATCTTTTGTCAAAATTCTGATTTGACAACAATCCATCGTTTTCCTCAATCGGACATTCGATGTGACTCATGGGATCAAACACCCGAACGATATCTCGGTCCATCGTAATCGCTCTTGGGATCCAAACGTACGGACCGAACGCCGCGGTGATTCGCTCCGCGATACTGGTTTTACCGTTACCAGGATACCCGAACAGAAACATACCTCGACCGCTGTTGACCGCAGGGCCAAGCTTGACCATCATTTGAGGGTCAATCAAAAGATCCGAAAACGCGCGGTTCAAATCTTCTTCGGATGGGTTTTGGTTGTTGATTGTCTGAGCGTTTACGCTGTCGACATAGTCTGAAAACGCGACCGGCGTAGCTCCAAAATAACTGCAGGCTGCCGAATAGCCGGTCCCTCTGTCCCGTCCGACGTCAGTCAATTTACACACGTAGTCGTTCATCTGCGAATCGATGAAACCAAGCAATTGTTCCTGCTTTAGTCGAAACACGATGGTTTCAACCAATGCGAAAGGCATCGCTACCTGAGTTGCGATGGCGCGGATGGTTGCTTCGCCGCATGCCAGCAAGTACTTCAGGATCAACTCTTCGACTAACGTACTAGATACGCCCGACGCCTTTATCGATTGAGGCTCATCAGGCCAAAACGTGTTTGAGTCGTCCTGCGCTAATTCCTCCGTCTCTTTGACTTGCTTTGTTACGGGTTTCGGTTTTGGAGCTTCCGTCTGCTGCGCCACAACGCTCGGATTTCCGCTTGCCAGTCCGTTAATTCGATCCAATATTTGGTCGATGCTTTCGGCTGGAGCTGAGTTTTCTGCGCTTACTTGATCCATGATTCGAGACTACAAAATTCGGGTAGGGTTTCGGGGAAGTGGGAGTGGGAAGTTGGAGATTTTTCCCCAACGACTATCGAACAAAATGATTTTTAAAGTTCAACCTTATATTGACCTTAGAACGGCATAATCATTTCCATGTCATACGGATCTCTTAGTCCGTCGCCCAAACGCTTAAGAGCTTCAGTTTCGATTTGGCGAACACGCTCACGAGTCAACCCAAGCAACTCGCCAATCTCTTTGAGCGTTCGCGGCTCGGTGTTTTCCAACCCAAATCGCATCTTCAATACGGTCAACTCTCGCTCATCCAAATCCTGCATCATGCTTCGGATTTGATCCATTGTGTCGTTTTCAAGAAGCTCATCGGCTGGGCTTCGTGATCGATCATCCGTCACCAATTCACCTAAAGACCAACCAGAATCCGACTGATCGGTTTGCGGAGTCGAGTTGTAGATCTGAATCGCCTTTTTAATGATCGGCAATTTTCGTTTCGGCAAACCCAGTAGTCGAGCGACTTCTTCTGGAGTCGGCGTCCGCTTCAACTCGTCCGACAGCCGAACCGACGCTCGACGCCACTTTGATAACAACTCAACCATGTACGCCGGGATACGAATCGTTTTGGCACTGTTAATCAAGGCCCGCTTAATCGATTGCTTAATCCAGTAACTTGCGTAAGTACTAAACCGGGTTCCCATGTCCGGATCAAAACCTTCTACGGCTCGCAACAATCCCAAATTACCTTCTTCGATTAGGTCTTGAAGCCCCAAACCCTTACCGGTGTAACCTCGAGCGATGTTTACGACCAAACGTAAGTTCGCTCGCACCATTCGGTCACGTGCCATCGCATCGCCAACCGCAATTGCTCTTGCGAGTTCTTTTTCTTCGTCAGCAGTCAAAAGAGCTGTTTCATTGATTTCGCGAAGGTAGGTCTCCAAGGGAGACTGAAGTCCCGAACCCTTGCGACGACTACGAGTCTTTTTTAAGTCCGCTAATTCGTGCTGTACATTTAAGTTAACGGCGTTATCAATGGTCATAGGGTTTGCTCGAAGGTAAAGTGTTTGGGGAGAACAATACCTGCAATATCGGAGCCGAAAGCGAAAGTCTACAGCCTCCGCAAACTTTAACGGTATGCACGGACAAATATGATTGGGCGCACGGATCGGTTAATACGGGTTGTTACAACTGTTATGTTATCAACCCAACACGACTCGCCAATCAACTGTGATTGCGTGTGCAAAATGAACCGGCCAGCAGTTTTCATAGTGAATCTGGCCGCGCACCTTTCCTGCGAAGGTGTAATCGAAACACGGGTTCACGTCTAACGCCAGCGTGGCCTCAATCAAACTTGATTGAGATAGTGCGTTTCGAGAATTGCTTTGACAACCGAGGGCACGAAGTACATCGAGAACGGGAACGCTAACAATTCAGGTCCCCTGCCCTGTTAGCTTCTGCGTTTAAGAAATAACTTACCGCGTTATGACGCCAAACGAACCTCAACTGGCTTCGAGAACGAATGCCCAATTTTAGATCAGTCAATCCACAACAACAATCGACCGTCCAGCATGTCCGGAAACTGCTTACGAACCATTCGCTCGGCATGCCGCCGAGTATATCGCGTACTACAGTGACCGCAGATAATCAATTCATTGTTGAAATGTTCGGCTCGATCGACGATATCATTCAAATGCATGTGACCGTTCTTATGAATCAGTTCTTTACGGTGCTCGGGATCGATAAACGTCATTTCAGTTATCAATATCTTGGCGTCATAGAAATCAGGGTTATCATCCAACCCGCGGGGCGATGTGTCTCCCGTGTAGCCGACTAAAGGAATCCGCTTTTCAGCGGTGATTTCGGTACCAGCGTCGCGCAAATCACGAATCTGTTCGCCACTGAGTTCAAGATACTCTGGCTTCAATTTTTTACGACACTCGGACACAATATAACCCACACTCGGAACTGTGTGTTTGGTACCGTAGACATTCACTACCAATTCCCGAGTCAATTGGATTTCGTCCCCTGCCTCCACGCCGATCAGTTCGCAGGGCATTTTTCCACGGTCCAAACGCACAAACGATTCCAGCATGTGTCGCACTGCATCAACCGCAACCGCTGGCAAGTAAATTCGCGGCGGTTCCATTTTCATCAACCGTCGCCGAGACACATGTAGAGGCAAGGCGGACACGTGATCAAGGTGCGTATGCGACAGCATCCACGTTCGCGTATTCATAAAATCCCACGGATGAGCCCCTAAGTCGAATCCGAATTTAAGTTCGGGAATCCGCCAATAGGTTTGTACCGCGGCGCGTGAGTACCCTTCAATGGTCAAACCATCGTGATGATGAGACTTAACTGGAGTGTTGCCTAGCATTCGTCTAGGATCTCTACCGCCGCAAACTTTTTGCCTTCCAACATCGCCAACGATGCGCCGCCACCGGTGCTGACATGAGTTACCGAATCTTCAAAACCCAGTTGAGCAATCGCGGCCGCGCTGTCGCCGCCACCGATGATTGAAATCGCATCGCCATCAGCAATCGCCTGAGCCACTGCTTTGGTTCCTGCGGCAAACGGAGGCATTTCAAACACTCCCATTGGACCATTCCAAACGACTGTCTTCGCCTTCGAAATGATCTCAGCAAACTTTTTGCAAGACTCAGGCCCAATATCGTAGCCTTCCCAGCCATCAGGTATCTCACCAGCCGCGACAATTTTCTTGTTGCAATCGGCGTCAAACGCATCCCCACAATGGGTATCGATTGGCAAAATAATTTTGTCGCCGGCTTGCTCCAGCAGCGATTTCGCCAAATCAACTTTATCTTCTTCGACCAAGCTACCACCTACCGCACCACCTTGAGCCAACGAAAACGTGTAGGCCATCGCTCCACCGATAACGATATGGTCGCAAATGCCGATCAAGTTTTCGATGACTTTGATTTTGTCGGAGACTTTTGCACCACCCAAAATCGCGACGAAGGGGCGCTCGGGCTCAGAAATCACACCGTCCAAGTATTTAATTTCCTTGTCCACCAAAGAACCAACCACCTTTGGCCTATCGCCCATTGCTTTGGCCACACCGTACATCGAAGCATGCTCGCGATGGCAGGTTCCAAATGCGTTGTTGCAGTAGACATCTGCAAAGCTGGCGACTTTTTGTGAGAAAACATCACAACCCGTTTTCTCACCTGGATCGAAACGAAGGTTTTCCAAAACCAAAATATCGCCATCGCTAAGGGCCGCAACTTTCGCGGACGCGTCCTCGCCTGCGATATCACCGGCCATCGCAACCGATTGACCAACAAGTTCGCTCAAACGCTTTGCAACCGGCGCCAAGCTGAATTCTGCACTGACCTGGCCCTTGGGGCGACCAAGATGGCTTGCCAAAATCAATCGGCCACCACGCTGGACCACGGACTTAATACTGGGTAGCGCCATTTCAATCCGGCGATCGTCAGTGATCACTTGATTTTTATCAAGCGGAACGTTGAAATCCACTCGCATCAATACGTTTTTTCCAGCAACATCAATGTTGTCAATTGTTTGTTTGGGCATAAGACGAAGCCTCCTGCTGAGACTCAATAAATAAACTTAGTAATTTGTAATGCGATAACATCAACTCACGTTCAAAGCAGCAGCCTTGAACCGGTCCCCCTAAACCTGGCGTTAATCCAACATGAACCCGGGATTCTAGCTGGATGCTGTGGCGCCAGTTTTCGATGGAACCAATAATGTTTTCAAGTCGAGTTAAGCTTCAGGCTTTGGCACAACTCGTTTTTTGATATCGGTTTCAATTTTACCGAACACTTCTTCGTGACGCTGAACGGACACATGCAACGCATGCAGCAATCGCTTGGCAGTGTAAAAATTCAACACAATTCGTTGAGAAATATCGACCGGATTATCACCGCCACCCATGGGCTGAGAATTCATACCGAAGTCGACAATCAGTTCTTCCGGTGAACCGGTAACGCGGCAAAAATTTGCGTAACAACTGACGGCCCGATCATCGTTAACAGTGATCGGCGTTGATTTATTGCTGTCGTTTTCAGCCATTATTTATTCCAGAATTAATGATTCATGAGCAGTAAATTTGAGGCCTAAGAGGACCACATTAAGGCCGTTGCGTCAAGACGACCATGTCGACAGCGCGACAGTTGCACAAATCAAGAAATACCGCGACATGTCAGTTCCCAAGCCCTCTCGGTCAACGCTGTCACGAATTGGCATTACGAGCCAATCGACATTCTACGACACATTACGCAAAAGAGGAATTTGACAGTTTCCCAGCATCTTAATTCAAGAATCCATACTGGTACAAAGGTTCACTCAAAATCTAATCACGCAGGGTGCTGACTGCCAGCACAATCGTCCGCAAAATGATTGCGGCCATCGCGAACACAACCAACCAGTTTACAAGTGTGATCCCTAGTACGATCAGCCCCATCGTACCTGCGTCACCTATCGCGACACCGAGGCCGAAAATAAGCAAGCCGAATAATAATTGAAGGCCTAGCGTTCCCGCCATCACCATCATCGCTTGACTACCCGCTTGCTCTAGCTTTTTAGAGCTGATGTTCTTTCCAATCACTCGGTAGTAATTGACGAACATGAAGGAAGCCACCAGCGTCATCAACGCACCGATCCCAATCACAATCAACGAGATGATCCCAATCGCAGCCGCCTCAGCCTGTCCAATCCCAAATCGGCTGCCCATTGAAAAGCCAACCACCAGCATGAATATAAATCCACCGACTGTTGTCAAAATCATCAGCCCCAACGAAACGCCAGCATTTAATTTCTCATTGGCTTCAGGCGCAAAGACACAAAGAATTTGACCGAAGAAAATCAGCGCCAAGCTAATCAACCACATGATAAATGCAACAAAACTGAAGATGCCCATGATTGCGGCAAGCCCCTCCGGAATTGGTTGGAGCATAGCGCTCAAGACACTAACTACAACAGTCAGCACACCGACCGCGAGTTGAATCGCTCCGGCCCCCAAGACCATCATCATCCCGACCCGAGCTACCGAGTAGGCTGCAGGATCAAACGACGTTCCGTTATTTTTGTTTTTTCGCTTCGACAATCCGGATCTTTTTGGACCGCGATTAAGTGCCGAATTAGTCATCACCGACTGAAATGGATTCTCTTCTTCTACCGGCGAACCGCCTTCAGGGCCCAGCACAATCGGGGCAACTGATTCACCGAACCCTTCTTCAGCAAAATTTCCTAGCCCGGCACTGGCCCGTGGCGAGGGAGGAGTACCAAAAATATCTGCTTGCTTTTGAAACCCGCCTTCCACACCAAACTCGGTTAGATCGGAGTTCGCCTGCTGATCAGGGTTCGCTTGTGCTGGCTTGCTAGGTCGAGCTACAGGGTTTGCTGGTCGACTGGTCGCCGAAGGCTGAGCAGCAGGATTGGGCTTTCGAGTACGAAAGGCCGTGTTACAGGCCTTACATTTGACCGTTTTTCCGAGTGTCGAATCGGGAAGCGTGTATTTCTTACTACACTTAGGACAAGCGATCTTAACGGGCATCGAATCAACTCAACTAGGATGGAAACGGTAAGCATATATTCAGAAAATCAGCTTATCGTATTCTAACCAACAATGATTGCCTTCGTCGACCGAATCAGCGAGCACCATTTAAAAACGCCAATTAACAGACCCTCAAGCAACGCAAAACAGATTCGACCGGCACAATTAGTGCCCCTTCGGCACCGTCGGTTACTCCATGATCTGGTCGGTCATTTCGATGAGCTTCTGTTGGGCCTTGGCTGCAGCTTCGATTTCTTTGGAAACCACCCCATCATCGACTCCCGGTTGCCCCTTCAGCCTCTCGATATTTTGCGTGCGCCGATTTAGTCGAAGCTGTTGAAGTCGTAGCACCTTAAGCTCGGCCGACTTTTTCAACAACGGTGGTGGTTCAGGTTGATCTCCATTTTGCTCGCCATTCTCTTCACCTCCACTGTCACCACCACCATCCTTGCCTTCTTCTTTGGCTTCCTTCAGTGCGTCGACCAAATCTTTGATCGTGGCCTCAATCTCTTTTTGAACCAACTGCGTGTAGGCGGCGGTTTTTTCGTCGGTCAAGAGTTCGATTGCATTGGCAAGCTGCCCCTGCAAGTCAGCCACAACCTCGGGAAAAACAACACTAGTCCCATCTTCTAATAGCAGGTCATAAGCCTGTTGAGCAGATTCATTGATTTCTACTTCATTGTTAGCCAGTCGCATTAACACTAATTGATCGCGATGCTGCAAGCCTTCCAAGACCGATCGTCGGTCTTGAATTTCCACGGTCATCGCAGAAGTCTCCTGCTGTCGGTCAAACATTTCCTTGAATCGCGATTCCAGTCTGGCTAACCTTTCTTCGCGTGTCTTATCCTTAAGCTGGGCCAAACGTTTCTCGATCTCGTCGATCGCCTTTTTCATTTTCCGCTGAGCCTGCTTCTGCTTTTTCTGAGCTTTTTCTGGATTATCGTTTTGTATGGCATCAGCGGCTTCTTTCTGAGCATCTCCAGCTTCCTTCATCGCCTGTTCGCCAGGGTTAGACTGTTTTTGCTGATCAGGTTGCTCCTGACCAGAATCTGGCTTGGACTTTTTGGCCTTGGCCAATTTAGCCGCCAACTCCAATGCCTTGTCCCGCAATCGACGCTGATCGTCAGCAAGTTTGTCAAACGCCTCTTCAGGCAACGATTCGATCCGCCGCTTTTCCTTTTCAATTTCCGCTTTCGCTTTATCAATATTCTTAACAGCCTCCGCTTGGTGTTTCGCCGCGTCCTCTGGCTTGGCACTGCCAATTTTTTCTTCCGCTTTAGCCTGTTCCTTTTGAGCTTCCGCTAACGCCTGCTGACCAGGTTGAGGTGGCTGCTGGTCCCCCTGATCACCTTTTTCGCCTTGCGAATCGGATTTATCACCCGGTTTGTCTTCTGGTTTTGAGCTGCCGCCGGGCTGTCCTTGCGAGCCCGACTTGTCACCTGGTTTGTCGCTTGGCTTATCTTCTGGTTTGTTGCCTGGCTTGTCATCCGGTTTGTCGCCTGGTTCGCCTTCTGGCTTCGATTCGCCATTCGGCTGCCCCTGCGGATCCGCCTTATCATCGGGTTTACCTTCTGGCTTCGAGTTGCCGTTAGGTTTGCCCTGTGGGTCAGAAGAGTCACCAGGTTTATCTTCGGGTTTTGAACCGTCTTTGGGTTGCCCCTGCGAATCGGATTTATCTCCCGGCTTGCTTTCTGGTTTATCAGAATTGGGTTTATCAGATGAATTTTCTTCAGAAGTACCTTTCTCACCGGCCTGCTTGCCTGCTTCTCCAGGCTTGTCATCTTTACCTGCGTTTTTTTCACCCGGCTTTTTACCAGAGTCCGGCGACTCGCCGCTCGGCGAATTCCCACCGAGCTCTTTAAGTTCGTTTTTCAATCGCTCCGTTTGCTTGCGAATTTCAAACTGTCGATCGGCATTGGCATCTAACTCTCGTAGCGATGGCTTCTTGTTGGTTTTTGTCGCCTGCATCAACTTTTTTTGTTTTTCAGACAGCTCGTCAAGGTCTTTGATTTTCTTCTTCAGCTTCTGTACGGTTTGCTCCTTGTTAGAGACCTTGTGAGCTTCCGAAGTTTGTTGTTGCTGTTGGCGAAGTTGTTCTTCAATTTCAGACTTAAATTTTTCAAGTTGCGAAATTTCCTTTTGCTTGCTGACCGTTGGTGCTTTGCGCCGAGTCAGCAATCGTACGAGCTTGTCGAGTTCGTCTCGAACTTCCTCGTGAATTTTGCGAGCTTCGTCAATCCGGTTCTCGTTCAGCAATGCAGTCGCCTGAGCCATCTTGCTGGTGATCAATCCTTCTTTGGATTGCTGGTACGCCTTGGTCAACAATTCCGCTTGTTCAGGTTGGTCAGTTTGCAAACGATTGGCAACCGCTCGAAACTTCTCTTCGATTTCAACCATCTTCAGCTGAAGCAAACGCTGCCGCAAACCTAGTTCCGTCTTTGCCTTGTCGTCTTGGCCATTTGCGATTGCAGCTAGGCTACAAATCCAAACAGTCAACGCAAAAATTAATCGACGAAAGGATTGAATTGAGATCACGATCAGCTCCAATAAATTCAGGAGAGTACGGTTGTTGGTCGGTTTGCGTTTTAGCACACCGCAGATAGTCTACAACGCTTCTTTAATAATAACGAATCAAGTCTGCTTGGCGAAATCAATCTTGCCAGCAGTATTTGCAAGACAAACATTAAACCACCACAATCACCCACAGTGTCGGTAAAACTCTCGGTTATTGCCAGTGCCGGATCAATCGAAGATTTTTTCTTCGTCAATGCTGCCCTCAGCTGGCGTATCTGCGGCTTTACCTCGTTCGATCAAATCTCGGGTGCCTTCTCCAATCGAAATCACTTCGTTAATAATTCCTTGGAATTCTTCGGAAGCTGTCATCGCGGCAAGAACCGACTTCATTTGTGTTAGGATTTGTTGGTGTGTTTGATCCGCCTGATCAGCCGCCGCGCGGAGACCTTGAGGGTCGTTGACCAAAGACCGACAATGGTCCATGTGCCGTGCCGCAAGTGCGATCAAATTTTCGTCGAGGGCTCGAATCGGCTGAACGATGCGTTGATCAAATCGAGTTTCAATTCGCTGTTCAGGGGCGATGGCGTTTTCGGCTTGATCAAGTTTATTGTTTTTGACTTCAACTAAAAACTCTTCGAAACGATCCGCAACGCGAGTGACCGTAGTCCCGATCGACTTCTGGGCTCGGGTCGCAGTAAGCAATGCTTTTTCTCGGCTGGCAGCAAAGTCCGTTTCACTTTGATTGGCAGGCTTTGTTCTTGCCACAACAGCCTGCAGTTCCGTGGCGAGAGCCAACTGCGTTTGGTAGGCCTGATCGAAAACGTGTCGCTGTTCGATTTCTCTTCGCAGCAGATCGGCTCTTAATTCAGCATCGCTGACAACCTTCAACAAAAACTCTTGTGACGATCCTGTATTGTCAGCATCTGGGTATTCGTCTTTCCCAATGACAGTAAACCGAAACGTGGTGCCCGGCAGGAAATCAAACGTGTTCATCTCCAAAGCCACGACATCATCGACTTTCGATCTTGGTTCAACCAGAAACCCTGGTTGACCCTTACGAGCAAAAGTGACTCGCCTAATTTGGCTTGCAGGGTCATTAGTTTCAGCATCCGTGATCCATGCACAATCGAACCCGAGTTCCGCAAAACCGTATTCGTCTTTCGCTTGGAAAGAAACAGGCACAGTCGCCCCCGGAACCACCAACCCGCTAATTCCCAGCAGAGATGCTCGAACTACGGGCGGTTTGTCATCCGTGATTGCGATCTTAAACTTGCTGCGCCGCGAATTCTCTACGCCCTCCGCATCAATCAGTCGAATCTCATACTCACCTCCCGGCAGCGGTCCGTCTTTGGGGGCTCGTCCTGCAAATTGGTTTTCCTGCTGCGCGTCGACCGGAAGCGCGATCTTGTTTGGGCCGCTGACCACAAAAGCTTCGGATACCGTCTTATTAACTGACACCTGAACGTCCAAATGGCTGTTCTTTAAAATTGAAAACGGCCCTGGCCCCGATAACACAACACGATCAATACCCGTGTATGCGGGCAACTTTGCTGCGATCGTCAATGCGGTAATCGCTGGTGGTTCGACCAGCTCAACATCAACCCACTCGGTTGTGTCATCGCCTCCAATGGCGCGCAATCGGAAACCCGTCGAAACGTTGTGCAACATAAACACGTGCTCGGTACCATCGGACTCGCCAGTCTTCTTCATCGGCAACGTCGAACGCCCTGTCGGTGTATCCATTTCCAACGACACTAAAACGTCAGTTACCGTGCTGTTGTCAAGCACTTGAACCAACTGTCGGTGGTCACTTCCACGAGGAATTCGAAGCTTTCCGTCTCGAACTCCAACAACCTGAAGGTAGGTTTCTTGCGGCCATTGATCGTTGGTCAGCAAAACATTTCGTTTAAACCAGGTATTCAAAAACGGATGGCTGGCCGATCCGATCCCGACAACAGCCGCCAACAGTGCTCCTACCGCAAACATCGACCAGTTCAATCGCTGTTGCCCAAGGTCCAAGACTCCACCAAAATCGACTTTTTCGGCATCTTGAAAACCTTGCTTGATCGTGACGTCGACCAGTTGTTGCGAAACACCTGCTAGTTTTGCTTTGTCGCCCTTCAAACGATCCAGTTGCATTGCCGACAGCAAACTTTCATTCAACTGCGGATTCTTCTTTTCAACCTCGTAAACCAACGCACTGTCGCTTGGTCGTAACCAAATCGGCCGGATGACTTTCCAGAAAAACAATACGGCTAATCCGATCACTGTCAGCGACAGCATCACGGTACGCTGAGCGAAATCCATTTTAAATAATCGATCAAGCCCCATGTCCAGCAGCAGCACAGCAATCGTAATCAACAACCACTGGCCAATCCCGCGAACGAGAATCCAGCGAGTCAGTTGACTTCGAAGGCTTGCAATTTTGTTTTGAATTGGATTCATAGAGTTCACTACAACAGCTTAAACCATTTTCTTAAAATCCATTCGGCCGACAACAACACGACCGGGAGCAAGTAAAAAATCCAGCGCAGAAGATTGCTGCAGTCCCACAAAGGTTGTGGCGGACTATTAAAATTGACACGCTCGATTGCGTCGGGGATCAACTCAGGCAGCGACTTTAATTCTGACAACCGCAAGAATTTCCCACCGGACTCACGAGCGATCTGGCGCAGCAATTTCTCGTGCATCCAATTCGCTCTCGCTTCCGCACTTGGCGGAATCACTCGGAATTCAATCGGATCAATCACCACTTGCTCGGTTTCACCAGAAATCTTCAACGCCGCCTTGTATTCGCCAGTCCTCGCCGCATCAAAACTACCTTCGTAGGAGCCCTCCGAATTCGGCACCAATTTCAGTGTCACCTCTTTCGTCAGTCCAGCGCCATTACTAACACTCACCTGATGACTCGGCGCTTCTGAAGGCTCTAGGTCCGGATCCATCACTCGAGCCACAAACCGAACCCGTTCACCCAGTTCATATTTCTTTTTGTCCAAGTCCAAGAACCCTCGCCGAGCACCGTCCAACGACCGTGATTCGACCAAGTAGCGAATCGCCTGAATCCAAAACCGATCAAAGTACTGAGCCTGCACGCCCAACCGACGCCAGCGATACGTTTCTTGAAAACCCATGTAAACCACCGCACCAGAACCGTAACGACTGGCAGCCATGATCGGTTGATTCGCTTTGGATCCCGACTGGTCACCGCGTTCGAGCAAAACCCTTGCCGTCGGTTTTGCGGTAAGCGCTGGAAAGCTCCAGTAAACCGATGGCATTAAGCTCCAAATTTGTTCGGACTCCACCGGCGAACTACGAAACGACATGACTGGGTGGTCCATGTTGTGTTTGACGGGCAGCAATTTGCTGGCCGAAAAATCTTGAGCCAACGCTAACACTTGCGTTTCTTCGATCGACTGGCTGTCGCCAAACCGCACTGGCAGAACCTCGCGAATGCCTTGCAAACGATTCAGCGTAACAAACTCGCCCGAAAACTGCGGTCCCGCGACAAACATCAAACCGCCTGAATTCCGCTTGCAAAATTTCTTCAGGTTTGAAATCCACTCCGCCGAAAACTCTCGCGGATCTGGGTCCATCAAAATCACCACGTTGTACTGGCTCAATTCTTCCGCGCCTTGTGGCAGTCGCGTGATTGGCAGGTTGCCTTCTTGCGGACGACTTTCGTCCAACGACTGCAACCAACATGACAGCTGAATGGTTGAATCTTGTCGTAGCATCCGCGAAACTTGCTGATAGTCCCAGCTTGGCAGGCCAGAAACCAGCAGTACCTTGACCTTTGCGTCGAGGATTTCAATTTCGCAAACGCCTGAATTATCTTTTACATCCGTTTCACCGTCCAACTCGGGGACCGAAACGGTATACACATACTTGCCAGCATTGCCTTCAACATGGTCGAAGTCAATTCGCATCAAACCACCTGTCGGTGATGGTTTGACGATTTGAGTCGCAACCGAAACCGCAGGACCGAGTTTGCCCGTTTCCTGATTAACCAGTTGTTGCAACAGTTCAACCGACAACTCATTCGGCACGCCTTCGTCACCAACTTGAGTCGTCTGCAGTACCGCTTCGACCTCGAAAGGTTCATCCGGATATCCCTGCTCGCGAACGTAAACGTCTTGCACACTCAGGTTACGCGGCGGAGTAGAATCGCCAACACCGATGACAATAAGTGGCACGCCTTGGCCAGCGGCTTTACGAGCGATCGCGACAGGATCTTTGCCGCCATTGTCATCCCCTTCGGTTACCATGATTACTGATGAGACTCGGGTGTTACTGTCAAGCGACTCTCTGACGGCTTGATGCAAATTCGTGCCTAACCCATTGGGGACCAAATCTGGGATATCAAGCGCCCCGTTTGGATCAGCCAGATCGTCGGCCGCCGAATTTCCATCGACATCAGGATCGTCGTCTGCCGTATCGGAATCATCGCTGCTGGTCCCAGAGATGAACGCGACCTGTTTACTTCCGGTCGCAAAGTCGACCACACGGACGTTTCCTTTTTCCCGCAGACCTTTCAATATGCTACTGTTATTTTTGAAAGCGCTGTTAATCAGTTGCGCCCGATCAACCAACCCCGTGGCGATTGCATCCTCATTCAACCCCGTCAAATTCGCCAGGCGTTTGGATTCGGCTTCGTTTTTATACTTGTCGGATTGTTTCATCGACAACGAGCCATCACGGAGAAAACCGATCGTCGGTTTAATTTCACTGACTTGCTGATAGAACACCGATGGTTTGAGCCACATCAGCACTAACATTAACAACACGGTTAAACGCAACGCCGCCATCGTCAACTTCGCAGGCATTGGACAAGTCTTGTTTTCACGCCGGTACATCCAGAGGACGGCGAAAACAATCACGACCACGGCCAGCAATAATACGAAAACACCCCACGATTCGGGCATGTTCATCCACTGCAAACGTGGAGTTCCGTCACCGTTGGGATCGCTGTCAACCAGCCACTCCAACCAACTTGTTTGGGCCAATATCATTCTGGCGAGGCCTCCAAGGCGTAAATTCGATTGCCACCACGCACCCAAAAACGATCGCCATCGCTAAACAAATTCCCTACATTGGCACCACCAAGGTCCACTGAAATTTTGCGTGCAGGTTTAGGTTGTGTGGTCAATTTTTTGGGCATTAAATCAAAATGCAAAATCTGTTTCCCGGCTGGTACAAAAATCCCTTGCGGTGTCAGCATCCCTTTACCCATCGAAACATCGCCCTCGAACATGTCGTCACCGCCCCAGACATGCTGCCGGTTATCCAAGTCGTAAGCAACGATGGTCTCGGGACCAGCGGCATACAACACGCCGTCAAACACCCCCAATAGGTAGTCCAGTTTTCGCGAGACGAAATTGAGATCGTTCTTCCATAGTGTTTTTCCGGTTTCCCGATCGATCGACTCAATCTCCGACGCATCAGATCGGAAACAAATCATCTGTCGACCGTAAGGAATGATTGTGTCCGAAGACCAACCTTGATTGAAAATGGTTTTCTTTGTCCCAGCCCAAGTCACCGATCCAAAAACCTTATCGGGCTGTCCGTCGCGTTCATAGCGACGAGCAATTCGAACTTGCCCGGTCGTCGCATCTAAAACAAAAACGACTCCCAAGCCAGAAGCAACCAAGACATCGCTGCCGTCAATGGACACATTAATGGCGGACCAAGCGTTACCACCTGTCGTGGGTTCATCACACAAATGAGACTTCCATCGCGTCGCCCCCTCCGCACTCGGATCCAAACAATAGACCCAGATCGCTCCATTCCTGTTCACTGGTGCGATGATGGTGTTTTGATACCCAACTGGTGCTCCCATTAAACCACCCTGTGTCAAAAACTTTTCCGCATCCGCATCGACAGTTGCCTCGGGAGCATCAATGGCTTGTTCGTTGTCAAAGGATTCACGCGGGACTGTCCACAGTACTTTTCCGTCCTGACTTAAATCGTAGGCGACCAAAAAGTTATTGCGAAAACGAGCATAAGTTTGTCCACCTCCAGAAGACCGCCGCGAGTTTGCGTTTCCGCGGTCCGCTGGCCCCTCGATTGAATACAGTACGTCGTTGTGGATCGAAAACTGTGCTGCAATGGTATCACCATAGGAACGAATTTCGTGCAACTTGGAAGGTATCGGATTGTTATTCTTTGAAGAACGACTCATGCGATGCTGAAACCGAGTCATAAGCTGTGCCCGAGCTCTCGTTCCTGCGTCAATCTCAAAAATATTATTCCACAAACTCCGCCAACTTATCTTTGATTCCCCCAAAGCACCGCCAAGTGGCACCTTAGTGTCAATCGGCAATTCGCTCTTTTTGAGCGCCAACAAGTTGGTCGCATTTTTCAAGTAGACTTGATCTGGGCCGAACAATAACATCCCTGTCGGACGCCAATTATGCTTACGGCGCGCAGCAATCATCTTTTTTTCAATCGCGCTTTGCGTTTTCACTACTTCGGCCCCACGGGCTCGACGACCAGCCAAAAATTGCCCCAGATGCTTAGTCGACGGCAAGAAGCGAACGCTAGGGTTATAATAGTACTGAAACGTGGCCACCAGACTGTCCCCGAGCATTCGATCACTTACAGGCAGGCCAACACCGTAACGAGCGATCGAACCCAACGGCATGTCCCAATTGTCGGCTTGGTTCGGTTGTACCGAAATCAGATCAACTTCACCCGATTCGATATCTTCAATTTCATCCGCGACCAACTGGGCAAGCCGTAAGTTTGGTTGGTTTTCCAGCAGCTGCTGCGCCCCTTGCTTTGCCGATTCAACATCGTTGAGGAATAAATCACACAACGCAACGCATGACAAAATTTGATTTCGCTCGATCGAAAGATTAGGGTGCTGCAGCGCTTTTTCAAAAACGCGACGAGCACTTACAAAATCGTATCGATCCAAATACAAACGTCCCAACCGAACGGCCGCTTCGTCACCGACGCTACTAACAAAGTACTTGCCAACGACTTGGCCCAATGCGTTCGCCAAATCACCTCGTTCACCTGCGGCTATAATAGCTCTCGCTTCAGCGTCGGCTTCAATGCGATAAGCAGCCAACCCTTCTTCGGGTAACGCCGCCAGTTGCTGTTCGACTTGTCGCACCAAACTAAAATAAACCCATTCGTCATCGCTGTACAACGCATCACCCGAGCGTTCCAACACAGCCTGCATCAACTTGGTAGCCACACGGTAGTTGCCGTCAATTTGAAAACGTTTGGCTTTTTCTAAAATCGCCTCCAACTCTGGGTCAGTTTGCAGAGTCGTCAAATTTTTGGCAGATTCATCAGCTGATTCCACCGTGCCGAGCGGCTGATTTCCAAAAACAACCTGAGCCCAAACAGGCCGAGGTGTTGATTCAGCAACCAAACAAAATACACCGGCAACCAACAGCATGAATCTGCCAGCGATTCGTCGAGAGATTTGTATCATCGTTTCCGCCCCCAAATCCAGCCTAAGAATTGTTCCGACATCAACACCAAAAACAATAACAGCAAAGCCAACATCCACAGTTCCGACGAACCGCCTTTAAGCGCCTGGCCGGACAGCTGAGCAGAAGTAACGAGTTTCACGTTACCACCGAAAAAATCGCCGTCGAGTGTGTTTCGGGGCATTCGCCGCAAATCGCCTTCACTCGCATCAAGGTTCGCCGCAAACAAAACTGGCGTTTCACCACCGTCGTTATTTTGCAGTTTCATCTCGTAAAAACCATGCCCATCGATCGGTGGAAATTCAACTTGGTACAACACACCATCGTCGGTGCCAGCTTCGATTGAATTGGATGCTTGGGTGCTTGGGCTGGCTGCGGGGTCCGTTGCCGCTTGATCGTCGATGGCGGAATCTGATTCGGTCGGTTTTATCGGCGCCGCAACTGCCTCGACGGTGTCTCCGTCCGGATTGATCAACGAAACGCGATTTTGATACGCCGACAAATCGACCGCATAACGAATCTGACCACCAGACTGAATGACACTTGATTCATTGGATCCGCTCACAAAGTCATCAATCAAGCCCAATGTGATCGGAACGAATGTTCCGCCGGTGGGCCACATCGACCAGTCCGCGTCCGCCGGGTAAGCGAAAAACACGACTCGACCTTGCCCGAAACTTCGATCAACCATCGCTGGTGAATTCGATCGGTCAGTCAATCGCAACGGCACCGACGTGGTTTTGCCGACCAACTCTGGATTCACAATCGACTGCCACCACATAAACACATCGATTTTGTTAACGCTGGTCGCTTCACTTTCCAGCACCACTTGAAGCGCGGGATGAACTTGACGATCGACTTCAAAGTTAACCCACTGCCCCAAACTCGGATCACCCTCGATCGTTTGCAGCTTAACTGGCGACAGGCCAGCTCCTTCGCGATAAAAAGAGTCATTGAATGTTTGTGCACGCACTCGGTCACCCGGCATGATCACCAAGCCGCCACCGTTGTCCACCCAATTTTCTAGCGACTTTACTCGTGTCGCCGACGCCTCGTCCATGTTGCACAAAAAGATCACGCGATAATCGGACAACGAAACCGTTTCCAAATCAGTCGGCGTAATCGTGGTCACTTTCAAACCGGCCCCTGGAACGTCGAGTGCTCTCAAATAATGAGTATCGCTTCGTTCAGACACCGCAGATGGAGCACCGTCTACCAACAACACCGAGATTCCGTCCGAAACCCGAGCCGCATAAAGCGATTCGCTATCGGAAACTAACTGGTCGGTCATCAAACCGTCTTCCCCTAGTGATTGGCGATCAATCTGTGCCAACACTCGATAATTGGTCAACTTGGTTTTAGATTCTTCATTCAGTTCATTCAACGAATCCTCAAGAACCGACGACGTACTAGTTGGAAACACATATCGAAACTCAAGTGGAACCGATTGTCCGGGTGGCAGATTTGCGATTGTCTCAAAATCAGGCTGCCCTTCATTGACCTGAAACATCACTCGGACTTGTTCTGCGTTTTGATCGCCATTGTTCTTGACCATCACCTCAAACGGAATCACCTTTCCCGCGATTGGGAACTCCAACGGTCGAACCGACAAGATGCTCAAGTTTTGATCGTTGTCGTCCCCCGTATCGACCACATAACAACCTTCGACCGCATCACCAATCGATGCCAACAGCTTGTTAGGAGCCGTTTCGGATTCTGTTTCAACATTCCAGTCTCGCTGGCGCAAATCTGAAAAAACGTACAACGCTCTGCCGCCAGATTCGCGTTGCCCTGTCAAATAACGCGACACACGGTCAAGTGCGATCGAGTAATCGATGCCTCGATCAACACAAGTCAAACGGTCCACGGAATCACTCAGAGTCGCCAAGGTCGTGATCGTCAGTGGTTCATTGGCCAGCACTGGATTTTCGGGATCGCTGGCGAGTATTACCGTCAACCAATCTTCGGTGTCGGTCGTTTTTGCAAAACTAGCGATCAGGTCTTTAATTGCGACCTTCGCATCGCCAAAGGCTGTCGAATTACCGCGCGGTACGGTTTGGCTGAGCGAATCATCGATCAACAGCACTCGCTCAACTTTTTGCGACTGCTGAATCATATTGGTCAGGTTCGATGGCAAGAAAGGTCGAGCCAGCATCAGGGCCACTAACAGCATGGCCAAGCATCGAAGCAGCAATAAAATCAAGTTTTCTAACTGGACGCGTTTGCGATTTTTCTTGTCCGCTTGGAACAAGAAATCCATCGCCGCCCACTCAACGATTTTGAAGCGTCGCTTGTTCAACAAGTGAATCAAAATCGGAGACGCAATCGCCGCCGCACCCAATAGCATCCAAGGACTTAGGAACCAACTAAGCATTGCTCATCCGTTTCCTAGTTTTGGACCGAAAATTCAAATAACTTGCCAGCACTCCACCCAGTGACTTGGAAGTATCCAGCAATACGTAGTCCACCCCAGTAACCGCACAAACTTTTTTGACTCGTTCTTGAAACGCCTGCACCGCCTCCAAATACGATTTCTTAAGCGCCCTCGGTTCCGCCATCAACTCGGTGTCCACTTCTAAACCGCGAAACAACGTGTTGTCTTCAAACGGAAAATTCAATTCATCGTTATGCATCACATGAAAAACAATCACCTCATGCCGACGCAAGCGAAATTGCTGCAACGATTTACCGAGTTCGTCCGGATCGACAAACAAGTCGGAGAAAATCGCCACCATGCCTCGTTGCCGCAACTGTGAAGCGACTTTCAAAAACACGCCACTGGCGTCGGTTTGGTCGTCTGGGCTCGTTTGCTCCAGCTCATGCAGCAACAATTTTAAATGAGACGGGTGCGACGACGTTTTTAGCGTTTTGAGAATCTTGTTCGCGAACGTCGTCAAACCGACCGAGTCAGCTTGCTGCTGTAGCATGTAACCAAGGCTCGCCGCAGCCGTTGCAGCGTAATCGAACTTGCTCCAGCCGCTTTCGTCCGCTTCGCCATATCGCATCGACTTACTTGCGTCGACAATCAAATGGCATTTCAAGTTGGTTTCTTCTTCGTACTCTTTGATATACAGCCGGTCGGTTTTGGACCATACCTTCCAGTCGATATGCCGCAAATCGTCACCAGGCGCATATTCGCGGTGGGCTTTAAATTCGATCGCGAACCCGTTGTAAGGACTGCGGTGCTGGCCCGTGATAAAGCCTTCCACGACCGCTCGCGCACGGACATCCAGACGCTTAATTTTATCGAGCGTTTTCGGATCTAAGTGCCGGGCAAATTCGCTGGCGGGAGTTTTTTTCGCGTCAGAGCCTGACATGAATTAAAACGCCTTCGCTAATTCAGGCGCCATTTGGTCACCTTCGCTACGTTCTGGAATTTCAGCTAATAAACGATCAATCACGTCGTCCGATGTAATCCCAGACGACTCGGCATTGAAGTTAGTAATAACACGGTGTCGCAAAACAGGTTTGGCAACGGCTCGGAGATCTTCGGTGGTCGCATAAGAACGCCCTTCCAAAACCGCTCGGGCTTTACTTCCCAACAGCAAGTTCTGCACTCCACGCGGTCCCGCTCCCCAACTGACCGAATCCATGATGAACTCTGGACAATCGCCTTCCAGTACACGCGTCGCTCGGACAATGCGAAGAGCAAAGTGAATCAAATGAGCCGGCACAGGAACGCGGCGAACGAGATCTTGCAAACGCAAAATATCTTCGCCAGAGAGTACCTCTTGGACATCCGAGCTTGTGTCGGAGGTCGTGGTCGCTGCGATTTGGAATTCTTCGTCGTAGCTCGGGTATTTCACGAACACTTTGAACATAAAGCGATCTTGCTGAGCTTCCGGCAGGGTATAAGTACCTTCTTGCTCGATCGGGTTCTGCGTCGCTAACACGAAGAACGGAGTTGGCAACGAACGTCGCTCGCCACCAATGGTGACTTGCTTCTCCTGCATTGCTTCCAATAGTGCCGCTTGCGTTTTCGGCGGTGTACGGTTGATTTCGTCCGCCAAAACGATGTTGGAGAAAACCGGGCCTTGCAGGAACTTAAACTCGCGGGCGCCCGTTGCTTTGTCTTCCTGAATGACTTCAGTACCGACAATGTCGCTGGGCATCAAGTCAGGCGTAAACTGAATCCGGCTAAAATCCAAGTTCAAGGTACGCGCCAGCGTGCTGATCATCAACGTTTTGGCCAATCCTGGCACGCCTTCGAGCAAACAATGGCCTCTGGCAAAGATCGCAATCATCAACTGCTCGATGACTTCGTCCTGCCCAACGATCACTTTGCTCAACTCGCGCCGAACCGACTGGTAAGCTTCGCTTAACTTTTCAAGAGCTTTGACTTCATCGCCGGAAAGAGCGGCTTGTTCGGCCGAGTTGTTCATCTAATATTCCTTGCTGTATTGTTTTCACATCGATTCGGCATTCTAACCAACATGTATTAGTTTGTCGGTAAGCCGAACCTTGTATTAGGAAGCAATCACGTATTTTTCTAGCTTATTTTATTTAAAAACTATCACGTTTGATTCCTTGACATAACGACGATCGGCATCTCCACCAGAGTGTCTTCGTTTTATAGCATGCGAAATGCCATACAATTGAATGCATTTGCACGGTGTCGACAAAGTTGATCGCAGCGATTTTTAACCCCGTCGTCGCGGTTGGGTTCCTGCCTTTACCAACCGTCGACGTTTATTTTCAAAATTATATGATGCAAGACCAAGACTACAAAATCGCCGAACTGGCAGATAAAAACGACTCAAACATCCTGCCGGAGCAAGAGTTTCTCATGGATGCCGCGATGATGCTGCATCAATACGGAACCCCAGCTTATCGGCTAGAACGTTTAATGGGTCGCATCGCGGTGGTATTGAAAGTCCAGGCAGAGTTTCTCTATACCCCGACATCGCTGTTGATAGCATTTAAAAAGGGCGTGCACCGGACATGGCTAAAACGAATCGAACCCGCCGCGCCTCAATTGGGCAAGCTAATTGATTTTGACAACGTCTTGGACCAGCTGGCCGCAGGAAAAATCGACCTGCCAACCGCCCATCAACAGATCAAAGCGGTTGATGCGGCACCAGGCCGGTATAACTTGCTGGCAACAATGTTGGCGTATTGCCTCACAAGTGCTTGCGTCGCAACGCTGCTAGGCGGCGGCGCGGTCGAGGCCTTGTTTGCCGGAGCTCTCGGCGCCACGATCTCGGGCTGGGAACGTTTACTACAAGTTCTGTTTCCGCATGAACACTTGCTCGAATTCACGGCTGGTTTTCTAGCGGCCGCAACCGCAATCGTCATCGGAACGTTTTTGCCAAATTTCGATCAGTCGACCGCATTGCTGGGCGCCTTGATTGTCATCATACCTGGATACTCGTTCACGGTAGCGATTGCGGAACTCGCCAATCGGCATTTGAGCTGTGGTGTCGCAAGGCTGGCCGGTTCGTTGGTGTCGTTCCTGAGCCTAATGCTGGGAGTGACACTCGCGTGGCGGTTGCTTGAATTCTGGCGGCCTGCGGTTCAACCCGACGTCATTCTTTGGTTACCAATCGGAGCCATACCGGCTTACCTGATCGCTCTAGCTGTGGCTCCCTTCACTTTGGCGGTCTTATTTCAAGCCCGAGCGAAAGACTGGTTGGTCATTGCATTGGTCACATGGGCTGGGGCTGTCGCGACTGCCTTGGTCACTCAGTTTCAAAGCGATCAGTCAGGCGCGTTCGCCGGTGCGTTCGCAGTTGGAATCGCCTCCAACTTGTACGCTCGATTTCTTGATCGGCCAGCGTCGGTCACGCAAATGCCAGCCACGTTGCTACTGGTACCTGGGACGCTAGGCTACAAGAGCTTGACCGCGTTCGCAGAAAACAATCAAGCTCAAGGAATCGAGATTGGTTTTAACATGTCGTTCGTGGCGATCGCGATTGTCGGTGGATTGCTGACTGCCAACCTGGTCGTGCCGCCAAAGCGAATCTTGTAAGAACGAGTAATCGACCCAATCGATTTCAAGTTCTAATCGCATAGCTTAAAACGGCCACTTTTTGCCGATCGCTTTTTCCTGAAGCGCCGTCAGTTCCTTAACACTCTTTTTTGCCAGCTTTAGCAACGCTGCTAGTTCAGATTCGCTAAAGGTTGACTCTTCGCCAGTGCCTTGGACTTCCACAAACTGCCCTTTGCCTGTCATTACCACATTCATGTCCACCGCCGCAGCAAAGTCCATCGGGTAATCTAAATCCGTAACGGGCTTGCCATCGACAATTCCGACACTGATCGCCGCCACGCTATCCCGCAATGGAAATACCTTTGGATCGGGTAGATCCTTCTTAATTGAATTAATGGCATCGACCAACGCAATGAAGCCGCCGGTAATGCTTGCAGTACGAGTACCACCGTCCGCCTGCAACACGTCACAATCGACCGTAATCTGAACCGGGCCCAGCGCCTGCAAATCCGCAACCGCGCGAAAGCTCCGTCCGATCAATCGCTGGATCTCAGTCGTCCGGCCGTCAACCTTATTACGGTCACGCCGCTTACGTGGGCTCGTGCTGCCGGGCAACATATTGTATTCGGCGGTAATCCAACCTTTTTCATCATCGCGCATCCACGGCGGAACATCCTTCGACACACTCGCAGTACACAGCACAACCGTTTCTCCGCATTGATACAGCACACTGCCGGGAGTTTTATTGGTGAACTTGCGTTTGATTTTTACGGGACGAAGTTCGTTGGCTTTTCGGGTCATAGGAGATTCTGAATTCGGAAGTCAAAGAAGAAAGTTAAAATTTGTCTACGACTAAAATCGTAACAGGGCCGCCGCCGCAAACATAGGGTTCTGCCGCAAACCGTCTTTAGCCCTCAAGTACGATGGGTAATTTTGCCCGCTACTCTTATTCACGGATGCGCAGTCGGACAAGAGTGGCCAACCTGCGCGGGCGTTAATTGTGTCATCGAATTCCGATGGATTGAGTTCAATTTTAACACAGAAATTCGCGGCTCTAAATTTCCCAGTGACATCCAATGGGAGATTGCAACAATGCTCCCATAAACATTCAGTGGGTGGCATTTCAAATTTTGATGTCCCCCGTGCTGTTCGTGATCAACTGAAAAAGAAATTGCATGCTTGGAACTATTGGGCTGGCGCAATTGGTTCAATCTACAGGACGGAGTTTCCCACCATCTTCCGCGATCCAAATTCCGGCTTCTCTTCGCTTGGATACTCTGGTGCCCTTCTCAAAGACTAAATCAAAATCTGAAGGACTTGTTGGCTCGAAAGTTATACTAGTTACCTTCGAGTAGCGAATTTCGGCCATACTTTCGTAATTGGGATAACCGTCGAATTTTATATATTTCCAACCAGTCAGTTCCCAACGCCCATCCGAGTTCGCAGAGTCAATATCCACGCATGCCCTAACTTGACCTTTGCGTTTGCGATAACGCTCAAACCTAACGGGAAAGAAATCACGATCGGGGTCAACCCACACTCTTTCCTTACCCCATTTCACGACAAATGTTCCGTCACTTTCACGCCCTTCGATGATTGGGTCGTCACTAATCACGAAATCGAGATTGGAAGCCCGATAGGCGGTCATGACAGCCGATAATGATACCGTTTTGGCGCTAATGTTTTGGCTTTCATGGTTAATTATACCATAGACCGAAGAACCATCGAAACTAGAAATGATCGATCTGCTGTACTCGCCGTTGTTGGAAGCTATCCAGTCCTCATATCGCAAGTTCATTGGGTCCACGATGCTGAGTTGTTGCGACTCGATCCGCATCATGCTATCGCTGATTTTCAAAGAGCGTTTTAAGTTCTTAAACTCTATGTCCTCGTGCGGGATGCCACGTTTAAGCACTTCTGGCGTAGCACCAACCTTTCCCTCTACCCAATTCGCTGACCTAATCGTCCCTTGTTTATGAGTTATGGTCTCTTTCCATTCGACTTGGATGTGAGCAGCTCGCTCCATTCGTTCACACCAAGCCTCGATAAGCTTATTGGTGGCTTTTTCAAACACTTGAGCCTCTTTCGTTTTTCAGTACTCGCCACCTTTTCTTGCCAGTCACTCTTGACCACGGATGCGCAGTCGGACAAGAGTGGCCAACCTGCGCGGGCTTTCCAACCGCACGACGGTACGGCTTATCGGCGACGGCGGCATACTGCTACGCAGCTTGCCAATGAAAGCAAGACGAGTGAATTTGGCTCTGGAACGCTTTGGACTAGACTGACCGTTACTGTTGAGCCCGTCGATGCAAAACCTGGCACTGCTTGCAAATCGGCCAAAGTAGCGAAAGGACCAAAATCTAAATCCCCTTGTGGCGTTGTCGAATCGAGAAAGTTGGAAAAAGCAGATCCATCACTGAGTGTCCCAGAAAGTACCACGTCTCGAACGTCAATTTCAAAAGCACTGTCAAGTGACAGACCTTCGATGGGAACGCCGTCGATCGCGAAGCCAGTGCCGAACAAGTTAACCGTACTATTAAGCGCACTGTTTCCGAGCGTTCGAAAGGTGTTGAAATCTCCACCAAAAATATTTAGCTCTCCATTGTTATCGACCAGTGTGAATGCCCCACCCGTCACGGTTGCCGTTGCGTTCGCTAGTGTTCCAAAACTCTCAATTGTTCCGCCAGCAAGCTCAAGCGTCGAACTACCTCGCAGCTGAAAAAAACCACCAACTTCGCCACCAGTAACCGTGATTGTATTGTTGAAGTTGTTCACTCCTTCGCTCAGATCGTTTGCCCCCAACGCGACTTCTCCGCCTGCGATGTTGATGATTGCGTTGTTAATTTCTACGCCCAGACCAACCACGCCATCGTTGATATTTAGCGTAAAGCCACTAGGAAAGTCG
>CAZORR010000001.1:58449-61934 GCA_964582115.1 uncultured Pirellulaceae bacterium
CAAAGAGTGTTGAGCTGAAAATCTCGGGGATTTATCGGTGATAGCAACGCAGTGAAGTCGAGAAACACAGGCCCCCGAATCGTCCAGTCATAGCAGTTAAAACGATGGAGTGTATCTAGAATTACTCCCCGATTTTTATGAATCCACAATTACGCGGGAAACATGTTCGATTCTGCATCCGGCAAGACCAACCGACGGGACGAGAGATTATTCTAGTGGACGAACCGATCCTCAACTTGACTAACATCTACCCCACGGAACCGGAATGACTTTTCGCCCGCTACAGCTTGCCGTCAACATCGTTGTTTTGGCGATTTTTTTTAGCAGTTCGATCAACGCTCAACAGGACCTCTCCAAAAAACAGCTTGATCACGCCGACTACGACGTCTGGAACACGATGACGCGTTCGGGAATTTCTCGCGACGGGAAATGGGCGTTGTTCTCTGTGCAAAACGGTTCCATCGACGGCGAGGCAACCGTTACTTTCCGCAACCTTGATTCAGAAAAGCAGTACATCGTTCAGCGAGGTGCCGACCCACGATTTACTTGGGACAGCAAGTTCGCTCTTTATCGAATCACTCCATCAAAAGCCAAGCTCAAGCAGCTTAAAAAAAACAAAGATAAAAGCAAATCTGAAAACCTGCCCAAGCCAACATTTCAAATCTTGGAACTTGCGACAGGCGAACTGACGACGATCGACAATGTCATGTCCTTCCGCACTCCGGAGAAGAACGGTGACTGGGTTGCCTGCCTTTTGCGAGACACTGACACGAACGACGAGCTAAAGACCACAAAGCCTACCGTCAACGAGACGTATGAAGTAACCGAGTCAGGACTCGAACGTCCAACCAAGCCGGTCAAACTAAAGAAGCGATCGACAACCAAAAAATCTTCGACGGAAGAAACACCTGACAAGAAGGCGAAGAGCAACGAGAAAAAGAAGAGTAACGAAAAAGAGAACCTAGACAAGAAACAGCAGAAGCCTGAACAATCGGATTCAGCTGACTCAGACAAAGAAATGAAAGAGAAGTCTCCCGGCAAACCACTGACACTGATAAACCTACCGTCCGGAGTTCAACGTACTTTCCCCGATGTGACATCGTTTGTGTTCAGTAAACACGGCGAAGCGATCGCGTTTGCAACATCGGTTGATATTGAAAACGACCAAAACGGCAAAGCCAAGAGCGCCGACAAAGAACAAGAGAAATCCAAACCAAATCCCAAACCTAATGCGATTCAGTCGACCGACGGTGCTTACGTCATCAACCTGAAAACGCTTAAAAAAACCAAGGTCGCCGAAGGACAGGGCAACTACAAAGGCCTTGCGTTCAACGAATCGGGAACTCACCTCGCCTTCATCACCGACAAAGACGACTATGATGCGAAAACTTCTTCGTTGTCGTTATATCACTGGACCGACAAAACCAAACGAGCCGAAAAAATCGCGACCGAAGGCGGCAAAGGAATTCCAGAAGGATGGTGGGTTGCTCCAAATTCGTCACAGTTTTTTTCCGAAGATGGAAAGCGGCTGTATTTCGAAACCGCTCCGATTCCAGAAACCGTTTTGGAACAACGCAAAGGTGACCTAGAAACCGACGAAGATGAAGACGTTGCCAAACTTGACGTATGGCATTGGCAAGACCCGCAACTTCAACCGCAACAATTACTAGAAGCCGAACGCGAAAGAAAGCGCGACTACCGCGCGGCCTATGTTCTTAAGAGCGAAAAAATCGTTCAGCTTGCGACGCTCGAAATCCCCGACATCGAAATCGACGCTCGCAGTCCATCAAAACTTGCACTGGCCAATACTGATTTCCCGTACCGAAAAATGATGTCTTGGGCTCTTCCAGGATTTCGGGATGCGTGGCTGGTAAACCTTGACACCGGTAAACGAGAACAAATCCTTGGACGAGTTGAATCTGTTGCTGGCATGTCGCCCGACGGGAAATTCATCACTTGGTTCGATGGAACCCAGCAAAGCTGGTTCGCCAAATCAACTACCAACGCGGACAGCGCACCAATCAATATCAGCAAAGGCATCGAGTTCCCGCTCTACAATGAACTTCACGACCGGCCGAGCACCGCTAGGGCATACGGATCCGCTGGCTGGCTAGACAACGACGAAGCAATCCTTGTTTACGACCGTTACGACATCTGGCAATTGGACCCGACCGGGGAAAAGAAACCGGTTTGCGTCACCGCAGGGTACGGCCGTGAAAACGAAATTCAATTTCGGTATCGCCAGCTCGACAGCGAAATGCGTTCGATCGCACCCGAACAGCCCATGCTGCTTAGTGCAATGAACCTGCAGACGAAAGCGAGTGGTTTTTGGCAATTGAATCCAGCCAATGGAGTTGAAGGCGCAACCGACCGACTGGCCAAACTGATCATGCTGGACGAAAACATCGGCAGCTTAAACAAGGCACAAGAATCCGATCGAATCATCTTCAGCCGCAGCACTTTTCAGATGTGCCCCGATCTTTGGTACAGCGACATGGGCCTGAAAAAAATCCACCGCTTGAGCGATATGAATCCACAACAAGCAAACTTCGCATGGGGCACAGCTGAACTTGTTCACTGGAAAAGCAAAGATGACCAGGAACTCGATGGTCTGCTTTATAAGCCCGATGGATTCAACCCGTCCAAGAAGTACCCGTTAATGGTCTACTTTTATGAACGCAATTCAAACAATCTGCATCGGTACTACGCTCCTGCGGCAGGCCGTTCAACCATTAACTTTAGTTTCTATGTGAGCCGCGGCTACGTGGTGTTCATTCCGGATATCCCGTACACGACTGGCGAGCCCGGTCAAAGTGCTGCCAATGCGATTTTACCGGGTGTCGAAAACCTAGTGAATCAAGGTTTCATTGACGAAGAAAAAATTGGCATGCAAGGCCACAGCTGGGGCGGCTATCAAACGGCCTACCTTGTAACCCAAACGGACATGTTCGCCTGTGCTGAATCGGGTGCACCGGTTTCGAATATGACGAGCGCTTATGGTGGCATTCGCTGGGGCAGCGGCATGAGCCGCATGTTTCAGTACGAACAAACCCAAAGTCGAATCGGAGAAGATCTCTGGTCGGCTCGGGATAAGTACATTCGAAATTCACCAGTGTTTTATGCGGACAAAATCAACACACCTCTTTTGATTTTACACAACGACAAAGACGGCGCAGTTCCGTGGTACCAAGGGATTGAGTTATTCGTGGCGCTTCGTCGTTTGGAGAAACCGGTGTGGATGCTGAACTACAACGGCAACCCTCATTGGGTGATGGGCGATAAAAACCGTCGCGACTTTGCCGTTCGAATGCAGCAGTTCTTTGATCATTACCTAAAGGATGCGCCCGAACCCGAATGGATGGCGATTGGAATCCCTGCGGTCGACAAGGGCAAAGAGCTTGGGCTCGAACTGTTGGAACCTGTAGAACCAGAAACCGAGTAAGTGAGCTGCGGGTTTTATGATTCGTCCGCAGCCGTCGGCGGCT
>CAZORR010000001.1:62034-84952 GCA_964582115.1 uncultured Pirellulaceae bacterium
CCATCACCGCCATGCTACGCCACTCATACACCTCAGCAGTTCTTTTAATTGCTACATTATGCTTGACTTCAGACACACTTGCTCAAACAGTCACCTTTGATACGAACTTTGGCGACATTGTTATTGAGTTGTTCGCTGAAGAAGCTCCAATCTCAGTAGAGAACTTCCTTGGATATGTAACTCGAGGCGATTACGACGACACCATCTTTCACCGGTCCGTAACTGACTTCGTCGTACAGGGGGGCGGTTTCCAGGCAAACACTTCTCCGCTTACAGTTCAACCACCGATTGAAAACGAGTTCGGTCGCTCGAATTTACGAGGGACGATAGCTTTTGCAAGAGTTGGTGGACAAGTTGACAGCGCTACGAGTCAGTTCTTTTTCAACCTATCTGACGACAACAGTTTCCTTGATACGGTCGACGAAGGATTCACTGTGTTTGGCGAAGTTGTTCAAGGGCTGGACGTCGTTGACGCAATTAACGATTTGCAAATTGTAGATGCTTCTCTAGCTATCAACGGCGCCTTCGGCGAACTACCCGTACGTGACACCTTCAGTGACAACATACTCGAGGCAGAAGATTTCGTAATCCTTAATACAGCCACCGTCACAACGACTGCCGTCCCTGAACCGTCTACGTTAGCTCTGCTATCTTGTTGTTCGATCATAGCATTGACACGACGACGCCGGTAAAATCTGCCGGCAGGCGTCAGCGAGACAACTCCTTGGAGGTATCTCAAGGCGTTGAGAACTTTTGATAACTTAAAACGCAATTTGGTACTGCAAGCGATACAAAATCCCGTCTTGCCCGAGTTCAAAGTTCGGGCTTGAGCTACTCGTTGGAATTCCATCCAACACCGTCGCATCGAAGCTCAACTTATTCTTATGAGTTCCATTGATGAAGTAGTTCCAACCAGCCGCGTACTCCCAAGAGTCCCCGAACAGACCATCGATCTGCGAAACGCGTGCGTTCAATTCCAGCCGCTCTGGAACCAAGAAGTAACCGACATCAACATAGAAACCACTATCGAATAAGCTGTTGATACTGGTACTGGGACCTTCAACGGTGCCGAAGTTTTGCAACCATCGAGCGTAGTATTCCGCGTTGTAGCTGAAGCCACGCCACTTACCAGAAATAAATGTGGATAGGAAATACTGATCGAAGTCGTTGATCGTTAATCCTGGCGTCAGTGCTCCAGTATCGGTCAAGCGAGCACCATCGCTTACTCTTGCAAAATTTTGTTCGAGTGACGGCACGTCGCCGTCCAAAGGATTTGTGTTGGTGTAAGAAATCGAGGTACCGATACGAGTTGACGGAGCAGCATGCCACTCTAAGTCTGAATGTCCTTTGCCGAAATCACTACCAAAATCCCGGTGGGTCAACAATGTATAAGCAAAGTTGTTGTCGACATCTTCTGGCTCTAAATCGGTCGTGACGAATCCGTTGGTAACGGCAAGTTGATAGTACGTGCGATTATCGGTTTCACCGAGAAACCAAACCCCGAGACTACGGTCGGCTCGGAAGTACGTCGTGGCTACCGATCGGTCAGCGAAACGAGTTGATGTCGATGACTCCAGCCACTCATAACTACCGGGCACTTTGGCCTTACCGACACGCACTGTAAGGTGGTCATTGATGACACGGTCAAACCAAAAGTCATGGAAAATCACTTCATGATTGTCATCGGTGTCGGCGTCCAAATTGAAATAGAATTTAGTTTTTGGGTCTAAAATATTTCCTTTGAATTCCAAACGTCCGCGCTCAATCTCAAAATCATTTCGACTCGGCACACCGATCGTACCAAGTCGGTTTGTGAACGTATCACGATCACGTGAAAACGCCGCCCAACGGAATTGCAAACGCCCGTTGACTTTTAGATCGAAGGGATTCTTTTTTTTGTCTCGAGGTTTGATTCTGAACCCACCATCGTAGCCTGCGGTGTACGGTGGCAAGTCTTTTTCTTGCAAAGCCGCAACCTGCTTCGCCAATTCTTCCAAATCGATTTCTTCGGGTTCCGATTCGTCTGTTCCTGCTTTGAAATCGGGTGCGGCATCCGTGAAGCTATCAGAAGATGCTTCCGAATCCTGCTGGTACCCAGCACTGTGGAATTGGTAGTGTTGGGGTGAGTCGTTACCAGACCAAGCTTGGTTCCCTAGATCGCCAAATCGGTACTGCTGGGCGGTCGCAGGCGAAGCAAAAAGTAATACCGCGGTTAGACACGAAAACAACAGCCAGTTAACTCGAAGCTGTTTGAGAGATTGAAAGCTGGACATCTAAGATTTGTGGCTAAATTCAGTATTTTCGGTTTTATCGCTACAATTGATAAAGTCACCGTTAACGGCCTATTCGGCAATATCGTTACGCTTTCAATAGCGTTTTTCCAGATTCGACATAGTAATAAGTGATCATTCCTCGCTGTGTTTCGATGTTCACGGAATTACAAGAAGCCCATGTTCTGATGCAGCCCGAATAATCCGTTTGCCGGGCGACGGGTATAGACAGCCTGCTTGTCAGGCATCGCCAAGTGCATTCCCGATTCACTGACGATAAAAAGAAACGGAAAACCATCGCCGGTGCGATAGGAGGCCCCTTTCTTTGGTAACGCAACAGCACCCTTGCTGGCACTTGCTTTAACATCTTGCCCCTCTATCGCAATTAAGCTAACAATCAAGCCTTTGCAACGCTGCAAAAAACGCTTTCGCATACTGGATCTACCGTTCGTAAAAGATGACGTTTACCAGTCTTACATTCTTATTATTTTTTCCGCTAGCGTTTATTTTACTGGCCCATGATCTTCACGAGGATTCGTTTGCGTCGTCGGCCGTCGAATTCGTAATAGAAAATGTGCTCCCAAGGGCCGAGGTGCAATTGGCCGTCGGTGATTGCCACTACAACCTCGCGCCCCATGATCTGTCGTTTGTGGTGAGCATCGGCGTTGTCTTCTCCAGTACGATTGTGCAAGTACCCGCCATGCTGTGGATCCGCGCCGGCGTTGAAGGGCACTAATTTCTCCAGCCAACGCTCGTAGTCCGCGTGCAAACCAGATTCGTTATCGTTGATGAACACGCTTGCGGTGATATGCATCGCGTTGACTAAGACCATGCCGTCTTGAACGCCACTCTCGGCAACTAACTGTTCGACCTCGCGGTGAAGCGACACAATCGCACGACGTTCGGGCACTTCCATCCAAAGTTCTTTGGTTAAGGTTTTCATGGTTCAGAGTTCATTTCTTGGGCGAAGTTTTCTGATTAACACATGATATTTTTAAACCGCAGATGGATATGAATCAACGCGAATTGATAACTCCGAAAAAACGTAGTGGACGAGGCGGCGAGGCGCGAAGCTCGACACCTCGCCTGGGATTCACAGCCTCACCCACTACAAAAAACTTCTTGCTGGCGTTTCATAGCGGCCAGATCAATTTCGAAGGTGCGATGCCGTTTCTTTCAACGAAGTCATCGTTGCAGATTGTTCTTCGATAGCCGAACTCACCGAAACCATGCTTTCGGTTACGCTGCGGATTTGTTCGGTGACCTGATTTGTCGACTGAACACATTCCAAGACCAAGCCGCGTATGTTAACAACGGATGTATCGATGTTCTGTGTCGCATCCGCCGTTTGTTTAGCCAGTTCTTTAACTTCGTTAGCAACGACAGCAAACCCCTTCCCAGCTTCCCCTGCCCTTGCGGACTCAATGGTTGCATTGAGTGCGAGCAAGTTGGTTTGGTCGGCCAAGCTGCGAATCAATTCGACAATCTTTTCAATTTCACGACTGCTTTCATCCAGACGAGTCACTGACTGCGTGGTTGCATCCACTTGTTGTTCAGTTGTTGTGGCCATATCAGCTGTCTGATGGATATGCCCTGAGATCTCCGAAATTGTCTCAACCATCTCTTCGATGCTTGATGAAACAGCAACGCCAGCGTCAGCTGCTCTTTTTTGAAGACAAACTTGTTCAGTGATGTCCGAAGCGAACTTAACCACCTTACTCGGCTTACCGTTCATGCCAATGACTGGATAGTACATGGCTTGAATCCAAATTTCAGCGCCATCCTTACGAAATCGATTAAACTGCCCCGAATGAAAATCACCCTGGTTCAAAGCCTTCCAAAAACCAGCATATTCAGGGCTCTCACTTTCAGCCGGATCAACAAAAATCCGATGATGCTTTCCTACAATTTCATCGAGGCTGTATCCCAACGCCGCAAGAAAGTTCTCGTTGGCGTAGGTGATCGTGCCATCGAGTTCGAATTCAATCACAGCCTGCGAACGACTGATCGCATCAAGCTTGGATCTGCATTCTTGCAGTTCGATTGCATCGGCATGACTTAGTTTTGTAGGCTTTGAATTTCGAGAGAGCAGTTTATTGATCATTTTCCTATCCTAGAGATTTTTTGTTTAATTGGTCGGTGAAAAGAAATTTGTGTATCTCATCGCTAGTCGAGGCCTCTATCAGACTTCAAACTTTGATTAAGCGATTTTCAACAATGAAATTTTTCCAGATTGATATCGTTCCAATTCATACTGGACCTGAAGTAAGCAGTCAGCACTGTCGACCGCACTAACGATCTGGTCATCAATTGCGTCACCCGGCACGTACATTTTGTCCAAAACAATTCGGTGTTGGTGATAGTCGGCAAACACGGCAGAACAAATATTGAGAACTTCATAGGTGTTTTCTGCAATATTCGCGGGAACCGTGCCTTCAGCGGTTGCATCTTCGGCTCCGCCAGGTGGGATCATAGAAAGTGCAGCTCCCAAACTGTTCGCAACGCTCAGTTCGCATGTTATCGCAAAGTGAAAGTTTCCTTCCAAATCGTTGTAGGTCGCAACCACTCGCGGGTTGTCGATTGGTACAGGTGTTTCAACGGGTGCGGATTTCGATTCCGATCCAAAAAGTCCGTCTAATAGTGTTGCCAGTTGATCGGTTGTAATTTGTGCAGTTGTCATTTTATTACTTACTGTTTACGTGAAAAATTGGTTAGTTTAAGCCAGAACTGGTTGCAGTACGCTCTTGAATGATTCTGGTGTGAATGGCTTGTTGATTACGAATGACGCGCCGGCGTCCATCGCTTCTTGCTTTGTCGCAGGGCTGTTTTCTGAGGTAATGAACCCCAGTTTGATCTGATTGCCGTCAGCTCGAAGCTTTTTGAGCAATTCGATACCATTCATTTCCGGCATATTCCAATCGGAAAATACCACGTCTGGATTTTCGGCAGCAATCTGCGCGATTGCTTCAACGCCGTTACCTGCTTCAACGAACTCCAGGTCGTCGAAACCGGCAAGCTTAAGTGTGCGTTTGACGATCATCCGCATCGCTTTACTGTCATCTACAATAAGAACTTTCATAACTAATCTTTAATTTAGGGAGTGCTGGAAAACAGGAATCAATTTATTTTTTTTCAACCAACTGGATGGTAAAAGGATGACTCATGCATTCAAAAGTTGTTTCGAGTGTCGGTGTGTCTTGTTGGCTTTGATAGTTGGCAACACAAGGAAGAGACAATTTGCAATTGCCATCAGCAATGCCTTTAGCGTTACCACCAATGACGTTTACGATTTCCCCCATTGCATCACTAATGTCATGTTTGGTAGTTTCGTCTCCATTCAATTCAAACATAGCACTCGCTATTTCGGAGGCGAGTTTTATAGGTGCAATTACACGAAATTCTGCCTGCCAATCTCCTTCGATCTGGATCGTCGACTGGACGGCGCTGGCTGTTGGCACGAATGGTTCGCGCAAGGTTGAATCAAACGGCATTTTGAGCATCGCTGTAAAGAGATCACTTGCCATCTGGGCGATGTCATCCGCGCTGACACGCACATTCGAACATTCGTTATTAGTTGTTTGGTCTGTAGCAAACTGAGACATCTACTTCTTCCCTCTTAAAAGGCACGCCCAATCCGATGGTAGTTTCGGCTGAGCCAATGAACAGATAACCATCCGAACGCATAACGCGCCGAACACGATTTAATATTTGGGCTTTTGTGCTTTGATCAAAATAAATCAAAACGTTTCTAATAAACACGATGTCGAACTCGCCCAGCTGCGGAAATGCGGCTGTCAAATTCAAACGGCGAAATTGAATCAGGTCTCGTAATTCTTTTTTTACTTGCCAATTTGATCCGTTTCGGTCGAAAAATTTAATCAACTTCTTGACTGGCAACCCACGATTCACTTCCAATTGAGAGTACAGGCCGGATTTAGATTTCTGGAGCATCTCATCTGACAAATCTGTCGCGATGATTTCTACTTTCCAATTTTTCAGCTGTGGGAAACTTTCTCGGAGAACCATGGCAATCGTGTAGGGCTCTTGGCCACAGGAACAAGCTGCACACCATATTCGGAGTTTCTTCGTTGCTTGATTTTTAGCGATCAAATCCGGAATTACTTTTTTCTCCAACGCAACAAACGGATGGTTGTCCCGAAAAAAGCTGGTTTCATTGACCGTAACGGCCTCGGCGACTTGCGTCGACAAAATTGAGCTAGGAGTTTTTCGCATCTTGCCAACTAGCTCAGTAACGCTAGTCAATCCAACGCTTTTTGCTACAGGCTTGAGTTGCTGTTCTAGCATGTAAGCTTGTCGCGGCGTTATCACGTTGCCGGAAAACTCGGCTACGACTCCGCTTAGGAATTCAATATCTGGATCGGTAAGTATCATTGGTTGAGTCTTTCTAAACTGAAGTCGCGGATCGAAGTGGACGACGTGACACTTGACGTGCCAATTCACCCGCGATCTGGTTTAGTGGTAAAATTTGGTCGGCACATCCAGCGGAAACGACTTTCCCTGGCATTCCCCAGATCACACTCGAAGGTTGATCTTGGACGATAACGGTTCCGCCACTGGACTTGATTTCAGCGGCACCAAGGGCTCCGTCTTCTCCCATGCCAGTAAGAACAAGTCCAATCGCATGCCTCCCAAAACACTCGGCAACCGATCGAAATAGCGGATCGACGGCTGGACGACAAGAATTTTCGGCTGGTTCTTGGTTAAGCTGAACGCGTACTGATGTTCCTCGCCGGCCAACGGTTAAGTGGTAGTCTCCGGGGGCCAAGAATACGCGACCGCTTGTTACGATTTCACCATCTACCGCTTCGCGAACGCGATGTCCGGTCCGTGCTGACAGTCTTTTTGCCAATAACTCGGTGAATACTGGCGGCATGTGTTGAGCAATTAGTATCGGAACCGGCAGGGTTTTAGGAATATCCAACAGCAGTTTCGCGAGCGCGTCGGGACCGCCCGTCGAGACGCCTATCGCAATTGCATCGACGCGATGCTTTGATTTTGATGGCGATTCATTTGCAATGGTCCTACGCTTGGTTGCAGCCGTCTTGCGTGATTTGGTTTTTAATTTCGCATCAACCAAATGCAAGAGCTTTGGCAACAAATCTGTTTTCAATTGCTCAAGCGCATTGTCGATATGACCAGAAGCCGCTGGCTTCACCGCAAAACCATTCGCACCGGCGGAAATGGCATCTAGTGTTGCTTCCGCACCTCGTTGGGTAAGCGAACTAAACATGACGATGGGCAACGAAGGTTTACGTCGGCGAATTTCTCGCGTTGCAACAATGCCGTCCATGACAGGCATTTCGACATCCATCACCACGATATCAGGGCAAGCTCGTTCAAGGTTGTTAATCGCGTCTTGGCCATCTTTTGCTTCGTATACGACGTTCAGCCTTGGTTCTTTTTTTAACGCTGCTTTGATGAGCCTTCGCATTGTCGAAGAATCGTCACAAAGCATGACTTTGATTTGAGTATTCATTAAACCGCCTTCTGTTCGCAATCGGAGTCGACTCCGGCCATATTGCGAACATCGCTGACCAGTTGCGGGGCAATTTCGCAAAACTTATCAGTGAAGTTTCTGTCGTATGCTTCACTCAAAATGCCGACCGCTACGTTTTCTTTCGGATCGTAGTCAGTGGGTTCTTCCAAGAGGTGAATTTGGTTAGCAACTTGGTCGCTGGCTGCCACCAAGGCGATCAGCTTCTGATGAGGATTCTCTTGACTTGGTTCATGGTGCCACCTGATCACCTCAACGAGTGACTCTGGGAGTTGATTATTTGTGGCAAACCATGCCCCAAACTCACAATGGTCGATTCCGAAAACTTCCGTTTCTCTGGCCAACTGACTTTTGCCTTCATTGATATTTAGCGAATCAGCGATTTCAAACTTTTCAATATCGACAACAGCAAACAATGTCCTGCCAATGTCATGTAAGAGACCAGCAGTAAACTCTTCGCCTTGGAAACCCAGCCCGAAGGTGCGATTGAGGTACAAACATGCCGAGGCTGTCGTAAAACTATGCCTCCAAAGCAACGAGCGCATCCATTCTTGGTCTATCGATATCTTTTTCATCATGCCAGAAACACAAACCGAAAGGATCATGTTGCGACACTGCTTCACCCCCAACCTTACAATTGATTGGTGAATGCTGCTCACTGGTGAAGAGCCAGCGAAAAGTGGGCTGTTGGCGAGCGAGAGTAGCTCAGTAGTAAGCTTCGGGTCTCGTTCGACCAGACAAGCAAGTTCTGCCATCGAAAAACTAGGATCGTTGGTAAGTTCAATTGCTTCTGTTGCAACAGCAGGAAAAACGAGTGCCTCGTTGTTACAGTTGAGCAGACGTTTTTTAAGGTCGTCTACTGATTCGTTTGATATTGTATTCTTGTTCATAAAATGACTCGGTTTAGCAAATACTTAAGGGGAGGGTAAATTCTGGAAGCCGATGCCAGTGGCACTCGAACTATTTCATTACTAAAAAATGGTTTGGCTTAGATCGTTTGTGATTCTGACATGTTTACACCGATCAACATCAGTTTCTCAATCAGGATCTCACTTGTGAAAGGCTTCATGACGAATTCGTCAACGCCAGCCATCAGTGCTTTGGCCATTTGAGTTGGCTCAGTTTCGGTTGTTACCATGACGAGTTTGTGATTGGCAAATTCGTCTTGAGCACGGACTGCCTGGACGAATTCATAGCCATTCATGACAGGCATATTCCAATCAACTAACACCAGTTCAACTTCGTCCTTGTGTTGTTCCAGTTGATCAATGCCTTCTTTTCCATCACCTGCTTCGAATATTTCGAAACCAAGTTGCTTCATGATCTTTCCAATGATCTGTCGCATGGCCCGGGAGTCATCGATAATAAGTACTTTTGACATGTATCTTTCCTTTTTGCTTCAACAAACGCACCGCTCCACGATCCTTCTTGGACCGTGAAGCAACGGTGCAGCAACCACACCTAAACAGTTTTCGCAATCGTTGGATCAGCGGCAGGCAAGCAGTACTTGCCTCCTGTAGACTTATCGGCTGATGCAAACGATGGTGCGTCAGCGATGCGTCCTGACGCTGCACCTGTTTCACCAACAAGTTTCAACAGTTCACCAGCCATCGACTCGATATCGGCCGCAGTTGACAGTGTTTCATCTGATCCACTGGCTGTATTGGCAGCCGTTTCGGCGACCATTGAGATACTGCGAGCAATTTCGCCGCTACCGATTGCAACTTCCGATATGTTGCGAGAAATTTCGGAAGTCATTGCAGTCTGTTCTTCAACAGCACCAGCAATCGCAGTTTGGCTTTCGTTAATTTGCGAGATGACTTCGCTTACACGACCGATTGCACCGACAGCCTCTTGGGTGCCAGTTTGAATCGTTTCGATTCGATCAATGATTTCTTCGGTAGCTTTGCTAGTTTCTTTTGCCAGCTCTTTGACTTCGTTAGCAACCACTGCAAAGCCTTTACCGGCTTCACCAGCACGTGCGGCTTCGATCGTCGCGTTCAAGGCAAGCAAGTTCGTTTGTTCGGCGATCGAATTGATGACCTTGATTACATTGCCAATTTCGGAACTACTTTCACCGAGACGGGTGATCGTTGAGTTGGTCGCGTCGGCGGCTTCAACTGCCTCGCGAGCAATGCCAGCGGCGGTCGATGAATTGGAAGCAATCTCTTTGATGCTCGCCTCGAACTGCTCGACCGCAGTTGCTAGTGACTGTGCATTAGCACTTACTTCTTCTGCGGCACCACTAGCCATAGTTGCCTGATCGGATGCATTTTCAGCGTTCCTTCTTAAACGGTGGCTAACATTTGTCATGTCATTTTTTGACAAGAATTGAAGACGTGTAGCTGAACCACGAAGCGGGTTGATTGTTTCGCGAGCGGTATACCACCCGAAAATTCCAATGACCCCAAGGACTACAAAACTTGAAATGATCGACATTGCAGTCCGACTAGATACAACGGCTGCTGCTTCAGCTTCATCGCTGCTCGCTTGAGTCGAGGCCATTGCCACAACTTGGTCGATCGACTTGCGGTGAGTTTCATAGTGACGACGCATCGCGCCCCTGGCCAACTCGTTAGCTTTGTCAGCATCGCCAGCAAGACAGGCTGGAATAAACTCGTCATTCATTACTTGGTAAAACGCAATTGCTGGCTCATAGCAATACACCGTCTTTATTGTTTTCATTTTACCCTCAGGAAGATCCTTCACCCAATAATCGTGGCGATCATCGAATTCAGCTTTTAATACGGCACAGCGATCAACATTTGCTTGCAATGTTGCTTGGTCCACTCCAGCTTCTACTTCATTGGCCATGTGAAGTGCCATTAAGTAAGATTCAATGATGTAGTTCGGTGGTGGCAGAATATCTGCGATCAGGTCTTTACCCTGCACAATGCGGTTGTAGTAGGGCCCATTCACTTTGGCGACACTCAACGTGTTCTGCATGAACAATCCGAATAAAATGAAAGCTGCAGCACATACTGCAACCAGTGCGTAAATTTTGACTTTAACAGTTAGTTGTTTAAAAAATGACACAATGGATTTCCTTGGTACGTTATTGACTTGGTTATTAAAAAGTAGTGTTGAGTTTTTGATCACGCTGCATCAACGCGAAGTACGCTGACGGTATCTAAAAGAAGCAGCAGCTCGTTTTCTAACTTCATCGCTCCTCGAATAAATTCGCGATGAACTCCTTTGAGAGTTTCAGGAGGTGGTTCAAATCGTTCTTGATCGACTTCGACCACATCCCCAATTTCATCAACCAGCAAGCTGATGGGCCCGTCCGGAGAACGGACGACAACATTCATCAGTTGTTTTTCGCTTTCACTAGCGGGTAACCCCAATCGTGAACGGAGGTCAAGTGCGGTGACGATCTGGCCACGAAGATTCATCAACCCGTGGACGACCGAAGATGTCAATGGCACGCGGGTGGTAGGTTGATAACGAATGACTTCTTGTACATCACTGACTTCGACACCCAGATTCAGGCTGCCGAGGCGAAATGTGCAATATGATTCGCGACTTGGATTTGTTTCGGACATGGTTTTTCCTTGAATTAAGAGCCGAAATGGCTTGAGTATTTGTTCAGACAAGCAGTTCGGGATAATTGGCGCCGACAATCTCAGCCAGATCGATAATTTCTGTCACGCGATCATGAACAACGCACCGAGAAGGCAGCTCTCCATCGCTCATATCAAGCCGTTCGTGGACAATGTCCAGAATTTTGCCGACGACAATTCCAACGCTATTTTCGTTGTTCGCAAATACAACTGTGTTGAGCCGAGTTGCATTCTCGCTGTCGTTTGCAGGAGAGTACCCATTGAGGTAGATCAGTGGCATGATCTTCCCGCGATACTGAACCACATCGGAGTGCCCTGAGCGTTCAATTTTCGATGAATCGAATTCTTCCAAACGGGCAACCGATGAAAGCTGAATCGCAGCGCGAGATTGATCGCCTGGATCTACGATTAGCATTTCAGTTCGATTACTATTTTGCTCAACGCCGTCGGATTCATCATTTTTTAATTCTCGCTTACTATGCTCGCTGAGCACAGAACTCTTACTGGCCAACCCAAACACATCTAGAATCAAGGCCACTGTGCCGTCGCCCATGATGGTCGTGCCCGCATAAGTAGCAACGTTTTTCAAGTGACAACCGAGTGGCTTAACCACGATTTCTTGAGTGTCGGTGATGGTGTCCACAACCAAACCAAAAGGCTGTTCGTCGGCTTGTAAAACGACGATGTTGACACTGTCCTGTTGTTCTTCTGAATTGCTTCTTTGGCGAAGTTCCAGCTGTTCATCAAGATAAACCAGTGGCAGTAAGTTACCTCGCAAGCGATAGACTGGAGTATCATGGATGAACTCAATCTGATTGCGGGCGCGCTCACTGTCCAAGCGAAGCAACTCCAACAAGCTGACCTGAGGAATCGCGTATTGATCACCGTCAGTTTTGACAATCAGAGCCGGAACAATCGCCAACGTTAGCGGAATCTTGATGCGAAGCGTGGTGCCTTGGCCCAGAACGCTTTGAATATCAAGCGTTCCACCAATTCGTTCGATGTTTGTCTTCACGACATCCATTCCAACGCCACGACCCGAAACGTTGGTTACCTCGGCGGCCGTTGAAAAGCCCGGCAACAAGATCAAATTGATGAGTTCACGCTCACTCATTCGTTGGGCCTGTTCGTCAGTGATCAGGCCTTTTTCAATTGCTTTATCACGAATTCGTTCGGAGTTGATGCCGCCGCCATCATCAGCAATCTCGACATTGACGTGGCCACCTTCGTGAAACGCTCTTAGACACAACACCCCTTTGGCAGGCTTACCATTGCTCTCGCGAACTTCTGCGGATTCGATTCCATGATCAACCGAATTACGAACAATATGAGTCAGCGGATCCTTAAGGGCTTCCAGAATGGTTTTGTCCAGTTCCGTGTCGGCGCCTTCCATCCGTACCTCGACGTCCTTGCCACAGGTCGCTGAAAGATCACGAACCACGCGAGGTAATTTGCTCCACGCGTTTCGAATCGGTTGCATCCGCGTCTTCATCACACCTTCTTGCAATTCAGTCGTGATCAAGTTCAGACGTTGAGAAGCCGCGATCATCGCAGGGTCTTCGATCGTATCGCAATATTGAATGATCTGATTTCGAGAAAGAACCAATTCACCGACTAGGTTCATCAATTTGTCTAGCAAATCAACGTTAATTCGAACGGTCGAGTCAGCAATTGATTGTGTGCGATCGGGGCTTTCGCTAGACGAATCGCCTTCAGCGTTCGATGATTTTTTCGATTTGACAGCTGGTTTTGGTGCGGGTTTCGGGGCCGGTGTTTTGTCTGAGTTGGCTTCACCGACTGGTGTGACGATCGTGTCATCACTCGAATCCGATTGAGATCCCTGATCATTTTCGGCCACGGCTTTTTCAGCCGGATCCACTTCAGTTTGGACTTCGCCTTCTGCTGAGTCGGATGTATCAGGTTCGCCGTTGCGAAGAATCTCAAGCTGAGCAACTAAGTCTTTGTACTCTTGTTCTCCTTCAGCACCATTGGATTCAATGTTGCCTAGGATTTCTCGAATCGCATCAACCATTTTTAAAAGGTTGTCTGCCATGTTCCGAGTCAAGTCGAAATCGCCATCGCGAAGCGGAACCAACAAGCTCTCGCCAACATGTGCGACTTTTTCAAGCTTAGGAAATGCAAGGAAACCCGACGTACCTTTGATTGTATGGATAGTGCGAAAGATGCTGGCAAGCCGATCACGATCTTCCGGAGTGTCCTCTAACGCGAGCAGGTCACGGTCGAGCTGGTCCAGGCTTTCATAGCTCTCAACCAAAAACTCTTCGATTACTTCGTCAAATCCTTCCACTGCAATCTCCGTCGTCACGAAAGTCAAACAAATCAACAAATCAGCTAGATAACCAAAATGGTTATGGCAGCTACCGGAGTTGTTATCGTGGGGGTTGCTGACGACTTGCGAAACTTTGCCAATTTCGAAGACTTGTCTAACTAAATCGAGTCTAATAATTACGAATTTACGTGTTGTAGGCATTTAACTGATTCTCAACCCACACGGAACGTCTGCCACAGCAATCAGTGGTCGGCGTTACTTTGTCGTGGTTAACGGTTCATGAAACTGAACATCAACCGAGATGATTTAAATAGACAACAAAGGATGTTGTAAACAAGAAACATCAGCGTCTGTTAAACACGTTTTCCCGTGGTTTCGTTAGCAAAAAACAATTGGTACCGTCTTTGCTTAGTTGTGGAATCAGAAGTTTCACCTCTAATTTTTCCACGACGAGATTTAGCCGATGTCCAAAAACGCCAAAAGCTACTACGAAATTCTTGAATTGAGTTCTAATGCGAACCAAGACACGATTGAGCGAATGTTTCGATATTTGGCAGCCAAGTTCCATCCCGATAGCGGTGGTGACAAAGACAAGTTTAGTGGTCTCGTAAAGGCTTTTGAGGTGCTGCGAGACCCGACCGCAAGAGCGGCCTACGACGCGACGCTTGAGCATGAACGACAGGAACAAAAGGGCTTGGCAGATCATGCTCGACAAACTGGAGCCGACGCGGAAGTTCGGCATGAGTTGCTGCAACTGTTTTACAATCGTCGTCGTCAGGCAGTAGGTGGTCCCGGAATTGGTGCGATGACGATCGAAAAAGAGATGGATCTTTCGAGTGAGATGCTAAATTTTCACCTGTGGTTTTTTCGTGAAAAAGGATGGATCAAACGAGAAGAAGACGGAGGATTGTCAATCACAGCCGATGGTGTTGAGCGGATAGAAGCCGCTGGCATCCGCGCCAGCAAGGCGGTTCGCATCGCAAACCAGCCTAACACGATTGCCATGCCTGTAATGCACGTCGGGTAGATGAAGATGACGACGGAATGATTCTGTGGTTCATCTGTTGGCTCCACCAAAGAGCAACCGCGAACGCTAGTTTCGCGGGAAGCTCACATTTGAAAAGGCCTCAACGAACAATCGCAGATTACTTATTGTCTGCAATCAGGATGTCGACTTGCGGCTTGCTGGGAGTTGTTGGACTTTCATCCGCTGGCTTGTCAGCATCATCGGCTTGATGAGTCGCATCAAACAGTGGGGTTGGCTTGTCGACTTTCTTTTTGCCGACGCTCTCGCCTATGGAAGCAATGCTATCCAAGTTGATTCCCAACGAAGAAAGCAGTCCAGCGACTTCTTGGTCTCGTCGAATGTCCAAAGTGCAGATTGAGTTTTCAGTATCCAATTGCTGCGATTTCAATTTGACAATCTGCTTTTGATACGTTTGGATTTTACTTGTCAGTTTATGGATTTGGTCTCGCACCGATACCAGTTTTGATTCATGAGCAATTCGCTCCTTCTGGTAACGCTTTAAAATCCCGTCGACGCTGGATGCTTTCGAACGAGTTTTAGCAGCAGTTGTTTTTTTGGTGGATTTTGCTTTAACTGCCGTTGTTTTCTTAGCCGTAGCACTTTTAGCACCTGCTTTTTGGGCCACCGCTTTTTTCGGGGCGGCCTTCTTAACTGATTTTTTCTTGGCAGCTTGCTTAGGTGCCACTTTTTTCCGCGCTTTATTTTTTTTAACTGCCATGATGTATCGCTCTATTTCGTTTGCCGCTAAGTGCAGGCTCTAAAGTTGAAGTTCAAATTACAATTTTACTAGGCCGTGTCGATTGACGACTCACCGGTTTTCTCAGCCTTGAATTCAGCACCTATCGTTTCCAGATTGCAGGCAAGTCATGGATCCATCCAAACGTGTCGCCGGGATTGGATTCATGATTCCAGCCGAGATACAGCCAACCGCCATCACTGCGAAACTGAACCAGCCGAAGTTTTTTGGCAAATTCGCTATCAGCCAGTTGAGGAACCTGTTTGACTGGAATCAAGTTCTTCGGCAATTCGGCTTGCCGGTCATCGGTTTCCGATTTTTCGTTTAAGCTTTCATCCAACAAACGTCGGAAGGCGATCAACGCTGGCGTGGTCCGTTTTGGGTCAAGAAACTCAAACTGAACTTTGCCGTCACGTCCAAATTTTAGCTGCCCATCGTCATCATGAACCTTAAATTCCATAATGATTTTCATACCAGCATTAATCTCATTTTCACCTTGGGAAAACTTACGCCCAGAAACGACCACTCGTACTTTTTGGTCTACGAATTCAAACTCAATCGGTCGCACCCGAGTAAAGCCGATCGAAAACCCCTCTAAGGGTTCGCCTTCTTCATCCACACCAGTTAGTCCTGGAGGAGCTTCACCGGTGAATGACGCAATTTGGTCGGACAGTTCCTCGTTAGTAAAAGTTTTTCCACTGAACAGCGGATCTAAATAATTGGACACAAGGGTGTCATGAATTCGAACACCGATTTGTGGATTGACACCAAACTGATGTGGAACATTGGGCGCGGCCAACGTCGCATTGGTTTCTTGTTTGACGACAACGTTAACATGCTGTTGTGTCGAATTGAATCGAACGGCGGGAAACAGATTGGATTTCCCTAGCGCCTTTCTTTGAAGTCGGAGCAAGTTTTCGTTTGCCTTGGCCAATGGTTCGTCGGTTCGTTCGTTGAATTGCGTTAGCCCTTGTTCTTTGGCTTGTTGCGCTGCCAGATCGTTTGCTTGTGATTGGTTTTTCTTAAACGCTTTTTCCGCGATCCGATTTACCACCCCGAACTTGGAGTTAGTCCCCGCGAAAACAGACTGGAAATTTGCATCGATCTGGGTGTCGCTCGCTTGCACTCCATCTAGCCCGATCAGAATCTGACGATCGGCTGATAGTGTTCCGTGAGAATTCGTGAACACTTGAACTTTACCTTGTTGTACGAACGCCCCCGAAGCAATGGTCGCATCCAATCGCAATTGGGCTTGGATTTGGTTTGGGTTATCGAACAACTGCAAGGAAACACTACCGTTGGTTTCGGTACAACCACGAACCAACCGCCCAAAGGCAGTTTGGCGAAGAGGCGATCGGTCTGAAATGGTTTGTGCAATCAGATCCTTGATCAAATCACCATCGATCGACAAATAAGCGTTCGGATTTGAATGCTGTGCACGAATCGCTGTCACCAACGAGGGTGCTTGTCCAGCAGCGTCCAGCCAACCTAGTGAGCTGCCGAGATTGCCGTTGGCAGCGCGAGCTTTTTCAGGATCGTTAAGGTCCGTCAGGTTTTCTTCAATGTCATTCAGGCGATCTAGCATTTCCTCTTGAAGGTTTCCAGAGGTTCCATACTGGAAGCTACGACTGAATTTTTTCAGTGAAGTCACCACAGTCACGAAGTATGGATCGCCTTTTTTACTAGCGACTTTTTCGAAAACAAGTTCGTATCGCCGCAACTGCCGTACAGTTTTAGAACGTTGACGAAGTCGAGGCCGATCGACTTTCAGGACTTTCTTTCTGCGTTCACGCAAAACTTTTCTCTTGCCCTCAAGAACTTCCCTTTGGACTTCGAGTTCCTTCAGTGTTTTTCCATCTTGATCTTCACTTGGCCCCTCGCCAGCCAATATATGTCCTAAAATATCCGCCTTAGGGGCGCTAAGACTTAGGCTTTCATCATCACTGTCATCCGATTCTGTCTCCGCAGGCTCTTCGTCTTCCTTTTCCTCGGGTCCGGGGGTGACTGGAATCGCATCAATCTCTTCAACAACTTTATCAATATCGGCTTGAACGTCACGGAGCATAGAATCCAATTTCCCAACGGAAACTTCTGGCGCGACTTCGATTTCCAAATCTGCTAAATACGATTTGATCGGGTCCAACTGCAAGTCATAGAACAACAACGCTCGTTTACGACTAGGAAGCACTGTTCGATAATGGCGGATCAATGCATCGATGTCGGTAATCACTTGATCTCGTTGTTGAGCCAACAACTCAACTGATCCCGCGGTGAATTCAGATTTTGCATCGACCAGAAGTGATGGAATACTTTTCTGGCGACTGGCTGCAATCCGATCGACGTGATCGTCAAGCGCCGTCTTTACACCTTGGAAAACCGGATGCTTTAGACCACGATTGTCGCTGCCAAAGCGTGATTGAATTTTTTGCAACACTGCTAAGTCCGCTTGGTCGCCAAGTGCAGCTTGCGTATTCAATTCGCTCAGCAACAAATATTCCCGCCAGCCTTCTCGTTCGGCGCTTCCGTGGAGCCAGTAGTTTAGTTTTTCTACGGCAACTTCTAAGTCTTTTGTTTCCCTCGGCGGATTAGATGCTCGAACAGAGCTCGACATCGACGGTAAACTAACCAACACCATGCAAAGGAACAAAATGGTGAAAAGCTCTTTAGGAAAAATGAGCGCTGAAGCGGGGAGCAATGATTTCACAGAATTAATTTACTTGGTTTATCAGGCGGTAAGATCACGTTGAGATGTCAATTTGAGGTGAAACCCGAAGCAGCCCCCCAAATAATAACTAGACATCAGGCTATACGTTAAACTGGGGCGGCATGCCCGTCGAGCAAAGTTAATGCCAGATCGAAGGAAAATGTAAATTAAAACCTACCCCTTTTCGCAATTTGGCGGTTGTTTTACTATGAACTTAGGTTGATTGGCCGTTTATCATTAGCGAACCTCGCTTTGGTTCCCGGGCCGGCCAAGAAGCCAAATGCCAATAACTTGTGTTTTTTTGTAAAGAGTGAGCGAGCTCGCTTCGGAGTAGTTTTGATGTCAGATCCAGTTAACGAACGCGGAAACTTGATGGAGTCGTTGTTTTTTAAGCGCCGAGACCAGGCTCTGTTGCAGAAAATTCGAGACAGTCGAAAAAATCAAGAGTTAATCGAACAGTTAACCGACGCCAGCGGCATCAAAGACTCGGCTGCATTGGAGGCGCTGATCAAAGCAGGTGTCACGGCCGATTCGTTGACCGCTGTGGTAATGATCCCCCTGGTGAGTGTCGCTTGGGCCGATCGTGAGATGCAAGACAATGAGCGAGCAGCCATTCTAACTGCGGCCGATACCGCTGGAATCGCCAAAGACTCGCCGGCAAGTGAACTTTTGAGCGGATGGCTCGGGGAGCAGCCCAATGCCGAATTGCTCGACGCTTGGAAAAGTTATATTGCAGCGGTCAAAGAAACTGCGGATGAGTCAGCGTTCGCTCAGTTGAAAACAACGGCCTTAGGCACTGCCAAAGCGGTTGCTGAATCGGCAGGCGGGATCCTTGGTTTTGGGAACAAGACTTCTGAGGCCGAACAAAAAGTGTTGGATGATTTAGCGTCCGCTTTTTAAAGGACTCGCGCCTCGCCTCTATTCCAAGAGTCCAGTCTTCAAGGGATGCGAAACACGCCTTCGGAAAATTTACTTAAGAATCGGCAGTTAACTTGAACGCTCCTGCGAACTCGAGAACCTATTACGAGCTTCAACCGATCTTCCAAACATCGCAATGGTGGCAGTTTGCGTTGATTTGGGTTGGTGTGATTGCACTTTGCACGTTCGCGATCTGGATGATCCGCCGAGACAGTCATGAGCTGCCAAGCCCAATTCGTTGGACACTGAGTTTATTGCGAGTGTTCGCGATCATCTGTGTCGTCACTTACCTGGTAAATCCGGGGCAGCGTAGCGAGTCAAGATTGATCACCAATTCGCGTCTCGCTGTGTTGATCGACAATAGTTTGAGTATGGGCTTGCCAGCGTACCTTTCGACCGCTTCCAACAACACGACTCGGATGGATTCGGTGATCCAATGGTTAGCCGCTGACGAATCCTTAGACCGCCTTCGGCAACAACATGACCTGTCGATCTACCGTTTTGGGGACACGGCTACGCCGATCCCATTGGCAACCTGGACCAAAGAACAGTCTACTCCGGTTTCCGCCACCGCTTCGTTAGCGGCAACTCGGTCTAGCCTGGCGAGCGTACTGCCAGTTTTGGCTTGGCTGTTTTTAATTACCGCCGCGGTTTTCTGCATTTCCTGGCTGATGGCGGTATTTGGAAGCGGTACGACCAATCGTAGCTGGCTGTTGATGTCTTTTATTCTGTCGTCGCTGTTTGCGTTGGTACTGACGGGGATCGTTGACTTGTCCAATCCGGAACAAACCGTATGGGATGCCCTTCGGTTTTCACAGGCCGACTCGGAGCCAAGTGTTCTGGAGACGCCTCCCATCGCCAACAACGCCTCAACCGACAAAGGCGATGCGGCCGAAAAGGATGCCATCGTTTGGACCGATGTTCTGCGTCCTCAAGGAACTTCGACGACGATCGGAGCAGCCATCCAATTCATTATCAACAAAGAACGCGGTGGTCCACTGGCTGGTGTGGTCGTCATCTCTGACGGACAATCCAACAGCGGCCTACCTTTGCCGACTGCTGTAGCTGCCGCAGAAAATGCAAACGTGGCCGTTTTCCCAGTCGGAGTCGGTTCGACTGAGGTCTTAAAAAACATCGCGATTGCTGACCTTCAAGCGCCGCCACGAGTGTTACCCAAAGATGATTTCAGACTAGCGGTTGTCTTAAAATCGTTTGGTTTTGAAAATCGACAAGTGCGTGTTACGTTGACTTCGACCGCCGATCAGGAAGCTGTTCCCGATGGTGAAACTGCGGCCAAGACAATCGAAGACGAACAGACCATTGAACTAGCCAGTGATGGCACACCGATCCCACTAGAATTCGACTTACGAGCAAAAACAGAAGGTAAACGTCGCTACCGAGTGGAAGTTGAAAACTTGGAAGGTGATGCCAACCGAAAAGACAACGCGGCAGAGACGGTTGTAAATGCGATTCAACGAGAAACGAAGATCATGTTGATCGCCGGCGGCCCTAGTCGTGAATTTCGTTTTTTAAGAAATCAACTTTACCGCGACGACAACTTTTCGTCAGATGTCTGGTTGCAATCAGCGTCAATTGGCGCTGACCAAGAGGCGGACCGGTTACTTGAAGCGTTTCCTGAAACCACTGAGGAACTGTTTGAATACGACTGCATTATCGCTTTTGATCCCGATTGGCGGGAGTTAACCGACCGCCAAACCGAAATGCTTGAACGCTGGGTAGCGGAAAAAGCTGGCGGACTTATCCTTGTTGCGGGCCCCGTCAACACGCCCGAATGGACTCGTCGGCCCCGTGGTGATGAAGCAATTGATCGAATTCGCGACCTGTATCCAGTCGCCTTTTTTAATCAAGGATCAGCGCGACTTAAGCTCGGCCGTTTCGGTGGTGACACCGCCTATCCACTGGCTTTCACTCGCGAAGGCAGAGCGTCGCGGTATTTGTGGCTGGGTGATTCAGCCGCTGAAAGCTCGGCGACATGGGGACAATTTGAGGGCGTGTTCGGCTACTACGCAGTCAATGAACCTAAGGCCGGTGCTGATGTGTTGGCCAATTTTTCGGATCAGTCGACCGCCGTTAACGGTGATTTCCCGATTTATTTGGCCAGCCACTTTTATGGGGCTGGTCGTGTGTTCTTTCAAGCAAGCGGAGAGATGTGGAGGGTTCGACGTGTTGAAGTTGATTTCTTCCAAGACTATTACGACCAATTGATTCGTTGGGCTTCTCAAGGACGCTTGATCCGAGATTCGCAACGTGGTGTTTTATTGACCGATCGAGATCGCTGCTGGGTCGGTGATCAAATCCGTGTGCAGGCCATTTTGAAAGACGCTCAGAACGACCCGCTGATGAGCGACTCGGTAATCGCAAGCCTAGTCTCGCCCGATGGACAAAGCAGGAGTATCGAGCTTCGATCCGCTGGTGCTGCGACGCGTCCAGGAACCTTTGACGGCATCTGCGTTGTCGACCAAGAAGGGGAATACCAAGTGATTTTGCCGATTCCTGATTCCGCCACCAATGATGTGTTGGTCAAATCGTTTCAAGCGGCAATTCCAGATTTAGAAAAACTCAAGCCTCAACGCAATGATTCTGCCATGCAAGACCTAGCGGATCGAACTGGCGGTCACTACTTCGTCGGCATGGAGTCGCTGGCCGAAACTATATCGGGCGATGAGTCGTTAGAGGCTTTGATTCCGCCGCAGGACCAAGAGACGTTTTTGACGGGAACACTTAACCGAATCTTCCAAAAGAAGTTGATGATTTGGCTACTGACTTGGTTTGCGATTGCGATGAGCATCGAGTGGATCGTCCGACGCGGCCATAAACTATCGTAACCACTGGTAACTTTTAATACGCCAACGTAGCTGACTTTAGGATTGCAATGCTCGTTTTCTTCAGACGTTACCGAATGCAGTTCGACTTGCGCAACCACCGTTTCGACGAACTCACGCCGCCACCAAACTTTCAATTGTTGGAATGGCAACCGAGATTGTTAACGGCCCACAGTGTTGCGAAATTCCGCAGTTTTCGTAACGAGTTGGATGCCAACGTATTTCCATGTTTAGGAAACCCCGACGGTTGCCAAAAACTAATGAACGAAATCACAAGCCGCAGAAATTTCCTCCCTGAAGCAACGTGGTTGTTAGCACACGCAGACCCAGAACGCGAGGCGGTCATCAACTGTGGTACCGTCCAAGGTGTCATGGATGGCCCCAATGTTGGCATGATTCAAAATATTGGGATTGTAAAATCTTATCGCGGACTGGGGCTTGGATCGCTGATTATACGTAAGTCTTTAGCTGGTTTCCAAAAGGCAGGGGCTAAAGTGGTCGCGTTAGAGGTCACCGCACACAACATAGGCGCCATCGGATTGTATGAACGACTGGGTTTTAAAACTGAAAAGGTCGTTTACAAAACAGTTGAAGTCCCCAACCCTTAAACCGATTCGATTGATTGGATCACAGTCGGTTGATCAGGATCACACCAACGCAATGAGTTGTTCAATTACTTGCTGGTCACTTAAACCATCAATCGCGAATTGAGTCATCGGTGGCCGAGGCGACTTTGCGGCGGCGTGCATGTAAGTCCGATCATAATAGGCCAGCACGATTTCAATCGCGACTTTAATTCGACCGGACTCAATCGCGTCGATTGCTGCCTGCGCCAAATCAAAACCAAGTCGTTTGCGGATCGCTTGCACCGACTCGCAAAGCTTATCCGGCGACAAATCACCGTAATCTTCCAGCAAGTTAGCCACTCTGGCTTCGGGTGTTAAATCGAGAAACACCGCAGTGGAATTTTTTAGTTGTTTCACGAAAGGGGGTGGAACGACAACAGTCCCGATTCGATTTCCTTCATCTTCTACCCAGATTCGCGAGGCGTCTTT
>CAZORR010000002.1:0-25898 GCA_964582115.1 uncultured Pirellulaceae bacterium
AGTGGCCCAAGTGCCATTTGCCGATTAGGCTGGTTTGGTATCCGACCGATTGAAATGATTTCGGCAGGATGGTTTCGTCGAGTGGTAGGCCAGAACGGCGTCCGCCAACTGGGCCGACGATTCCGAAGCGTTGTGGGAAACGCCCGGTTAGTAACGCCGCGCGAGCGGGACTGCATGCCGGGTAGGCGTAGAACCGGGTTAGTTCGACGCTTTCTTTGGCGAGTTGGTCAATGTTGGGGGTGCTAGCGACGCCGCCATGAAAGCCAACATCGCCCCAGCCTAGATCGTCTGCCATGATGATGACGACGTTCTTTGGTGCGGTAGCTTGCGACGTGTTGTTAGGGTTGGTTTGTGCGGCTGCGAATTTTGGCAAAAGAAAAATGAATGCCAGCGCGACCCAAAATAGATTTCGCGTGGTTGAAAGGAAGGCTGGAGATGCAGCGTTGGTTGATGGCGGACTTAGCGGTCGGTCGTTTGTTAGGAAACGTGTTGGCCGTGAAAGTGGTGCTTTTGTGATCATGAAATAGCCGGCGAGCCGAGATTAAGTTAGAATTTTGAATTGCTTAACGGACGTTAACATACGTCGTTAGTTTATCTAAACCCGTGTTGGAAAGTCTTATCTACTACTTTTTTCAAAAATGGCAGATCGTCGTTGGTGGTCTTTTAGCAACGATTTGGTGTTCGGTTGGGGGTTCGTTGGCGTGTTCAAGCGGTGAGTGTGCTGATGGAGAGTGATTTGGAGAAACGGTTGCGGGCGGGCGAGACGGATTTGTTTGCGCAGATATTTACGACTCACCGTCCGCGGGTTTGGCAGATCGTGAATTTTCGGCTCGATAGCAAGGTCCGTGGCCGGGTTGATCCTGATGACGTGGTGCAGGAAGTCTATTTGGCGGCTGAAAAACGATTGGAACATTTCGTTGGTGGAGGGTTTGATTCGTTTTTTCTATGGTTACGGCTGGTTGCCTGCCAAACGCTCAGCAATGTCCATCGTACCCATTTGAGCACGGCGTCTCGGTCGACGTTGCGAGAGGCGAAACCAATTGCAAATGATCGCTTTAGTAATACGGCGTCGTGTTTGTCGCGACGGTTTGTTGATCACTTAACGTCGCCTAGCCAAGCGGCAGTCCGTGGCGAGTTGGTTGATTTGGCTCAGCAAGCGATCGAGTCGATGAACGAAATCGATCGAGAAGTGTTGACGTTACGGCATTTCGAGGAGCTTACTAATCAAGAGGTTGCGATTGAGCTTGGTTTGTCAGTGAAGGCGGCGAGTATTCGGTATGTGCGAGCGTTGGACCGGTTGCGAGCGGTGCTGAAGGAAGTTTGATGTTTTTCAGCTTTAGGCGGCCGCGTTTTGTTTTTAAAATAAATTTTCGGTAGATTGACGTGAACCATCGTGTTTATCTAAGAGTAAGTAACGAGATCACACTTAGTGCTTATCCCAATACCTCGCGACAAAGTAAAAAAATGCGTCGCTCGAAAAGGTTGTGGGATAAGCTCTTAACAAATTTTAACTCAAGGTAGAACCGTATGAATACTCGATTGAATCTATGTGGCATGGCTCTTTTGGTGGCTGCGTTGGTATTAATGGTGACGGAGTCGTCTGTTTTTGCTCAAGGGCCAGGTGGGCAACGAGGTGGACAGCGCGGTCAGGGGCAAGGCCAAGGTGGTCAGCGCGGGCCTGGCGGTCAGCAAGGTCAAGGCGGCGGGCGTCGCGGTCAGTCTTCGCCGTTGATGCGGATTTTTGACACCGATGGCGACGGTACAATTTCGGCGGCAGAAATTAACAATGCGACGGTTGTGTTAAAGCAGATGGACAAAGATGGCAACGGTAGCCTGTCGGCCGAAGAGGTTCGTCCTCAAGGCGGACGTGGTCAACGCGGTGGTCAAGGTCAACGCGGCCAAGGTGGTAGGCAGGGACAACGCGGGCAAGGTGGCGGACAGATTCCTGCGGGTCAAGAAGTGGTGCCGCAGAGCCGACGCGGTGGTGCCGGTGGCGACGCTCAGTTTGCCAGTCAGTTGTTGGAGTTGGATATGAATGGCGATGGTAGTTTGGTGCGAGCTGAACTTCCTGAGCACATGCGAGTTGCATTTGATATCGCGGATGTAGATGGAAACGGTTCTGTTAATGCTGCCGAACGCGTGACATTGGCGTCCAAGTTTCGTCGGAATCTGTTGAATCCCAATGGCGATGTGATGAAGCATGCACCCACGCATGGAAATCGCTAAAATGCTTGGTTAAATCGCTTTTACAAGTCAGGTAGACTCTTTAAATGGTAACCCGATGCCGGTTTTTACGGGGTCCTCGCTAACGTGTTGGGTTACCAATGCCACCGCACCGAGCTTCAAAAGCTGATAAGATAGTTAGGCGGTTAATTTAGTCGGTGGGGCTTTTGTTGACTGTTGGTTGACAAGGGCTCCACACGAAATTGGTTTTCGAGGCGAGCCAGATGCATGAAGTTGAAAGTTTCGACGAAAACGATGTGGCGTACAATCAGTACGAGGTTGTCGATGCGCTAGCCCATGATTTTTTGGCTCGACACCGCAATGGCGAACGACCGTCAGTCGATGAGTACGTACGGCGGCATCCTTCACTGGCCGAGCAAATTGAAAGCGTTTTTCCGGCGGTGTTGTCGTTGGAGAAGGTCAAGATTGGTCATCAAGAAGCGGCTGATGGACGAGCGACGTTAGCGGGGCACGAGATCAAGCAGTTGGGGGATTTTGAGATCCTTCGCGAGATTGGTCGCGGGGGGATGGGGATCGTTTTCGCGGCTCGACAAGAATCGCTGGGTCGAGTTGTGGCGATCAAGGTCTTGCCGAAGCAGAGTTTGATGGATCAAGCGGATTTGGATCGTTTTCACCGTGAGGCCAAACTTTCTGCGGCGATGCATCATTCGAATATCGTTCCGATTTATGGAACGGGCGATTTCGATGGAACTCATTATCTGGTGATGCAGTTGGTCGATGGCGAGTCGTTAGATAAAAAACTGGCTAAGTTGGACGAGCCGATTGCGGTTTCGCAGGTCGCTGAATTGGGCGTTCAAATCGCAGACGCGATCGCTTATGCGCATGATAACGGTGTGTTGCACCGAGACATTAAGCCGGCGAATATTATCGTCGAGTCTTCTGGGGTTGCTCAGATTTCTGATTTTGGCCTAGCGACCACAATCGATAATGAACGTACGCGAAGTGGAAGCCTTAGTGGGAGTCTGAGGTATTTGGCGCCCGAGCGTTTGAAGGGCGTTTCGAATCAGCAGAGCGATGTTTATAGCATTGGATTGACTTTGTTTGAGATGTTGGTGGGTAAGCCTGCATTTCAACAAGGCGATACCAACGAATTGTTGCTGGCGCTGGCCAATCCGAGTTCGCTTTCGGTACGCAAGAATCGGCAGGATGTGCCATTGGATTTGGAAACGATCGTGTTGAAGGCGATGGCTTCGGATCCGAAGCGGCGTTATCAATCTGCTAGTGATTTGCGAGATGACCTGCGACGGTTCATTTCAAATGAACCGATCGTTGCCAGAAAAACCACTTCGCTGCAGCGGTTTGGGCTCTGGTGCCGACGTGAACCAAAATCAGCCATCGCCGCTGCAACTGCGATTGCTGCGTTGCTGGCGATTTCGGTGGTTTCGTCGCTGGCGTATTTGTTTACTGCGGACGCGAATCGTAAAACAATTGCAGCGCTTGAACGTTCGGAGCAGATGGTAGGAGCGTCGGTTGAAACGCTTGACAAAATTGTGGACGTGGTCGCATTGTCACCCATTTCGGATTCGATTGAGTTTTGGGATGCGGATGTTTTGCAAGTCGACCAATCGTTTTTGGATCCGGCGTCATTGGCAAACCCTCAATCAGCGAAGATTTTAGAACGCTTGCGGCCGATGTATCAGGAATTGTTGGGGCAGTCGCCTACGGATCCTAAGATTGTGATGCGGATGGTCGGCGCGAGCGTGCAGCATGCTCGGATTTTGGATCAGCTAGGAAATAACCAACAGGCCAGTGATGCAATTGATCAAGGGATAGCGTTGCTGGAAGATTCCTATGTTAGTGTGCGAATTCCCGCAGACGAAAAAATGATTTGGCTTGCGCGGCTTGCCAATGAAAAAGGGAATTACATCAATCGCGGTTTCCGATCCGAAGAAGCGGTTGCTAGTTTTAGAAACGCGTTGTCGATTGCTGAAAAGCTACCGGTATCAAACGAAGATGCACAAATTGAAATGGTTCGCGCGTATATCGGTTTGGGGACCAGTCGTTCGCGAGGCCGTCGAGGTTCAACGAATGTAAAGCAGCGGAAAGAGGAGCGACGGCAGGCGCTCGAGAAGGCGGTCGCGACGTTGGACCGGCTGCGATTGCAACAGGTCGATGGAGTTGGTGATGGAGTTCCGACTGCTGGTTCGGATGTGGCGGCGGCCGAGATTTTGCGGGCTCGCAGTTTTCTTGGTTTGGCGGCGTTGGGACAAGGTGATGGCAAGAAACGAATGGAACAGACTGACAAGGCGGTCGAGATTCTTAAGGCTTATTTGAAGCTTCAACCGGACAATACGTTTGTTCGAATGGAGTTGGTTAACGCCCTCGGGAGTGCTTCGCTTGCTTCCAATAATTTAAAAGGTAAAGGTCGCACGGAAAGTAAACCGCCGCATCCAGCGAAGGGGCGATTTCGTCAAGACGCCAGACTGAAGCTTGAAGAGGCACTGGTTGTGTTGCATCCATTGCGTGAGGCCTATCCAGGTAATCCGTCGTTCGCAATGTCGGAGATTCACATTCGACATCGAATGGCGACCGGCAGTAAACGTAGGGGAAGGCTGGCGGAGGCGAAAAGCCAGCTTGAGTTGGCGATTGAGTTACAGTCTGACTTGGTCGAGGCGATGCCCGATAGTGTTTCACATCGATGTTGGCGAGCCTTATTAAATTGCACGTTGGCCGAAGTTTTACGAGGTTTGCAAAATCCGGAGGCTGCGACTGCTGCGATTCAAAGCGCAAAACAGACCTTGGAGGCGCTTTCCGCAGAACAAGCGAAGCACCCGATGGCGGATCGACTGAGGCGTAGCTTGTCTAATCGAGGGGCCAAATAGACTTTGACCGTTGCTTGGATTGTGTGGTGTGTTGTGCGCTAGAACTTCGTCGGAGTAGACAATTGAGGGGAGTTAACGTGAGAGATTAAGGTTATAATCGGCGTCCTTGCTTATTCCACTATCTCTCGAAAACACTAGTCCTCGAAAACTCTCCCATATGAAGATCGCTCGTATTTTTGCTCATCGCGTTGAGCTGCCATTGAAAGAAGGAAGCTACAAATGGTCCGGTGGCAAGTCGGTAAACGTATTTGATAGCACCATTGTTGGTGTTGAAACGGAATGTGGACTAATTGGGTACGGCGAAGTGTGTCCATTGGGGCCGTTTTATTTGCCGGCCTATGCGGAAGGTGTGCGAGCTGGGTTGAAAGAACTTGGCCCCCATCTGATTGGAATGGACCCGCGCGAGTTGGGAAAGCTAAATCATGTTTTCGACAAAGCGCTCAAAGGTCACAATTACGTCAAGTCGGGTATCGACATCGCTTGTTGGGATATTTTAGGCAAAGCAACGGGCGTGCCTGTTTGCTTGTTGATGGGGGGGCGTTTTGGTGAAAGCGTTCGTTTGTACCGAGCGATCTCGCAAGTCGAACCGGACGCGATGGCGCAGAATGTCGCCGATTATCGTGACGAAGGCTATACGCGTTTTCAGTTGAAGGTAGGTGGCGATCCGGATACCGATATCAAACGAATTCATGCCGCTCGGGCAGTGTTGAACGATAGCGATCGATTGGTTGCCGACGCAAATACTGGGTGGACTCAGCATGAGGCCATTCGAGTTGCCAAGGCCGTTCGTGACTTAGACGTTTATATCGAACAGCCTTGTTTGAGTTATCAAGAGTGCTTGGCGGTACGTCGTCACACTGACAATCCGTTTGTGTTGGATGAAAGTGTTGACAGTTTGGGAATGTTGCATCAGGCGAAGGCTGATTTAGCGATGGACGTGGTTAACCTGAAAATCAGCAAACTTGGTGGGCTGACCAAAACCAAACAAGCTCGTGACTGGTGTGTGTCGATGGGGATTGCCATGACGTTGGAAGACAGTTGGGGTGGCGACATCACGACTGCTGCGATTGCTCATCTGGCTCACAGTACTCCGGAAGAGTTTCGTTTTACCAGTACGGACTTCAATAGTTACGTAACGGTTAGTACCGCCGAAGGTGCTCCGCAACGGGTTGATGGATTCATGGCGGCCAGTGAAAACCCAGGGCTGGGTATTGAGCCCAAGTTGGATGTGTTGGGGCCGGTCGTGGTTGAAGTTTGTGCTGGTGTAGTCGGAGCAGTGTGACTGGCGAGCCCAGGTACTAAGAGATTGGCTCAAAAGCTAGCAAGTTCGGCTTGTTCTTGCGTCTGCTGTAGGCGCCGTCGCCTTCCGGATCGTCGTTAAACTCTGGAAACGCTGTCGCTTACCGAAGCGTCTCTAAATTCTGGAAATGTTCGTCGTTGCGAGGGTGTTTTCTGGCGCTCAGGTTGCCCAAGGCCAACGAATCGTCTATCACATGGTTTCAACCCGCTTGATTTTCGCATGCGCGACTGGCGCCAAAACGCCCGCGTGAGTGAATTTCTCCATCTACCAACTAGGACAAGAGTAACGAAACAATGGAACTTGTGATCGCACTTTTGGCACTGACCACAATGGAAATTGTGCTCGGTATCGACAACATTGTTTTTATTACGATTGCGACCAGTAAACTTCCTCTGGACCAGCAGCCACTGGCGAGACGGCTAGGGTTGGCGTTGGCGTTGATTACGCGGTTGATGCTGTTGGTCGCGCTTTATTTCTTCGTCAACGGTGACCAATTTCAGGAGTCGATATTTAAGTTGACCGACTTGGGTGTTCCCGTTTCGCTTGTTGAGCGATTGTCGTCGAGTGAAGATCCTGAGCATAGCCATCTGTCGGCTGAGATTTTGGAAGAAGTTAATTCAGAGCACTTTGATGAAGCCAATGGGATTTCAATCAAGGACTTGATCTTGTTCTTGGGCGGTTTGTTTTTGGTTGGCAAAAGCGTTCATGAGATGCACGATGCGTTTGGACATGAGGCCGAACATGCTCCTGTGAAGTCGGGAAAATTATTTGCGTCGGTATTACTGCAAATCGCATTCTTGGACATCGTATTTTCGTTGGACTCGGTGATCACTGCCGTGGGGATGGTGGATAGTATCACGGTCATGATTGTTGCCATTGTTCTGGCGGTGGGTGTGATGCTGGTGTTTGCGGAGCCGGTGAGCCGGTTTGTGGAGAATCACCCGACGGTCAAGGTGCTCGCGCTGAGCTTTATGATTTTGATCGGCGTGATGTTGGTGGCCGAAGGCGTGGGGGCTCATATCGATAAAGGCTACATTTACTTTGCGATGTTTTTTGCGTTGATTGTTGAGATGATCAATATTCGTGTGCGTTCGAAAAATCAACAGGTTAGTGAACCGGTTTGATGGGAGAGGGCGCTAGCGCAAATGAGTGGGGTGGTTCGATGTCTCGGCTAAAGCCGACAGGGTAAGCCTAAAGGCATTACTACGGACTACTGCTAACTTACGCTTCGCGATTGATGATGCTAGGTCGTAGGTAGCGAATCGGTTGAGTTGATGGATCGATTGATAGCCGTCCCGAAGTCGCTTAGTTGAAACGGTTTTGAGACTATTTCTGTGATGCCCGCGTAGTGTAGGCTTGGTAGGTCCGAGGGCCGCGGGAAGTTTAACATTAACACGATTGGCGAATTGATTTTCAGATCGGTGCTGAGCCAGTTGATGCGAGATTGCAGGTCTTGGTTCCATGAATCTCCGTCGACAACAACCAATGAAAATTGCTGGTCGGTAAATGTTGTTGGCTGATCGCGTTCGATCCAAACAGGTTCTGTTTTTAAAGCACGCGAAGCGTCGGCGACCATTTGAAAGTGCATGTCAGAAACGGCGCTGATGCCGATGATCAACTTGCGTTCGCCCAAATTGCAAATGTTTTTGATGTTAAGGTTGGCGATTTGGTCGGCTTGATTGGCGGTCGCTGGCAACTGCCAATTGTTGGTTTGATCTAAGGAAAATTGTTGAATGAAGAAATCAAGTCGGTTTTGCCATTGGTGCCAGTAGATCCGTGGCACGCCTGGCCAGGGTTCGCCGGATCGTTGTTCGCCTTCGCACCATGCCCCTAAGAGGGCGATCAGTGGTGTTGGTGCGATCTTGTTGCGAACTGATTCGACCCAGGCGGGCGAAAACTGATCGCGGCTTGCGGCAGCGAGGGTTACCAAATCGAAGCTTGAATCGGCAAGGTGTTCGTCGGACAGTTGTTCGGTTGGCACCAACGTGGTCGTGCAAGCCGAATTGGTGATCAAGGTTCCAAAATCTGAGTGCCAATAATCACCGATTAACAGAATTTTGGGGATGGGACTTAGCATGGGCGTTGATGGTCGCAGCAGTGATTGATTGGTAAGTGTCATCGGATATGATGAAGGTATCGATCGTGTTGAATGTGCAATCCAGTTTGTATGAGAACGAACTGTGGAGGCTTGATCGGCGGTTGGCTTGCTTACGTAAGTTTATCCTGCGTGAAAGGTTTGCCAAACAGCAATTGAACGGACTAGACGGCGGCTTTATGAATGCTTTTCGTTTCTTTTTAAAAGTCGCTCGTTTAGGTTGAGATTCAGGTCGATAAGTTGAACGCAACTAGCGTTTACGGTGGCCGTGATGTGAGGTCGCGGATGTTCTCAAATGATGGGATTGAGTACTATTTAACTGCCGAAATTGTAAGTGCGAGTAAGAGACGCTTGTGCTGGTGCTGCTATTTGCGTTGCGTATGGGAAGATTTGAAAAAGCTACTATCGTGGTGGTAGAGTGAGTTTGAGATCGCGGAAATCGTCGGTCGGTTTGTCAATAGAAAGCCCGTATGCACAGGGTTCCCTGGATTTTTTGTTTGAGTGATGTTGGTTGGCTAGTCTGGGCCAAACAGTATCCCGTTTCGCTTGTGTTGTGGGTTTTGTGCTTTGTTGGGCATCTGGGGATCTGGTGCGTCGCGTTTAATCGAATTCATGCGACTGCCCTGCCCCGGAAATTTCGCAAACAAAGCGAGAAGGTGATTGTGCCGATTGTTGCACTGCCGGTCGCTTATGTTTTAGTGTGGATGTCCTTTCAATTCGATACGACGTTCGATTCGAATTTCTTGGCGTCTAAAGCTTACATGGGTTTGACGGTTGTCTTGAGCTTTTACTTTATTGGTCGTTGGGCACACCGTCGGTTTATCACGGGATTGCCGGCGGCAGTTGTTAGCAGCGAACGAGTTTGGTTGGATATCAAAGAAAGGGTGTCGGAGCAGTTTTTTAATGGTGCGGCACCGCAGTTGTTGGGCATGGTTCCGTTCAACGAAGCTTCAAAGCTCACCTTGCAAAAACATACTTTTGCGTTTGACATGCCTGCCGAATTGGAAGGGTTTAAGATTTGTCAACTGTCTGATTTGCATCTGACGGGACATATCTGTATCGAGTATTTCGAAGAGATTGTCAAAGAAGCCAATCAGTTTGAACCGGACATTGTCGTAATCACAGGCGACATTATTGATGAATCAGTTTGTTTGTCGTGGTTTGAATCGACCATTGGAAAACTGACGGCCAAGTATGGTGTGTTTTATATTCTCGGGAATCACGACCAACGCGTCGGCGATGAAGCGATGCTACGCTCAATGATAGAAGCATTGGGGTTAGTGGCCGTCTCTGGCGCGTGGCATGAAATCAATGTGGACGGTGCCAAGATTGTGATCACTGGTAACGAATTGCCGTGGTTCCGAGCGGTCGATGACTTGCCGCCGCCAGCTGAGCAGCCTGAATCAGATTTTGCGATTTTGTTGAGTCATAGCCCGGATCAGTTTGAGTGGGCACTTAATTACAAGTTTGACGTGATGTTTGCAGGACATACGCACGGGGGGCAGATTGCGTTTCCGATCGTTGGTCCGATCGTTGCTCCTAGTAGATATGGTGTTAGCTATGCTGCTGGTACTTATCAAATGGATTCGATGTTAATGCACGTTAGCCGAGGGATTTCCGGAGACGAAGCGATTCGAGTCAATTCCCCGCCGGAGTTAGGACTGTTCACGTTGACGGTCAAGCCACCATCGTCTTAGATGCAGCGAATCGACTAGTTAGCGGCGGGATTCTTAGAAGGATTTTGCAACTAAAAACGAAGTTTCATGACGTACTGCTCCCACTCTTTTTGGAAAACGTCGATGTCGTTACGTTTGAGAATTTGTTTTAGCGTTTTGTATCCGCCGGGATCGTTAACCGAATTTTTTCGGAACGCGTGATAGTAGTCGATTAGTAGACCGCGTTCTTGCAAGTAGTAGCAGAGATATCGGGCTTGTGCGTAATTCGTGCCGGCGTCGTTGTAAAATTCGCGGGTGGTGGTGCCGCAGAGGGTTTCAAAGGAAGGCAGCCGATTGGCGGTAATCGTTCCCTGTAGGCCTCTCAAACGCCAGTTGGTCAGCCCGATGATGTGACCATCGCGAGTAGAACTCTGTTCGTAAAGCGAGGCGAGTCCTTCGTTGAACCAGGATGGACAGCGGCCAAAATTGGTTTCCATAAACGGATGCACAATCTCGTGAACCAAGGTTCCGCCGCCAGTTGAAATATCCATCACCAACGCGCGGTCCGAAGGCGAGTAGAATCCGTACGGCGTTGATGGGACATCGCCGAAAAGTTTGACGTTGTGCTTTTTGTAGCTGGTGGCATCTTTAAATAGCCAGATATCCAAAATGAACCGCGGGTCTTTGTTGAAGAAGTCTTGTTTGATTTTGTCGACGGCCCATTGGACGGTGCCTGTTGCAGTTCGCTTTACATTTTCGATGCCGCCGTCACCCACGACGACAAACGGTTTTTGCAAAACGATTTTAAATTCGTCGTTGGGCAAACGATCTTTGAGTCCGCGGATATGCTGCGCATAATCAGCGTCGGTGTATTTTTGATTGGTTGGCGCTGGTAGACGGTTATTGCTGATGTCGCCGGCGGTTCGGAGGGCAACGATTTGTTGAACCAGTTGTCCTTGTTGGTTTTTCGAGACTAGCAGCGAACGGTTAATGAAGCTGACTCGATCCATGGTCTGAGACTGACCGCCATCGATGTTTGGATTGTGGAAGATCAATCGGTCTTGCTGAGCATCATAGCCAAGTACAAGTACAAACCGTTCGATGTTTTGAGAATCATGGGTGACAACCACGATCGGTGTTTGGTTGACAACGTCACGGAGGAGGCTTTTCCAGCATTGCCTGATCGCGGCTTCGGTGTTGCCGTCGTACCAGACTTGTCCAATTTTTAAGCCTACTGCCTGTGCGACCTGGGCCAATTCTGGAGTAACACATCCTCGACCGAGCACTGGGTCGACACCAGAATGATCGAACACCCAGTCTTGGTCGATTGGAAGGCCTTTGTTTTGCAAAACCATCGTCAGGCAGGCTTCACCGCCAAAATCTGGTTTTTTGCGCACAAAAGGAATTGAAGTGGCAGGTGTAGTGGCCGAAGTCGTTAGTGGAAATTCATTCCCGTGATTAGCAACCGAAGTGCGGTTTCCAAAAAAATAGCTTCCGAGAATCATTAATAAACAAGTGAAGCCGACAGCTGATTGATTTCTGAATCGGCTCGATTGATATTTGAATCGGTTGAGGCGAAGCATGATTGTCTCCGGGAGGAAAGGAGATAAAAAAATTGTGATAGATAAATTGCCGTTTGGTTTTTTATTTTTAGCTATTGCCCCAGGTTTTTAGCAAAGAGTCATAAGACTTTGCTAGGCCCGTTAGACGCTAATGTCCGGGTTGCGGTTTCAGACCGTTGAATTCGCCTCCCATAATAAAAGCATAAAGGTGGAAAAGATTGCTGTGATGTTGGCGTTGCTGATTCAGATTTTGCCGCCTATCGGTAATTGAATTTCTTGGTGCTATTGCCGAGAGCTTACAGATATTTAATATTTATTTTTAGCAACTTTAGTTGCTAAGTGTCTATTGTAAGGTAAAAGTCTCTAGTAAGTAGATTCGTATATGACTAGGAGGCTTTTTTGAAATCAACTTTTCCATTGCTGACTTTTCATCAATTTTAGAACAAAATGGGACATAAGAAATTCCTTGAAAATACGAATCCCCCCCTATTTCCTTCCCCCCCCCTACTTGAGCTATTAATTGGTTCTTGTGGAAAACTTATCTAAAATGAACAGAGACAAATATAATATGACGAATCAAGCAGAAGAAATGCCGCATCTCGACGCATTTATTGCTCCCTTTTTCTTTTTCTCTAGTTGTGACGATTTCTGGTTGGTTTATGTCAGCGAGTCAATTCAGCAGGTGCTTGGATACCCGCCATCGGAGTTACTGGGCAGTTCTTATTTAGGTCTTTTGGATGAGACCAATAGTTTAAATGCGAACATTTCTGACGCGAACAGTCTTCGGTTTGAAGGCGACGGGCCGACGACCTATTTGTGTGCCATGAAAACTCGTGACGAAACTACAAAAGTACTTTCAGTGCAAACATACCGAAAAAGCAATAGCGTAGGAAAAATTTTTAATTTCAGCGTTGCTCAAGATGTAACCGACGCTTACCTAGCTGAAATGGAATTGAAGAATCGATTTTCAGAACTCGAGCAGGCTGACTGCCAGCTAACGAGTCGTGAAAGGGCTGTTCTTAACCGAATCACCAACGGGATGCATAATAAAACGATCGCAAGTGAGCTGGATATTAGCTTGAGAACCATCGAGTCGACGCGAGCCCAACTGGTCAAGAAATTTAACGCTGGGTCGATTGCTGAAGTGGTCGCAAAATCAACGAAACTAGACTTTTTGAATGAAATTATGTCACTCATTCATCGCGCCCACAACCTCCCTAGCCTATAACGCAAGTAGGAGTATGGAACGTTGTCGCGAGGAAGCTCAGAGGTGCCACTAAAGTTGCTTTGCCGCCAAGAAGCAAAGGGCTGTGATTATTACAATCAGCATTGGAAGAATCAACATGTCGATAAATCTAAATACTCTTATCACCATCGGGATTCTCCTTTTAGTTTTTGCTTCAATACAGCTTTGTGATCGAGCGATTACAGTAATACTTGCCTAGTTTCTTGATTTTTTGGCAGTTTTTGAGTATTGCGTTAGCGCGTTCAAATTCTAAAAGCCAGAACGAGTGATCGAATCGGCAACCTGCGAACCAATGAAACGAAAAAGTTGATTGGGAGATTGAAGATGCAAGTTGCCCTCATTTGCTGATCCACTTGAGGTGTTGTAGAGGAATTGTTCAAAGGCCTGTTTCGTATTCATGTTTGCTAGGTCCCAAACGCTGCTCATGCCAAATGCAACGACGGATTCATTTGCGTCTAGAATTGCAATCGATAGGTTGGCACGCATGGGTGGCGATGGTCGAAATTCGTTTACTTTTATGAGTAGCACTGCATCAGCGTTAAATTCACGTGCTATCCTAACGAGTTCAGCTTCTTCAAATTTCCCTTCCAAAATGTTATCAGAGTGTCCCTGCAGATAACGATCGCGAGGGGCGACGATTTCAAATTGAGCTTGGCCGCGGATTTGGGACGCCAGTTCGGTTATTATTTTTTGGTGAGTTCGGTAGCTGCCGTTGCTTCTTCCAGAAGCAACCATCACGACTCGGTTGGGTCGAGATCCGAAGACTTGCGGATTCACGAAGGACTGTTGGTTCGTGATGTCCACGTGTTCTGCGGGAATCGAATTGTGTTTTGGCAACGAAGGCAGTAGGCATCGAAGGGATAGCTTCCCGCATCCACTGATTGCTAACATCGTGAACGCCGTTATGCAGATAGAAGTTCTTATGCAGGTAGAAGTTCGGAAGAATGTTTGCATGGTAATCGCGAAATATTATTAAGGCCGTAAGTAAGACAACGAGTTTCTAATATCAATCCAGTCAACAGGGACCATCGTGTCGATACGCTAGTTTGCAGTAGGGGGCGTTTGTCGAGCCCTTGAAATTGAGTCTAATAAAACGGTGTCGAGATTCGATTCGATTTCTCGCAGTGCGGCTTCTGATTGCCGTTTGATATTAGTTTTGTCGACGACTAAACGATCGACTTGGACTTTTAGTTTTGCCACCATCGAACGTAGTTGAGCTGATTCAGATTGGCTGCGATCGAATTTTCCAGCGAGTCTTAGGTTGATTTTTTTTTGGTCTTTAAACTGTTTGACGAGATCGTTGTAGCCGCGTTTTCCAGTGGCGAGTTGGTGCCGTAAGCGATCATTTTCGGCCTTGAGTTCCAACATGATCTCCGTAGCTGTCCTGGGCGATTCCCGAAAACTAGCTCCTCGAAGATTGACAATTTGCGGACTGGTCACGGTCGTCGGTGTTGAAGGATCGATCGGATATTGCGGGGAGGCCACTCCAATCGCGGGACTGATGGGCTGTCGATGCGGGGCAGGTAGCGGTAGGTGCTCCGCAATCATCGACTGTTCGTCGGCAATGAGCGGTTCTGGTGTGGATTCGGGGAGCGGTGCCGGAAGTAGTTCGTCATCCTGGAAGGTAACCAGCTTAATTTGGTTTTCCTTTGATGGATCGTCGTGCGATTCCGATTCCAGTTGTTGCCCTGGTTCTGTTTCTGGTGCGGTGATGCTGCTTTCATCATGGGTAGATCGAGAGATGGGTTGCAGTTTGGTTGTGAGTGCGCAACCGGTCGTGGCTAGGAACCAACCAACCAGTAATAGTCGGCCGGATCTCGTCCAGTTGTTGGCTTGCCAACGGCGAATCAAGCTTGTTGTTGGTTGGGCGGTATCAAAGATCTGTTTATTCATAATCGCACCGAATTAATATTTGGCAACCGCAAGCACAGGTTACTTCGATCGAATCGACCGCGTCGTCGGTGCGATTGACTTTGATCGAGTGTCCAGCGTCATTTTGTTGGATCGTTACTGGCGGTGGACCAACCAGTTGTTTGGCCGTAGGGTCGGCCGAATCCCGCTTGCGATTGGAACGAGTTGCATTGTTTGATTTGATGATTTTCATGGCAGCTTGTTTTTTGGGTTCTTGGTCGAAAGGCGGTGTGGTTTTACATTAAAGCTCCGGCCATTTCCTTCAAGCGGAACTTGGCGGCAGCTAACACGCGTGACACACGCGACTCGGAGATCCCGATGACGGAACCGATTTCCGCCAGTGTTAAGTCTTCGGTAAAGTACATGACCAGTATCAGTCGCTCGCGTTCAGGAAGCTTTTCGATGCAATCGGCTAGTAGGGTCTTGAGTTCGTTTCGTTCTAGGCGGTGCCCTGGTTGTTCTTCGCCTTCTTGCCAACCGGGGTGAATTGTGCAATACAAATCATTCCAATTTTGGGGTTTAGAAAACCTCATCGCCTCCAGTACTTGCGAAATCTTTTCAACGCCCAATCCCGTTTCGTCCGCTAAGTCTTCCGGGGTCACTGGTGGTGGAAGTTTTTCGTAAGCCGCTTTCACTTGTTTGATGTGTTCCAGCATCTTTTGGGGAACGGGAGAGTTTTTGCGCATTTCATCGATGATTGCGCCACGAATTCTGGGAAAGCAGTAGGTGCGAAAAGAGACCCCGCGTGACGCGTCGAATGTGTTTGCCGTTTCGACCAATGCAACGATGCCAGCTTGTTCTAGGTTCTCGCGGTCATAGTGCTTTGGCAATCCCGCCGTGATGGTGCTAAGTATTTTTCGAACGTAATCGACATTGTCTAAGATCAATTGATCTCTTAGCTGTTCTGACGACGCTTTTTTATAGGTTTGAATTGCCTGGTCCATGAGATTTCTCTTTTACGAATAGTTCCGTCTACTCCGTTTGATGCTTGTGTACGGTCAACCTCTACTGTCGTTGGCGGCCTGCACGACACTCACGCCAAACGCGACGAAGCAACCGACTGAGACCGACGCGATAATGGCCCGCCATAGAATCACGTCAGGTTCGATCCCCATCGCCAACCCGATTAGTGACACTAGGCCGGCAGTTAATAAGCTGGCGATTTTGCCTAAGGGTCCAAGCCTTTTTATGCGTCGATTAGCGATTTGACCGTCCAAGCTCATACGTATTGCTCCTCTTTGGTTTCGTTAGTTTGGTCCAGCGATGATGCTGGCTGAGATTCCGATTTGAAAACATCATCATGTCGGATGACGGATGCGGGTTCGATCAGGAGGTCATGTGGGATTTCGCTGTACGAAATCAAGGAAACCTGCGGAAGTGATCGATGAACCGTTTGACGCAACGGCAATCGCAGCGAGGAATCCACTAGCAACGCGGCAGTTCCATTCTGGACAGACGCCAACTCCCAAATCGATTTCACCTTGTCAACCAGACTGGCCAGTTCGTCGGGTTGCATCACGATCATGTCATCGTTGGTGTTCTGTCGTAGTTGCTGCTCTAGTTTTGGTTCTAGTAATATCACAGAAACTCGACCATTGTCGTCGCGGAATTTTTCAACGATGATTGGTCCGATGTCGGTACGGACCTGTTCGGTTAACGTGGCAATGTTTGGAGCCTGTTGGTGATGGTGAACGCACGATTCGACAATTCGTTCTAATGCAGAAATCGATACCGACTCTCGTAATAGTCGAACCAGTACCTGATGAAGTTTGGCCGCTTTGAGTCCATCAGGTTTAACTTCACCAACGATTGTTGGGGCGCTTTCGGTTAGTTTTTCAAGCATTTTCTGTAAGTCCTCGCGACTTAACAGTTCACCCGCGTGCCGTTTAAGGCATTCTCCTAAATGAGTCGTCAAAACGGTGGCTCCATCGACCACGGTGAATCCGGATATTTCAGCGCTTCGTCGATTGGCTTCGGTAATCCATTTGGCCGGTAGCCCAAACGCAGGATCCGTTGTGTCGCGACCGGGAATGTCCACGGGAGCGTTACCCGGATTGATCGCGAGATACTCTTGCGGTTGTATTTCGCCTTTGCCAACGTTGCGGCCGCCAATTTTGATCTGGTATTCAAGGACATTGAATTTCATGTTGTCATGTACGCGTACTTTGGGAATCCAAAATCCAAACTGGGTTCCTAAGTCTTTACGAAGTGTCGTAATGCGGTCGACGATGCTCTTGCCTGACTTGGGTTCAACAAGGCTGATCAAGCCGACGCCGATTTCAATGACGATACGGTCATGCTGAAGGAAGTCGCTCAGGTTCTGCTCGTCCGAAGTGGGTTGTGTTTTGGATGTTTCTTGTTTGTCAGGCTTTTTACTGGGGGCGGTTTCACGGCTCGCATTTGCTTTGGCTCGCTGGGTGGCGAAGAAGATAGCCGCCGCAAGCCCAAGAAACGGCAACTTAGGCAGGCCTGGGACTAACGCGAGGCATAGCAGGACGAGAGAACCGGTGTACATCGCTCGGTAGCCTTGAACCATTTGTTGGCCAATCTCTTCGCCGAGGTTCGAGTTCGATGAAGATTTGGTGACCAATACACCGGCACTGGCGGCAATCAGCAGGGCTGGCACTTGTGATGAAAGACCATCGCCGATCGTCAAGATCGTATACACTTGAAGGGCGTCGCCGATTGCCTGTCCGTTTGATATTCCAAGCAGCACACCGCCGATGACATTGACTGCCATGATCACGAGGCCAGCGATGGCATCGCCGCGGACGTACTTACTCGCACCGTCCATGGCACCAAAAAACTCAGATTCTGCCGCCAAATCGTCTCGGCGTTGTTTCGCTTCTTTCTCAGTGATCGCGCCGACGTTGAGTTCTGCGTCGATTGCCATTTGCTTGCCGGGTAACGAGTCAAGCATGAATCGAGCATTGACTTCGGAGATTCGTGTGGCACCTTTGGTGATCACAATGAACTGGATTGTTACCAAAATCAGGAACACGACACACCCGACAATCAGGTTCCCACCAACTACCAAGTCACCAAACGCATCGACAATTTTTCCCGCGCTGCCATCTAATAAAATCAAACGCGTGGTCGCGACATTCAACGCTAACCGGTAGAGCGTCATCAGCAGCAGAAGTGCTGGGAAAACCGCGACGTCTAATGGACGTTTCGCATTCAAAGTCGTCAGTAGCAGTAGGATTGCAATCGCCAAGTTGGCGGCGATAAACGTATCCAACAGGAATGCTGGAAGCGGTACGATCAATACGACCAACGTCATGAGAAACGCGGCCGAAAGCCAAGTTTCACTTTGCTGAGCAAATCCGAAATTTGTTGCTGGTTTTGAAATCGTACTGTCTGGTGTTTAAATGGTTTGGGTTTACTGGAAGCTCAAAGTTAGGTAAGGAAACTGCCGACAAGGGCTTTTGAAACCAACTGCCAACCGTCTACCAAAACGAATAAAAGTAGTTTGCAAGGAGTGGATACAATCACCGGTGGCATCATCATCATCCCGAGCGACATCAAAATGGTGGAGATGACCAAGTCGATCAGTAGGAACGGTATATAAATACAAAAGCCCATAATGAATGCGGTTTTTAATTCGCTGATGATAAAGGCAGGCATCAAGATTTTGAGTGGAACATCTTCGGCTGACTCTGGTTGAGGCATTTGCGATAGATCAACAAACAGTTGCAGGTCATCGCCACGAGTATGTACGGTTATGAACGATCGGATTTCTGTTTTGCACACCCCGAACAATTCCGGAACGCCAAAATCCTCTTTGGTTTCCTCGGATTTCTGTGCCTCTAAATAGGGCTGCATGCCGTATTCGTTGATTCGTTCGATCGTTGGCGCCATTACGAACATCGTTAAGAAAAACGAAAGCCCGAGCATGACTTGGTTGGGAGGGATTTCCGTCGTGGATAACGCGCGGCGCACGAAAGACAACACGATGATGATACGAGTAAACGCAGTCAAACTGACGAGCGCTGCCGTGGCGAGGCTCATCGCCCCAAGCAGGATCGCAATCTGCATTGGCGGTGCCAGTTGGCCGAACGAATCAAGCGATTCGGTTTGCCCTAGCAGTATTTGGAAATTCATTTGATGGGCCTCCTTGCCTATCATGTCATCAGGAACGACGGGGGATCGTTATGTGCTTTTAAACCAGTCCTTTAAGCCCAAACTTCTTCAATGCGGCTTCCATTTGTCTTTGAATGGCTTCTGTATTTTTCTCGGCGATGTTTTCTCTGGGAGTCGGCCGCGATTCCATGTGTTTTTTCTTGGGGGCAGCAACCGGATTAGGCAGCGTTTCCCGCTCCAAGTGATCCGCAAATGATCGCGTTTGTTGTAGTTGGTTCACTGCAGACGGCTCGGGCACATCATCATAGGCGTCGATGTTTTCGGTAAACGAATCAGTTAAATGAACGACGGACTTAACGCCGGTCGAATCGGTGGCTACCATCAATCGATCGCTGTTGACTTTGATCAACATCAAGGTTGATTTGCCTGGCAGGTTGAGCGTGTTGAGTACTTCGAATTCACTTTTGCTCGGTTTGACTTCTGCCCCGCCAACCTTCATCCACTTCTTGGCAACGAAAATAAATCCGACGCCTAAGGTAAGGACAAACAACAAGTTGTACGCGATCCGTTCGATAAGCTTGCGGCTGTCATCGGAAAAAGCAAGGCCGAGTGAATTCAGTTTTGGCTGCTTTTTTGTAGGTTCATCAAGTTGAGATGGCGTTTGGCTTGCCTCCTGTTGGAAGCTTTGTTGATCGGTTGCGTCCATCGACGCAGATTCAGCGTGTGGGAGCGAATCGTAGTTGTTAACTTGCTTCACTAAATTGGGTTGAGAGCGGTAAGCATTTAAAGCTTGTCGGATACCAGACAGATCGCTGTTGCTCGGAGAGTCTTCTTCGGCGGTGGCTTGCGGAGGCTGATTGAGTTCGACCTGGTTTAGGTTCGGCGACAAGTCAGCTTCGTAGGTTGCGAAGCGAACAGGAGGAGCGACTGACACGGTTTGACGTGCGTTTTGGCGGAGGTGTTGGTCGTAATGCCGTAAATTGTTAGAGCCTTCCGAACCTGTTAATCTGATATGTGCACTGGCTCCTGTGCGAGGAGCGGTGTTGAAGTCTTGCTTAATTCGTTCGGAGGTGACATCCGCTGGAAGCCGAGAACGACGATTACTTTGCGCAGAATTGTCGGCGAATCTATTTGATTGCTGGCCATCCGCACTGGCAGGAAAAACAAAAACTGCGAGCGGAATTGCTAACGTTAATCGTAAAAGTAATGAATTCATCGTGCTGTTAGCGCGAACGCTATCCTATTTATTGTCATAGACTTTGAGAATTCGGATTGCGAAATGACCGTCGACGACGACAACTTCACCAGATGCCAGTTTCACACCTTGAGCAATCAAATCCACTGGAGAATCGATTGTTCGATCAAGTTCAAGTACTGAACCATTCGTCAATTGCATAAGTTCTTGAATTGGGAGTGTTGCGCGTCCAAGTTCCGCAGCCACTTTGATTTGAACATTTTGTAATCTCGCAAGATCACCACCGTCGTTTGCCGGATTACTATCATCGAATGACTGATACTCGGGGCTATTCACGTCGACGTTTTGATCGGATGCATCGGCGTCAACGTTCAATTCTTCAGCATCAACGTTCGATTCATCGGAGGTATTTTCGACGGCTTCATCGACCGTATCTTCGATTGTTTCTTCGGTAGTGTCTGGTGATTCTGTATTCATGCTATTGGCTCCAGTGTTTCGGCTAATTTCAGGACTTGTTGATTAAGTTGGCGCCCTGGCCAGCCAGAAAAAAGTGCTTGGCCATTGGCGGTCGTTTCGACCGGTTCGTCGACTGATTGATCGAGTACGATAATGTCTCCGGCATCCAAGTCCGCCAAATCTTGCACTCCGACTTCCACGGATCCTAAGCTCACGACTAGTTCCACGAAAATTTCTGCGATGCGATCCGTCGAAATGGTTCGTCCCCCTTTCGACGCTGGTTCATTCGGTTTGACGCCGATTTTTTGACAAGTCGCCGCGAGCGGCAAAACCAGTTGAAAAAACACCGGAAGCCCTGATACTTCAACTTTCAAAATGCAAAGCAAAACGACTTCGTCTAGAGCAAATTGACGACTCCGATTGGGAACGGCATCAAACTCGCCCAGAGAAAACCCAAGTGGTTGTTGTTCCATCCAAGATTCGCTGAAGCTGGCAGCAACCATTTCAAACACTAAATTGGCAATCGAAATTTCGATAGATGTCAATAATTGTTCGGTGGTTTCTGAGTCACATCCGCCTAAGATGTCTAGCAGTAAAACACGTAATTGTTTGTTTTCAGCGACCAACATCCCAATAACATTTTGACCAAATGTAACTTGGATTGAACTGCTGAGGGGATCCCAACTTTGCGAGATGTCGCCAAAAGGTTTGGCGTCAACTAGGTCGAGCGATGCGGCGATCTCTGATGCCGAAACGGCCAGCCACTGCTCGACCAGCAGGTCGGCAGCTTTCTGCCACCAAGCATTCAGCTTGCGTCGCAACGGGAGCCTTACCCTTGCTGCGGCAGAAAAATCGTATCGTTGAAGTTGAGGCTGGTTCATTGGACGTGAAACTTATCGAACAAAATATCTTGAATACGCTCGATACCGTCATCGAACAGTACCTTATTAAAAAAGTCTTGAAGTTCGCGGCGAATCTGATTGCGACCGAAGCCTTTTAGGTCTTCTACGCCTTTTTCAGCGAGGTGAATTTGAATCCAGTTTTTGAAGATCAATTTTTTGGCTTCAACCATTTGTTCAATCTCAGCGCGCTGCGACTTTGCAACTTGCAGTGAGAATGTCAGGCTTAAGAATCGACTGAAGCGAGCTTCATCCAAATTGACCGTAACCTCATCGAATGGAATGAACTCAACGTCTTCCTCTAAGTCAGGTGTTGCCATCGCGACTTCATCAGGAGGCGGGCCGCTAGCATTCAGCTGAGACACCACCAGTGGCAATGCTAGTCCCGCACCGATAGCGCAAACGGACACGACCAAGGTGAGGATTAGTCCTCCGCCACCTTTTGACTTTTCATCTGGATCTGGTTCATCTTCAGACATGGGTATACTCAGACGATTGGTTTGTATTCTATTTCCTGCCAACGGTTGTGTTGGCGATTGAATTCATTCGGCTGGCAAACCAACAAGGTTTACCTAACCGGAAAATTCTTCCTAGTCAGAGTTGTTCATCGACGACCTGCTTTATTAAGTGCACGTCAAATTAAGACTGGTTTGCATTTTGCGGTCGACCGCAACTATTTGCTTTTCTCCTCGGTATAACGGGTGAAATTGTTGTTGCGAATCGCTGGCGCGCCGGGGCTGATCGGCAGGCAAGCGTTCTTGTTTGGCAAGCGGTAAAGTTTTCCTTGCACGGGAAATCCTTTCTAACGTCAAAGTCAACGATACCCTCTCGGTTCAGTTGACCGATTTTTTTTGACGTGCATTCATTGGCCTTAGCGTCGTCGTCGTCCGGCAGTATGAAAAGATAAACGAGTTTGGCACAGCAGTTGCTTCGTGGTCGTTCCATATCAAAATCATGGAGGATAACGATGCTGACTGGAATCTATAGTGGCGCAAGTGCGCTGGACAACTACACCCAACAACAGGAAGTGATCTCTGCTAACCTAGCTCACCTGAATACACCGGGTTACCGGCGGCAGTTGCTATCGTTTGAAGAAAGACTGGTAGCTGGATCCGCTTCCGAAGCTAAACCGGGAACGAATGTTCGGACGTTGGTTACGGATTTTGAATCAGGCATCAAAAAGACTACTGGTCGGACATTGGATTTGGCGATCGCAGGTGACGGGTTCTTTACTTACCAAGGCGAAAGTGGAGAGGTCTTTTCGAAAAACGGAATCGTTTTTCGTTCGCCCGACGGCGAATTGGTTAACAGCGACGGGCTGGCGCTGTTAAGCGATGGGGAGCCCATTGTGGTCCCTGAATCGGTGTCTAATTACGATTTGGTTATCACTCCTGACGGTGAAGTTAGCGCCAATGGCGAAACGTTCGGGAGTATTACGCTTGCTGAGTTTGATGACCCGCAGCTACTAGATAACGAAAGTCAGGTTTATTTCAAGCTTGGTCGAGCGACAGCGAGTCCCGCAGAAGATTCCACCATCATTCAAGGAACAAGGGAACTTGCCAATGCACAACCGGTTAACGAGCTGGTGGGCTTGATCGTGGGGTCGCGAAGCTTTGAGGCTGCTCAACGAGCCCTTCGTACACTCTCCGACACGATGCAAGAAAACGTTCGCGCTTAAAGCCAAACAAATTTGACGCCGTACTAGCGACAATTTGAACCAAAATCACTTCCTCCGATAGAAGTAGGAGCAATCGTTCGATGCTAAAAGCATTTTTCACAAGCGCGACGGGCATGCGTGCCCAAGAGTTGTTAATTGACAACACAGCGAACAACTTGGCAAACGTGAACACCACGGGCTTTAAACGAAGTCATATTGAGTTTGCAGATTTGATTTACGACATCACTAAAGCACCAGGCGCGCCGGGCGCTAACGGGCAGAACTCGGCGATCGGTTTGCAAATTGGCAACGGTGTTCGGGGGGTTGGAACTACCAACGTGTTTACTCAGGGGGTGCCCGTAGAGACGGGCGTTAGAACGCACATGGCGATTGGCGGCGATGGATATTTTAGAGTTTCACTTCCTGATGGAACTTTTGGGTACACCCGCGACGGTTCGTTTGTTCGCGACGCAAACGGGCTGCTCGTCAACGGAGATGGGCGGCCGCTGGATCCTAATATTACGATTCCAGCTGGGTCCGAAGACGTTACCATCTCGTCCACGGGTGAAGTGAGCTCTCAACAAAACGGCACGATTTCGACCGTCGGCACGATTCAGCTATATCGATTTGCAAATCCAGCTGGGCTTTTGCAACGTGGTGGGAACATTTACTCCGTAACCGAAGCATCCGGGCCTGAACTAGCCGGTGCTCCAGGAAGCAGTGGGTTCGGTACGTTGAGTCAAGGTGCGCTGGAAGGGTCCAACGTGGAAGTTGTATCTGAAATGGTTTCGCTGATCACTGCGCAACGAGCCTACGAGATTAATTCACGAGCGATTCGAGCCGGTGATGAACTGCTTTCCAATACAGCTCAGATCATTCGGTAGGTAACGTAATATGAAAATGCGGTTCCAAATTCAGTTAGCCTTTGTCATTGCATGCATTTGTGGGTTGATTCAGCAAGCGGTTGGGCAAACCACGGTGCGTTTATCTGGTGACGAGGTGTTGGTGACCGAAGGCACGATAACGGTCGGGGATATTGCGTCGGTGCAGAATGATTCGGCCGCCAGTTTGGCGGCGATCAAAAAACTCGATGTTGAAGTTTTCAGTCCGGCGGTCGACGAAATCGTAATATCGCGGAAACAGCTTAGGATTCGTTTGATGCTGGCAGGGTATGCGGTTGGTGAAGAAGAAGTTCAAGGGCCCGCAACAGTTACTGTTCGCCGTGTCGAAACCAAGGACGTTCGCAAATCAATTGAAGATGTAGTTCGGGCGCAAATTGTTCGTCAGTTTGGTATTGCGTCTGGTGATCTACAAGTCACGCTAGATCCACAATTCAAGAATCCCATCGGTGATGCAGGGTTTTCGTCGATCGCTGTTACGCCATGGAGTCGTCCAAATCTTCCGCTCGGGAAGCAATCACTGACGCTGACGGCTGCGACCGCGAGTGGCGTATCGACGTTCAAAGCGCCCGTATCAATTGCCGTCATTCGTGAGCTGGCGATTGCGAACGCCGAAATTTCACCTGGTACGGAATTGTCAATGGAAAATGTCGTGGCAGTTCGACGGCCAGTTTCCAGGTTGTCTAACAGTTACCTGACTTTAAAACAGGCAATCGGTCGTACCGTGAGGACCAGAATTGGAAAATATGCAGTGGTTAAACAAAATCAGTTGCAAGTTGCACGTGCGAAATCAGACATCATGATTGAACGAAATTCTCTGATAAATGTTGTCGTCCAGCGGGGCCCGTTGACGGTCACGCTTCGAGACGTCAAGGCGATGACGAATGGGAAAAAAGGAGGTCGAGTGGAGTTGTTGAACCCGCATACGAACGAGCGAATGTCTGCTCGGGTTGTTGACGAACATACGGCGCGTGTGTTTTGAGCCAGAGTTTGTCGGCTGCCCAAAAAACGCCGTTCTATTTTAAGTAACTATAGATCCAGGAATCGATTTTATGCTTCTGCCCCAGTCAAAGTTTTATGCTGTTGCGCTGACTGTCACGTTTTGCGGACTTTCTAGCATGGGCGGCGAACTAAACGCTCAGACTCCGTCGTTGTGGCAACGACGCGACCATCAGATGACTGATTTGGTAGCGGACGTTAAAGCCAGACGAGTCGGCGACTTATTGTTCATCACGATTCAGGAACAGTCAGATGTGGACAATACGGACCAACGGCTGCTTCAAAAACAAAATAACTCAAGTTCGTCCGCGGACGGTAGCTACTCAGTGGGTGGGGGGATCGGTAATGCGGCTGGAAACCTTGGTTTCGATCAAGATTCGGCTTCAAACCGTCAGTTTAATGGAAACACTGAATTCAGAAGCGAACGAGGGTTCACGGACAGTTTTACGGTGCGAGTTGTAGACAACTTGCCTAACGGAAACTTGTTGATCAGCGGATCCCGTGACATGACTTTAGAAGGTGACAATCGTCGGCTGATTTTAACGGGCGTTGTCCGCTCAACCGATATTACAGCCGCCAACACGGTTTCATCAGGATTGGTATCTGATTTGATAATTCGCTATGAATCGCATGGTAGTACGGGACCCGAACAGCATTTTGTTAATCAAGGTTGGTTGGCGAGAAAGGTAAATAAACTCTGGCCTTATTGACCCATTTCGATGACACCGCATTGACCCAGAACAACCCAGAATACAAAAGAAAAACGTGAGTAGTATTTTTCTCCGACAACCGAGCTTGCCTCAATTCGTACTATTGTTTGTGACCATGATCTCGATATGTTTACTGAGCAATCGAACCGGCAATGCGCAGATTGC
>CAZORR010000002.1:25998-47416 GCA_964582115.1 uncultured Pirellulaceae bacterium
AGCGCCAGTTCCCGGTGCGATTCCGGTCATCAATCAAACACTACCGCCGCCACAGCCTCAAGGAAGTTCTCGCCGGCCGCCGTTGCCTCATGCGCAGGGTTCGGGGTCGCGAGAGCCGGCGCAAATCCGCATTAAAGATATCACAACGATCGAAGGTCACCGCTCGAACCGTGTTACAGGTATTGGCTTGGTAACTGGTTTGAAGGGAACCGGCGGCGGTTCGCAACTTACGCAAGATGCAGTTTTAAATATGCTGCGGAAATTCAATATCTTAGCCACGGAGGCGCCGATCGGTAGTGCAGCCGTCGTGGCTGTCACCGCCGAAATTCCACCTTTTGTTCGGCCAGGCGAAAAAATTCCAGCCACCATTTCGGTTGTCGACGATGCGTCGGGGTTGTTTGGCGGTGTGCTGCAAACGACCTCATTAAAAGGATTTGACGGTCGAGTTTATGCGGTAGCCAATGGTGAAGTCGTTTTGAGTGGTTTTTCAGCGGCGGGTGACGGAGCCGCGATCAGCCAAAACCACGACACGACTGGGAAAGTTCAAGCTCAGATCGAAGTCGGCATGCAGACCGAGCCAGCATTCCCGCGTGATAGCTTTCGTCTGTTGCTGACCAACAAGGATTATGCCACCGCCAAAAGAATTGCGGCTGAGATCAATCGCAAGTTCCCAGGGCATGCTTACGCTCGCGACCAAGGTAGTGTCGATGTTACGTTTTCGAACAACAGTCAAGTCTCGAAGCTCGACTTCGTCGTCAAAATCAATGAGCTCACTGTCGTCCCAGACATGCCAGCTCGTGTGATCATCAATCAAAAGACTGGCACGATTGTAGTTGGCCAGCATGTGAAACTATCCAAAGTGGTTTTTGCAAATGAAAATTTGGTGATCACCACCAATGAGACACCCATTGCAAGTCAGCCTGCTCCATTTTCCGAAGGCCAGACCGCAATTTTGCCTCGATCCGAAGTCACCGCAACCCAAACCGGTGGGGTATTCAATCTGCTCCATCATCAAACAACCGTGGGGGACCTGGCCGGCGTACTCAATACGCTGGGCGTACCACCAAGAGACTTGATCGGAATCTTGCAGGACATTCAGGCTTCTGGAGCCCTTCAAGCACAGTTAATCATTCAGTAATTCAAATCATTAAAAACAACTAACCTCGTAACAGGTAATCCAATGACCAATAACATATCAGCCGCGATCGCGAATCTACCGATTTCTTCTAGCCAGTTGGAACAACTAACTAGCCAAGGGTCGCAGGCCGCGTCGGGCGGTCAGGCTTCGATTGGAAGCGACTTCGGTTCACGAACGCTTACCCCTGCGGGGGTGGAATCAACGATCAGTTCCACGGCCAGTGAGTTCGAATCGATTTTTCTTTCAATGATGTTGAAGGAAATGCGAAACACGCTCGAGCAAGGTGAAGGCGGCATGTTCGGTGGCGAGGGAAGCGATACGTTTGGCGGCATGTTCGATATGTTTATGGGGCAGCACATGGCCGAATCCAACCCACTTGGGATCGGCAACGCAATTGACAAATACATGCAAAACAGCGTTTCCTAATTGAACGGTCGACCACCCACCAAAGTTTGGTGGTCAGCCGTATTTGTACGTTCTACTCATTTCCATTTAAGGCCAAAACAAGATGACCAAGAAAATGAATCACTTGAATATTTCTCCCGAATGGATTGAGTTTTTGTTCGGACATCTACGTCATGAGTCGAAGTTGTTGGATCGAGCAATCGAATCGGCCCTTGAAGTGAAAGACATGCTGAAGACGCAGCGATCCGAAGCGACGGAATTTTATCGGGAGAGTTCTGGAAACGGTGCAGCGATGGTGTCTCAAATCGATCGAAACGAAAGTGTTCGTAAGCATCTTGGCAAGATGAACCGTCGAATCCAGCGAATCTCGACGCCGATCTTGGCGAGTCGAAAGAATTTATCGGCACTCGTTGAATCGCTTTCAGAAAATCAAAAATCGTCCGTGTCGTTGACAAGTATTGCGATGAGCCTCGGCGGCGACCAACGCACTGAGCTGTTAGCGCTCAAGCAAGAGATACTTGAAAAACATCAGCAGTTCACCGCGATTTCGATGAGTAATCAGACCGTCTTGGTGTATACGTTGAACCATTACGATCAACTTTTGGGAAGCAGTAACCAAAGCGATTTTTACAACGCTAGCGGTCAAACATCAGAGGCTACTGCGAAATCAAGTTACGTCAAAACCAGTTGTTAGGAAGGTCAAATGTCATTTGGAATAGGTCTTTCTGCGATACGGTCAAGCCAATTGGCGATCAATACCGCTTCGCATAACATCGCCAATGCGAGTACTGAAGGGTTCCATCGCCAAGAAGCGGTTTTTCAAACCAACCAAGTTTCTACCGTCAATGGAGAGTTCGGTGGCGCCGGCGTAAGTGTCGCTGAGATACGCCGTTTCCGAAATATTATTTCGGAAACCGCGCTGACGACCGCTACCTCTGACCTGAGTCGAGTGGAGCAAAGTCTTCAAATCGAAACGCGAATTGAATCTTTGGCGGCGCCAGGCGAGGGTTCGATTCAGGACGCGCTTAATGGATTGTTCGATGGTTTCACGGAGTTGTCGGCTAACCCAGGCGAAATATCGTTGCGAGACGCGCTGGTCACTGAGGCAACGAGTCTCGCCGGTCGGCTACGTAGCACGTCTGAACAAGTCGGTGAAATTAGAACAAGCGTGAGCCAGCAGATTGAAATAGAAGTGCAGTCGTTGAACTTGGAAATCGAAGAACTGGTTTCCTTGCAGAACCGGATTAACGCCAATGTTGACGGCACGGTTTCAAATGATTTACTGGATCAACGGGACCAACTGGTAAACAGAATCGCCGAGCGAATTGATGTGCAACGATTCGAATTTGTGCGTGGGGAACAAGGGCTTAGTTTGGCTGGAAACTCAGTCAGTATTGGAACGGCAGCATTCAGGTTTGAGGCGATTACCGATGAAACAGGGAACGTACAGTTGCAGTTAGAAAACGGCAATCGGGCCGTTTCCCCCAGCGGCGGAAGAATCGCGGCCTTGATCGACGCGAACAATAATTTTCTTCCCAACTACGGAGATGCGATTGATGAGTTTGCTGGGGAGCTAATCAGCCAGTTGGATCAGGCACATGCGGTGGGAATCGGGATCGATGGGGCGTTCACCATTCTGCAGGGGACCCGGCCAGTTAGTGATGTCGATTTACCATTGGCGGAATCTGGAGCATTCCCGGTCAGTGAAGGCGAACTTGTTTTAACAGTAACTTCGCCGACGGGTGAGCGTCGAACATCGGCAGTATCGATTGATCCGACTGTCGATTCATTACGAGATGTTGCCGCTGCCATCAGTGGCGTTGATAACGTTCAAGCCGTTGTTGATGGCAATACGGGCACGTTGACGGTAATTGCCGTGCCCGGTTTTGAATTTGATTTCACCGGCCGATTAGAATCGACACCAGACTTAGCGAACTTTTCTGGGACGTCGACTCCCGAAATTTCAGGAATTTATACAGGTAGTACCAACCAACAAGTTCAGGTAACTGCTTTAGGAGACGGCGTGGTCGGGCGAACGTCTGGACTAGCGCTGCAAGTTACCGATTCTAATGGCCAAATACTTCGAGAGGTCAATGTCGGAGATGGTTATGTTGCGGGAGAACCGATCGACATTGGCAATGGCGTTTCGATTCAACTGGGTGTGGGTGAAATTGCCAGTGGCGATAGTTTTGATGTCGTTCAGACAGCCAACTCAGATACGACAGGAATCCTGTCATCGATCGGACTAAATAGTTTCTTTACGGGAACAGATGCTACTAATATCGATGTGGATGCTCGTTTTTTAGAATCACCATTCGCGATTGCAACTTCGCTTACGGGAGCAGTGTCCGATACTCAGAACTTGGAATCTCTAGCGGGATTGCGAGAGAGTTTAGCGTTAGACGATGGCCGAGCAACATTCAGTAGTTTTTTAGAGGCAACGAACACGGAGATTGGTTTTCGTGTTCAATCGACTCGTAGCGTACAAGTATCTTTGTCCGATTTGAGATTTGAGATCGAAACTGAGCGAGACGCGGTGTCTGGAGTTGATGTTAACGAAGAATTGATCAATTTGACATCGCATCAGCGGAGTTTTGAAGCCGCAATTCAAGTCGTCCGTGCATTGGAAGCAGTGCTTGACGAACTATTTCAAATTATCCGGTAGCCAAAATGACATTTCGTACAACTTCGCAAACAGCTAACAATCTCGCGATTCGTTTTGCCGCCAATTACAATTCGAATATTATTGGCCTACAGACAAATATTTCATCGGGAACGAGACTTCAGCGCGCCTCGGATGATCCAGTCGCTTTTCGGCAAGTGACTTCGCTGACAACACGGCTACAGCAAATCGAATCGGAATTGACATCGATCGATTCGGCCGAAGTCATACTAAACTCTAGCGTAACCAGCATTCAACAGGCCAACGATGTGATTGTGAGCGCAAGGTCGCTTGCACAACAAGGAGTCCAGACGCCGCTTGAAGACGAAAGCGCAAGAGAGGCGTTGGCGGTCGAAGTTGAAGCGTTACTGGCTAGTCTCCAAGACATATCTCTTTCGAGATTTGCGGGCGAGTACTTGTATGCGGGAACCGAGTCCAACGCACCTCCTTTTGAGTTTGGCGATCCAGTTGTTGAGGGGGGAACCCTGGTTGCTGATTACCAGGGAGGGGCGGAAGGCAGTTTTGCCTTTGTCGGGACGAGTATCGCGGTTGAAACGTACTATGCCGGCGATCAAATATTTGGCCAGTCGAATCGTGAAGATGTGTTGGTGTTTGGGAACACCGGAGCGGCTAATGGCGCCGGCACAGATAGCATTGTCGGGCGTGCCGATTTGATTGTTGAACATACGGCGACGACGTATGCCGGTGGTTCGGGGGTGGCCCCAGGAACAAGCTCACCGGGAAACGACACTGTGTTGGGGGTGTTGGGAGCAAACAGTATTCGTATCGTCGACACCAGCGGGACCGGAGCTGCTGGTACGGTGTCACTTAACGGTGGATTAGAATTTCCATGGCAGCAATCGGATACCGACCTGATCGTTACCGACGAACGGGGACGGCAAGTTTCTTTAGACTTGAGTGGGATCACGGCTGGGTTCGATGGCGATGTTGACTTGGCTTCCGATGGTACCGTTAGTGTTGATGGTGGGCTGACTTCGGTCGCGATTGATTTTTCTGAAAGTCAAACCATCGTGGATTCGGTTACTGGGGGCCAGACGCACATTGACACGTCAGGTATCTCGCAAACAGGAACCGACAGGCTTGAGTTCCCGCAGACGTCAAACGTCTTTCAGGTTTTTCACGAACTCATTTCAGATCTACGCAACACCCGAGAGTTCGATTCGGCGGACTTTGCCGAATCCTTGGATCGACGGTTTGGCGAGCTGAGCGCGCTCAGTGACCGTGTGCTCGTCACGCTGGGCCAACAGTCGGCTTCGTTGCAGTCGTTGGACGAGCTTAGTAATCGCGTTGGTGATCTTCAGTTGCAAACAGAAATTCAAATCAACGAACTTCAGGCAACCGACCTTCCCGAGGCTGTTTTGAATTTGCAGAATCAGCAAACGTTACTTGAATTTACGTACTCGGTTGCCGCCCGAGTGGCCTCTACCAGCCTCTTGAATTTTTTCTAGTTTGGGCGTCGCTGGCGAGGGCTTTTGTGTGGTTGTTAAAAGGCTGTGGGCTTTAATGTGGGTGACAAATACTGAATCAAATCCACGTTTGTCTATTCAAATCGTTTTATTCGAGCAAGTCGCTGCGGAGAACGACGCTAATCGCACCGAAGGCAAACGCAAGACAAAGTATCCCGATCAGCTTGAAGCTAGAGACGGTTTGGTGTGCGGTAGTTTTTAATTTCGCTGTAACTGTAGCCATGGTGGTCCTCAAGTGTTTGCTGTGTAGAACCAGTTATCGAGCTTGTTTTAAAGAACTTGTCATTAAAGCAGGCGAGTTGGGATGATTTCACGATGGATGCTTCTTTATGGATCGTTCAATCGTCATAATCCTTACTACTAAACGAGTATCATTTGATTTTTCGTTTCAAATCTTACTTAGCGTTAAGTCGACATCATGCTCGCAAGTCTTATTGCTAACACTTCGTTCGGGTTATCAGCCGTTTGGTAGTTGTGGAAGGGAGCGGTTTTTCCGTCTCTTGATCGCCCTTTTAAAAGGCATTGGTGGTGTCTAATCGAGAAATCGCAAAGGAAATTCGCGGCCGAATCGCATCTGAAAATAACCATGGCTTTGCGGTAACGCTCAAACGAGATCGCTGTTCAGGTGTCAATGTGAAAATGGCATCGACTTGGTTTTGAACCTGATAGGCTTGGTCCATTGATTTCAATAACGCGTTTTCACTAGGCATGTTAGCCCACACGATGATCTCAAGTTTGAAATCGCCGCTGCCAAGTTTCATGATCGCTTCGGCGGCGATTCGGATTGCGTTCTTTTTTAGCAGTTGGTGCGGGACGCCTTTCTCGGGTCGATTGAACTTTTCGAACGAGTCGAGCACGATTTGGCTCTTCGTTGGCGGTTCTTCTTGGACAGAAAAATTTTTGTCGACGTTCGCTAGAAAACGTTTGAAGCTTTCGGTTTGCCGGTCAATGATCCTTTCTGAATCGGGATTTGAATCGGGGCCATACGGGTTTACTTTATCCGTCCTTTTCTTGTCACTTTCGATCGCGTAGATTGGCGAGGGGGCTTTTTTACTAACCGCCAGCCGGGACCTGTTACCGATTGATCCGCCAGGAAGTCCACTGGCGGACGCAGATTGCATGAATGAACCGGTCCCGGAGTATAGGTTTGCGCCCGTCTGTTCTTTGGAGAACGAGTTTAGCACGATGAAAAACGCCAATAACGCGGTCATCGTGTCACCAAAAGAAACCAGGTATGCCTTGCTAGGCTTCGCCGGTGGGGGTTTGAGTTTTCGAGCCATTGTTTGGGAGAAGCCTTATTCAAGCGGGCGGTTGTTGGAAACGTTTGGCGAAAATCTCTCAATGTTGATTCGAAAATACCCTGCTTTGATGTTCGTGTTTCTGGAGAGCGTCATTGCCAATTGCCCTGGTCGGGTCAGTTCTGTATGAAACAAGTGATGTAGCATCCCTGCTAACTTCTCTGCGTACGCTTTGTCTTCAAATTGTATTGATGCCCGAAATGGTAGGTCTTGTAATTGCGCCGACAGTTGAGCGCAAATGGAAACCCCGTCGCTGGTGAGTTGGTTATTGGAATCGAAAATGTCGGCGATCGGCACGTCAAAGGCATGGGAAGTCAGTTCGTTTTGTTTCGCTTCGTCTTCGTCAAGCGAACGCAAGCCGTCGCCCCAGGTCTCGTTTGCTGGTGCCCGAGTGATCGGTGCCATTTCGGCGCCTCGAATTGCGATACGTGATGCCGGTACGCGAAGTCGACTTACGAACGAGTCATTGTCCAGGCCTTTGATTTTGCTCCCTGCCGTTCCTGTGGCAGACCCACTGTTGGATATGGCGGCGATGGATTTTTCGAATCTTTCGGGTTCGGTTGATGCAAACGTAAGCAGGAGAATGAAGAACGTCATCAATAGGGTAATGACGTCACTGTAAGTCATGAACCACGCCGGAATGTCATCCTTAGGTTCTGGAAATGGTTTGGTTCGAGCCATATCGGTAAACCTATTAAGCAGCTTCGGCTTTTATCGAACGCCGCGATTTTGGGGATAAGTACGCAACTAAAGCGTCTTCCACGGCAGGCGGTGAGAGTCCCTTGGCAATTGCGCTAATGCCAGTGATCATCAACTCTCGGCAGGCGACTTCGTCTTGTGATCTCGCTTCTAGCTTTCCCGCTAACGGGATGCACGCAACATTCGCGATAATCGCACCGTAAAGTGTCGTCAACAACGCAGTCGCCATACCACCACCGATCTTACTGGGGTCGTCGAGCGACTGGAGCATCTGCACCAAGCCGACCAATGTTCCGATCATTCCAAAGGCGGGTGCAGCAGCTCCGGTGGATTCAACGATCTTTTTCCCGACCAAGTGTCTCGCTTCGATGGCCGACAGTTCTGTCTCTAACATGTTGGTGACATGCGATTCTTCGGCGCCGCCAATGACGATTTCCAAGCCACGCTTTAAAAAATCGTCGTCGATCGACTCGAGTTCGGATTCAAGAGCCAGTAGGCCTTCCTTGCGAACGACGGTCGCTAGTTCTTTAAACTTCACGATAAGCTCTTGTGAGTCAGGAAGCTTTGTGATGAAGCATTTTTTGATGACTGACAGCGACTTAAGACAGACGCTAAGTGGAAAGTTGATCAACAGTGCTGCACAAGATCCACCGACCGTAATCATCAATGATGGTACATCGATAAATGCAGACAACCCGGAGCCACCACCCATTGCAATGGATGCAAAGATCAATCCGAACCCTGCTAACAGGCCAATGATTGTTGCGATGTCCATTCAAACGGGCTTTCGAGGATGTTGATTTGGTAACGTGACATCATGCTGTCACTTTCAAGGTATCGTCTGTCCGATTCGTGGAATTTGATCAAGTTCTTAATTGATGGTTCTCCCAGAAAATCACTGATTGACCGACATTCCGATGGTGAGCAGCGACTCGAAACTACTTTTCAAAATATATTGCGATTAGCGTTCAGACATTGCTATTTCGTTCGAGCAGCGCGACGAGGTTCTTGAAAGTCGTGCTTGTCGTAACCGTCGAATTCATGCAGGCGTTTGCGAGGACAAAGTGAAATCGCAAGATGTTTCGCCACGATCACAAAGCTCTTCGCTCCATCAGATTTGGGGGTGTATTTCAAGAAAAGCTCCGAAGGATGGCTCGCATAGCTGCGTTTTCTTGCGTTAGTCGACTGCGACCAATGATCCTTGTTCGTTTCCAAAGTGCGGTTGGCCGCAAAGTTCAATGAAGGGCTCTTGAGATACGTCCTTCCTAACCGATTTAATCGGTATGACCGGCAAAGTTTCACAAATTCAAACGATCACAGAAGCAATGGAGTTCGCGGTGCAAAGTCACCGTGTGACTAGCCAGAACCTGGCTAACATCAACACTCCGGGCTATCAGACACGTGAAATCCAGTTTGATCAGCTGCTAAACCGGCTCGACGGTAATGGGCCGCCTACTAATAAGTATCAGGTGTCTACGGCAGACGGATTGGCGCCTCGAGCCGACGGCAACAACGTGGATCTAGATCGAGAGATGGGTTCGCTGCGAAAGAATGCGTTGGCGTACCAAACGCTTGCTCAATTGCTCGGGTCAAAGATGAGTATTTTGCAACAAGCGATTCGTAGTTAAATGAATTTTTCGCACTAACATCAACTAATAGTAATTGCCATGTTTCCTAATCTATTTTCCGCCGCCGGGGTCAGTGCATCTGGGATGTCTGCGGAACGCATGCGAATGGAGACCGTTGCAAACAATATTGCTAATGCCAACACAACACGAGCGGCTGATGGTCAGCCGTTTCGTCGTAAACAGTTGGTGTTTTCGGAGGCGATGGGAGGCGCTGACGGAGAGATGAAGGGTGTGCAGGTGGTGGCTCGGGAAGCAGATGATTCTCCGTTTCCGGAGGTTTATTCTCCCGGTCATCCCGATGCTGATGAAAACGGGGTGCTACGGCTTTCCAATGTCAAGATTCCTAATGAAATGGTGGACTTGATTACCGCTAGTCGCTCGTACGAAGCAAATCTAAAAGCACTGACTTCATTCAAAGAGATGGTTGAGCAAACGTTGGTGCTACTGAGAGGTTCACGATGACGCCGATTCCTGCCATTCCATCGATTCCTGCAATACAAAACCAGCCAGGTGTTTCTGGTGCGGTCAATGCACCAGGTTCGTCGGGTGGTTTTTCGGAGTTGGTAGAGCAGTTCGTTGAGCGTACCAATGAGTCTCAGTTGGCTTCGGACCGGTCGATTGATGATCTTGTGAAAGGGAAGACGGATAACGTTCAACAAGTAGTGCTCGCAGTTGCCAATGCCGAGATGTCGTTTCAATTGTTCATGGAAGTAAGGAACAAGCTGATTGAGTCCTATAACGAGTTGATGCGGATGCAGTTTTAGTTTCGGGCGTGTCGGCAACGTTTTCGTTTTTTTTTGATTTTTAATTTACTTTAACTCCCTTCGGAATCGGTATAGAGCCGTCTAATGCAAACCCTGAAGTCCTTTCTCGATCAATCGCTCCTTATTTGGAATGACGCAACTGGCGCTGGCCGTATTGGCATCGCGTTGTTGCTTTTGATTTGCGTTGGTAGTGTTGTCGGGATCGGGGTTTGGTCCGCTCAGCCGAACTACGTTGTACTTGCCAGTGGCGTGACGCCTAGCCAAGCGTCGAAGATGATCGACTCGCTTGATTCGGCTGGTATTGCCTATCAGATTAAAGGTTCCGGGTCGATCATTTTGGTAGATAAACAGAGGTGGTCTCGCGCTAAGATTGCTGCTGGGCAACTCGGCATTGACGATGCTGGCAGCGAGATGGAAGAAAGTTCACCTTGGATGGATCCGACCAGTCAACAAAATATGTTTCGCCGTAATCTCGAACGTCGGCTGGAGAATTCGATTGCCAAATTCAAGAACGTGACGACTGCCGAAGTTCATTTAAGCATTCCAGAACGGCAAGCATTCATTCGCAAGTCAACTGCGCCGAGTGCGGCGGTGGTTCTTGAAATCGCGGCTAGAACGAGATTTGAAGATTCGCATGCCCAATCCATTGCCAGTATGGTGGCAAATTCAGTTCCTGGCTTAATGGAAGATAGTGTCGCGATCTCTGATACCTTGGGCAACGATTATACGGTCGATGAAACCAGCGGGCAATTGAGCAAGCAAGAAGAGTTTCGTGTGATGCGTGATCGTGAACTGGCTCAAAAAGCCCAGGCAATATTGACCCCGTTTTTGGGCGTTGGCAATACTTCGGTTGCGGTCACGACCGACTTCACCTTTCCAATGGGTACCCAAACAACCAAAGAGATTGATCCTGACAGTAAAGTACTTGTGGATGAAAAAGTCAAAAGCTCGACTTCAAAGGCTGGTAACGTGCTTGCCAGTGGCGCAGCTGGGACAGCATCCAACGTTGGTGAGGGGTCTGGGAGTCGAGGAGCTTCTAACCCGATTGTCTCGAAAACTGAAGATTTATCCAATCGCTACGAAGTTTCAAGTACTTCTCGCACGGAATCGATGCAGACCCCTGTTTTAAACAAGATGACGGTTTCGGTGCTGGTGAATGAAACCGCCGTGCAAGATGAAAATGGCGACATCCCAGCGGATGTTGGAGCGAAAGTTGAGTCGTTGGTGAGTCAGGCGGTTGGACTTCGATCTGATACCGATCAAATCACCGTTGAGTTCTTTACGTTTGTCGAATCAGAGCTTGGAGTGCCGCCAGTCGCTTCGGGCATGCCTTGGGATCAAATTAACAACGTCCTTAAAAATATATCGTTGGGAGTGGCGGCCTTGGTGGCGTTGTTTATCGGTATGAGAGTCATCAAAAAGTTTCAACCCGAACCGATTGTCGCTGCCAGTGAATCCTCAGAGGGTCCGACGAGCCTTGGTGAACTAAGCGAGATGGTTCAGCAAAATCCAGAAGTGTTTGCCAAAATTATTTCCAACTGGGCGAGTACAGAAATGGCCGATCAAGTTGACCAATCTGGCCAAGCCGACGAACTGTCGAGGGCGGCGTAGTTAAATGGCGATACTAACAACCGAAGAACGACTGGCACTGCTGTTAAGTGTCCTCGGGCAAGAAGCAGAAACGGCTGCTTTTGAGGCGATGAATCCAACCCGAGCTGTATACGTAACGAAGCTCTTGGATGAATACAAGGAGTCGCCGCCCAGCGAAGCCGAAGTAGCGTTTATCATTGACGACTTCAGTAAGTACTTCTCGTTCGCCATGGAGACTTTGCAACCATCTGTTACGAAAGCAGCAAGGGCAAATCAACGTGCATCGACGGAGTCCGCCGATGTGCAAGAAGAGCAACCTGAGGTGCTTGAGTTTTTTCCAGTTGAAGAGTCTGGTGACTACCTAGAGGATCTCAATCAGTTGGACGCTTTTCAAATCGCAACAGCGCTTGAAGAAGATCATCCGAAAACAATCGCATGTGTGTTGAATCAGTTGAACACCACGATGGCTGCGGCCGTCATTAAAAACTTGGATGACGATTTGCGACAAGAAACGGTTGTCTATCTAAGTCGTGGAGCGGTGGTCCCCGATGCAATCGTGCGTCAAATAGTCAAAACGACGTTTCTTAAGGCCAACGCAGTTAGTGTGCAAAAAAAGGAAGTTACTCAAGCGGAAGTTCTGGCCAAGCTAATGCGGTCTCTCCCTAAGGAGATGCGAGGCGAGTTGATCGAAAAGCTAAACGAAGAGAACGAGGAAATTGTCCAGGCGATTCGAGCGAAGCTATATATGTTTGACGACATCTTGCGATTGAGTGATCGAGATGCACAAAAGTTGATTGGTGAAACTGGAGCTGATTTTTTGGTCGTCGCGATGCAGCGAGTGAAGCCAGAAATCAAAGAAAAATTATTAGGCAACCTATCCAAGCGGGCTCGTCAGTCCTTGGAGGTTGAAATGGAATTCAAAACAGGCGTTACCGATGAAGAAATTGACCAGGCTAGACAGCAGTTAGTAGAAACGCTTGGCCGTCTTGATACGAATGGCGACATTACGCTGAATTAGAAATTATGATCCACCACTCAGTAAAATTCAGACGCAAGTTAATTGCAGCTACTCTGCTTGATCAGAATGCGGTTAGCTTAGTGGACGCCTCCAAGCAAGCGACCGTCGTCGCCGAACCAGTCTCGGCACCGCCTGAAGTGTTGCTTGGCAAAATCGCGTCGGCAATGCAACGGATCGAACAACAAAACAATAACGAAGATGTCGTCGCATTAGCGATCGCATTGTCCAGAGTCATTGTCGAAAAGCTAATCGGAAGCTCGGCGGACCTGCAAGAACAGCGTCTCTATCGAATCATTCAAGAAACTCAGTTCGGCGCTGAAAATGCTGTTGGCGTTCACTTGCATCCTAACAACATTGGGTTTGTAAGCACGCAACTGAAGGCAGACCCGAACGGCTCTAAAGTCAATTTGGTCCCCGACGAATCGATTGCAGTAGGAGAGTGCCGCGTCGAGTTTAAGGATTACGATTTAATTAGCAGTATCGAACAGCAATTGGACCAAATTGAAAAACACATTGCGGAGCTGAACGATGAATAGCCTTCACCAGAATATCTTGCAGCGGTCTCGCCAAGTGCTTGCTAATTTGCCATCGGTTCAGGCAGTCGGTCGTTTAACCGTTGCCCAAGGCATGATCACTGCTTCGTTGCCGGCGAGTCTTGGCGAGTTGGTGGAGATTGAAAATTCGAGGGGAGAGACGTCGTTGGCAGAAGTCATCGGGTTTGCTGGCCAGTCGGTCCAGTTAATGCCGTTTTCTTCCACGCAGTTTCTTAAGCGAGGTAACCGGGTTCGTTCGCTTGGAAAGCAAATGAAAATTCCGGTTGGGTTCGAACTTTTGGGACGAGTCATTAATTCCTTAGGTCAGCCGGTGGACGGAAAAGGCCCTTTAAAGCACACGAAAACAAAGAGCATTGTGCAGCAAGCACCTGACGCAATGACTCGTAAGCCAATCGACCAGTTGTTTTTAACGGGCCAACGATCGATCGATGGTTTATTAACCATGGGCAAGGGTCAACGAGTGGGGTTGTTCGCAGGCAGTGGTGTCGGAAAAAGCACTTTGATGGGGCAAGTCGCGAGGTTCGCGAGTTCGGATCTAAATGTCGTTGCGTTGATCGGCGAGCGTGGTCGTGAGGTTTTGCCATTCATTCAAGATTCCTTAGGCCAGGAAGGCATGGAAAAGTCGGTTGTGATTGTGGCGACCGCCAATGAAAGTCCACTCGCACGTGTGCGTGCGGCAGAGTCCGCGGTTACGATCGCGCATTGGTTTCGGGAGCAGAGCAAAGACGTGTTTTTAATGCTCGATAGCTTGACTCGGTTTTCGATGGCACAACGAGACCTTGGATTGATGCTGGGCGAACCACCCACTAGCCGTGGCTACACGCCGTCAGTGTTTCAAAAACTTGCCGACTTGTTGGAACAACTAGGTAACGCCGATAACGGATCGATTACTAGTTTGCTGACTGTTTTAGTCGAAGGTGATGATATGAACGACCCGATCGCGGATGCGGCTAGGTCGATTTTGGATGGGCATATTATCTTGGACCGAAAACTGGCAAACGCCGGACACTATCCACCGATCAATGTCATGGAGAGCGTGAGTCGGATTTTCCACGACTTGGCGACGCCGACTCATGCAGCAAGCGCGCTGGCGATTCGAAAGTTGATTGCAAAGTACAACGATGTTATCGACTTAGTTCAAATTGGTGCTTACACCAAAGGCGTTTCAGCCGACACCGACCAGGCTTTGGAAATGTACCCCAAAATTTGCGACTTTTTGCAACAGCAACTTAACCAACCGTCGACAGTCGATTCCACACTGGAGTCGCTGGACGTTTTGGCTTGTTGAACTTAGGTCGCGATGAGGCCTCCCCCCTACCCTGACACATAGACAACAATTCAATGCAGCTTAAACAGCAACTACGACAATTCAAACGAATTCAAGACCATTACCAACGGGAGCTTGATGCAATGGCAGTTGAATTAGCCTCCTTGAACCAAAGCGTCGTGCAAGCTCGGCAAGAAGTTGCCCAAGCAGAAACTCGTTTGCGAGACGCCGAACGACGTTTAATGTCACAGAGTGCGACCGTTATGAGCAGAGAGAATGGAGTTCAATTACTGTCGGACTTGACTGCACAATGGAATGAAAAAATCGATCAGCTCTCCAGTGCCAAGGAGGCCTTTGAGATTCAACGCAGTCGAGTTGAAAGCCAATCGGCGAAACTCGATTCGTTCGAAAAATTGGTACAAGGAAAATCTGAAACCGTTGCCTATCAACAGCAGCGAACCGACCAACAAATAGCTGACGAGCAATACCTACAATCCAGCTTTCCAAGGAGTGATTCATGAAGGCCATATTAACAATACTTACCGTGATTTTCCTGTTTATAGGCTCCGCAGGAGTGTCGTGGATGATGTTTTATCCGCCGGCAGAAGTAACCGACGAAGACGTGGCGTCGTTGGAAGAAGAATTGGATTTTCCGGAAGCCATGATGGACACCATCGACAAACAAGACATCATGCCCGTCGCTACTCGTCCCGAAGCTCCGCTTACGGTAGAAGCCGTCGTTGAGCTTGCTCAGTCAATCATGGAGAAGGAAAAACGTCTGTTTGATGCACAGCAGAAAATTAATATGGACGAAAAGCGAGTGAAATTGCTGTTCGAAGATTTGAGTCGCGAACAAGAAGAGCTTGAAGCGTTCGCCAAAACGGTTGATGACAAGATCAGGGATGTACAAGAAGCAGCGAAAGTTTTGAAGATGGAAAAGAAAGCGGTCATGCAAGAGAAAGACGCTCTCGGTACGATCGAAAAACGAACGGACCCTATCGACGATGTAGCCAAGGAAGACTTGAACCGACGTGTCAAAGTTATCAAAAGCTGGTTTGAAAACTTGGAACCCGAACAAGCTGCCAAGTACCTAAAGGAATTTGCAGATCGGGGAGATTTGGATTTTGTTGCGAAGCTTTTGGATAGCCTTGAAGACCGGCGAATTGCGAAAGTACTGGCTGCATTCAATGACGCAACGTTAGTTGCAAAGATCGTTGATACCTTCACCAATCAGAATGATTCAGGAAAATTGTTACGCCGTTAATACGAAAATGTTGATTGACGCGTTAAACATTCGAAAGGGAAAACATGGAAGTTGCAGACGCTATCATGATTGGAAGATCGCTCCTATCAACTGCATTGTTGTTGGTGGCGCCGATTGTAATTGTTAGTTTGGTGGTTGGTGTTTTGATTAGCATCGCCCAAACCATTACCAGCATTCAAGAGCAAACGCTGACATTCGCGCCGCGGATTGTGGCGGTGGTGGGTGTGATTGTGGTGTTAACACCATGGTATTTGTCGACGCTGACTAACTTCACCGTTGAAATGTTCACTTACTTCAATGAAGTGATATGATCGACAATCAGCAATTGATTACGTTTGTCTTAATACTTGCGAGAGTTACCGCATTCGTTGGTTTCTTTCCGTTGTTTAGCCAAAGGCAAGTTCCGAGGTTGGTCAAAGCGGGATTGGCACTGTCGCTGACATTGTTTTGGTTCGGCACACTGCCACAAGATCAATTTGTGGACGTGCAGATGAACATCGTCAACTCGGTGCTGTATCTGGGCAAAGAGGTCGGTATCGGTTTTTTGTTGGCCTTATTGTTGGGGTTTATGTTCGTCCCAGCCAAAATCGCCGGAGCGTACGTCGGTCAAGAAATCGGGCTTTCGTTGGCTTCGGTTACTAGTCCAGGGTCAGCTGATTCATCGACTTTGATAACCACGTTTCTCGAATCGATAGCGATCTTGCTCTTTTTTGGCATGAATCTGCATCACTTCATGGTTGTGTTCGTACATCATTCGCTGATCCATATTGGAGCCAAAGTCAGCCTGACGGATCTGCCTACCGAACTGCTAATTCAATTCGCTGGCTCGCTAACAGAACAAGGGAATTTAGTCGTTGGTCCGGTAGGGATTTGCTTGTTCATCTTGACGATTGGCTTGGCCTTGTTAAACAAAGCGGCACCAACTTTGAATTTATTTTCAGTCGGGATGACGCTTCGTGGTGCTATCGGATTTATTTGTTTGATAGTGTTCTTTCCTGTCATCATCAAATCGATGACAATGTACTTTCAGTTGCACCAGCAACAACTGGAGAATTTTCTGCTGTTTTTCGATTGATCCGAAGCGTTAAGATCCACCCATGTCAGACCGCAGTGGCCAACCTACTGAACAACCAACGCAGCGTCGGCGGGAAAAGGCGGCGATGGACGGGCAAGTCGCCTTCAGTACGGAACTGGTCGGCGGATTGATTACGCTGGCGGCGATTGTCTTCTTCATGAACATGGGGACATGGTTTTTCTCTAAGACACTCAATTCGATCCGTGAGAGTTTGACTTTTTTCGATCCAATGATCGAAAGTCCCGAAACAACGCTGCTCGCGTTGCGACAACAAACGTTGAATATCGGTGTCGCGTGCATGGGGTTGATGGTTCCGCTGGCGGTGATGGCGGTGTTGGTTGGGGCACTGCAAACTCGGTTCAACCTGTCAACCAAACCATTGGGCGTAAATTGGGGGAAGCTGTCACCCAAAAGCGGTCTCAAACGAATTTTTTCGACGCGATCGGTTAATCGTGGTGGTATCTCGATCATCAAGTCAGTTGCGATTGTGATGGCTGCTTATTGGATTACCGCGTCTCATTTTAGTGAAATTTCGGTTGCTGGAATGGGTAGTTTCAAGGCCCTGTTGTCTGTAGGCATCGGTATCATTTTGGAAATCGCCATGGTGACGGCGTTAATGATGGTTGCCGTTGGCGTCGGTGATTTTGCGTTTCAAACTTGGAAGCAACAACAAGATCTTTTGATGACTAAGCAAGAAGTACGTGACGAACAAAAAGACTCAGAAGGTGACCCGCAAGTAAAGGCTCGAATTCGCAAGATCCGACAAGAGATGTCAAGGCAACGTGTGGCACAAGATGTCCCAAGGGCTACTGTGATTGTCACCAACCCAACTCACTATGCCGTCGCGTTACGTTACGCTCCCTCGGAATCAAAAGCGCCGATTGTGGTCGCCAAAGGTACCGATCACTTAGCGAAACGTATTATTGGTATTGGTAAAGCCAATGGGGTTTCCGTCGTTGAACGAAAACCGGTGGCTCGGTTTCTGTACGCAAACGTAAAAGTTGGACAGGAAATCCCATTGGAACTTTATCAAGCCGTCGCTGAAATTCTAAATTACATTCAAAAACTCAATCGCGATTCCGCTTAGAGAATGTTGTTCAGCTCTTGCAGAATTTCGGTGGCCACCGTTATCGATCTGGCGTTAGCAGAGAATCCACGTTGAGCGATAATTAGCTGAGTGAATTCTAGGGCAACATCGACATTCGACGATTCCAATTGCCCTCCTCGAATGGCGCCTCGACCGTTGGACAGTCCGCTGCCAACATCAGGTATACCGCTGTTTGAAGTTTGGGCGTAGTAGTTGTTGCCGATGCTTTCGAGACCCGCATTGTTCGAAAATCTGGCGATCGCTAACTGGGCAACATCCAAACGCCGCCCGTTGCTGGCGACTCCAAACAATGTTCCGTTAGTTGCTACGTCGACCGACACGAGTGTGCCCGGCGAGAATCCGTCTTGATCGAAAGTAGCTGAAAAATTGGTTGCCAGATGGGTTAGGTTGTCTAGGTCGAATTGAATTTCTTGCGCCCCGGACAAGGAGTCAAGTGTAAAGCTAATGTTTTGGTCACCAACGCCAAGGTCGTTGGCTGTCAAGAATGACCCGTCTTCGCTAAAGACAATGTTTGAAATGACGTTATCGCTCAGTGTGAGTGAACTATCCGACGGCGAAAATTCTGCGTCCCACGTGTTGAATCCGGTTTTCAAAAACGTCACATTGATCGAGTGCGGCTCACCACGAGAATCAAATACTTGAATTGTTGAATCGACAGCGTCAGGGTCTTTTCCATCTGTTTCGATCACGAAGAGTGCTTCCTCGAATTGCTTTCTGCCGACGTTGGAATCACCATTAGCCAACTGTAGGCTCAGCAAGGCATCTCCTGGTTCATCGGCAGTCAATAGCAGGTTGCCCTCGGGCGAAATATTAATCGAAGCTGTTGATAGGTTGCCGTTGATGGCTGCCGTTAAGTCTGCCAGTGTGGTTGTCGCATCAACTGGAAAACTGCTCGAAAACGAGGCGCCAGTCACATCGGTGCCGATGATTTCGATGGTGTCGCCAGTAGTGTAAGCGGTGCCGTTTAGGTCCAGATCGTTTAGCAGCGTAGCGCCGGTTGCAACTGCTCCCGCAGTCGTTAATGGCGATGCAGTCGTTAGCACCTCGGTCAATGCAGGAACGGCTGTAGCTGGAAGATTGCCAATCAAATCCGTAGACGTTGTCGCTTGACCTGGGACGCTAACACCGAGCGGGATGTTGACCCGGGTATCACCGACGGCCTGAAATCCAGGTACGCCGTCGGCTGTCTCCCCAACCGCGCCGATTCGTTGCACGTGCAAGCCTGTCGCTGCGTCAACTAGAAAGCCACTGCTGTCAATTGCAAACGAACCATCGCGAGTGAACTGTTGCTGTTCTCCTTCGACGACGAAGAATCCATCGCCATCGATTGCAAAATCGAGATCAGAGCCGGTTGCGGCTAGTACGCCTTGGTTAAAGTTTTGAGACACTTCAGCAATTTGAACACCATTACCTACCTGGATTGGATTGACACCGCCCGATTCAGTTCCTGATGGCCCGACTGCCGATGATCGGTTGGTATAGATCAGGTCTGAAAACACAACACTCTGATTTTTGTATCCCGTGGTGTTTAAGTTAGCGATATTGTTTGCGACAACGTCTAGTTTTTGTTGGTGAGACAATAGACCGCTGGCACCTGTGAGTAAACTATTTGTCATTTGAGTTGCTTGCTTCTAAAGGGATGTTGATCCTGCTACTTGGCAGAAACAGATGTATTGGTTTGAAAATGAATCGCCAGCGAGTCCTAGAGCTGGGACAAATTATTTTGATCTGCGTTAGAGCTGTACACCAGAAACTAGGTCCAGGCCGACACGGTCGCCGTTGATCAGTAAATTGACGGGGCCTTCTTCGGAGATCAACTGTTCGACGACTCCGGTTCTGCTTTCGCCGGTGATAGGATCCGTGTAGGCTGCTTCGTGGCCAACGAGGCTGATTCCCTGATTGAGTTGCCCCACTCGAAGGACTTCTTCGAATGTCGAATTCAGTGACTCCAGTTGTTCAAGCGACGAAAACTGAGCTAGTTGAGCAATGAAGTCTTCTTGGTCGACAGGCGAAACTGGATCTTGATTTCTCAGCTGAACCGTCAGCAAATTTAAAAAATCCGTTGTTGCTACGTCTGATGTTATTCCGGGCATCCTTGCCTCCTTTAATAAAGTGAATTGGCTACTTGTAGAAAGTGTGTGGTGGAAATGAACTAAATCGTTATGTCCAAATTGGAAGAACGATTGGGATTAGTTGTTTCGGTTGTTTCAGTTTCAGGCTCCGCTGGCGAAGCAAAGAGCTCGGGAGCAAGTTGTTGCGACCGGGAGTTTTTGTTGTGGTCTTGCGGCTCAGATTGGGCATTGCCATAGGAGACATCCAAGGAATCAAAGTCGATTCCCTCTTCGGCAAGAGCAGCGATTAATTCGGATTTGTTTTGATTTAGAATTTCATTGGCCGCTAGTTCGTTGGCGACGATCTTTACTTTTAGCGAGTCGACTTCCCAGTCAACCAGCAGCGTCACCTGCCCTAGCTCCGCCGGATGTAACTGCAGCGTTAGCTGTTTGGATTCTCCAACTTCCGTTAACTGGGCTTGTTCAACAATCGTGTCGACCACGTTTTCGGTGACTGCTTGATGAGAAGCAGGCACGGCGGGGAGCGTAGGTGGTTCTAGCTGCGGTGTTGATGCGGTTACGAAGGAAGGACGGTCAAACAAAACTGTATCGGATAAATTGGCGGCAGAATTTGTTTCCGCTTCTTGAGGAGTTAGTTGCGACTGAGTTGATTCGGTTAAGGTGCCTTCAGTTTCGGTTAGCGCTACGGCAGTGTTCGCTTGCTGTGTAATGGGTGGCAGCGGCACTCCGGACGGATCAACCAGAGCTTGTGGAAGGTTGGGTTGTGAGGCTTCGCCGATTTCAGTTTCGTTTAGCGCTACAGTAGTGTTCGCTTGCTGTGTAATGGGTGGCAGCGGCACTCCGGACGGATCAACTAGAGCTTGTGGAAGGCTTGTTTGTGAGGCTTCGCCGAATTCAGTTTCGTTTAGCGCTGCGGTAATGTTCGCTTGCTGTGTAATGGGTGGCAGCGGCACTCCGGTTGGATCAACCAAGGCTTGTGAAAGATTTGGTTGCGAGGCTTCGCCGGTTTCAGTTTCGTTTAGCGCTGCAGTAGTGTTCGCTTGCTGTGTAATGGGTGGCAGTGGCACTCCGGACGGATCAACCAGGGCTTGTGAAAGATTGGGTTGCGAGGCTTCGCCGATTTCGGTTTCGTTTAGCGCTTCGGTAATGTTCGCTTGCTGTGTAATGGGTGGTAGCGGCACTCCTGCTGGATCAACCGGAGCTTGTGGAAGGTTGGGTTGCGATGCTTCGCCGATTTCAGTTTCGTTTAGCGCTGCAGTAGTGTCCGCTTGCTGTGTAATGGGTGGCAGCGGTACTCCGGCTGGATCAACCAGGGCTTCGCCGATTTCGGTTTCGTTTAGCGCTGCAGTAGTGTCCGCTTGCTGTGTAATGGGTGGCAGCGGTACTCCG
>CAZORR010000002.1:47516-64636 GCA_964582115.1 uncultured Pirellulaceae bacterium
GTTTAGCGCTGCAGTAGTGTCCGCTTGCTGTGTAATGGGTGGCAGCGGTACTCCGGCTGGATCAACCAGCGCTTGTGAAAGATTTGGTGGCGAGGTTTCGCTGATTTCAGTTTCGTTTAGCGCTGCGGTAGTGTTCGCTTGCTGTGTAATGGGTGGTAGCGGTACTCCGGGCGGACCCACCGGAGCTTGTGGAAGGTTTGTTTGCGAGGTTTCGCTGATTTCAGCTTCGTTTAGCGCTGCGGTAGTGTTTACTTGCTGTGTAATTGGTAGCAGTGGCGCTCCGGACGGACCAACCGGAGCTTGTGGAAGGTTGGGTTGCGAGGCTTTGCCGATTTCGTCACTGACTTCTCTGTTAGAAAGAGGCAAAACATTGCTGAAATGGCTTGGCAGCTCAGATTGCAGATCAGTTGGTAACTGGTCTTCAACAATCAAAGTCTCTTGTTGTTGCTGGAAATCGACCGTTGGCTCAGTGGTCGTATCGTCTAACAGTAGCTGTGCGAAACTGAGTTCAGCGCCATGTTCGTCGGTTGTGTCCAATCGCGCAGCCGCTGGAAGATCGGCATGCAATGTAGATTTAGTGTTATTGCTGCGGACAAAACCATCGTTATCGCTAGTTTGCCCACCGCTGCCCTTTCCCGCTAGACCATCGAGAAAGAGTGGAGCGTTGGTGTTCGATGAACTCGGACTTTCGTGGGTAATTGGAGGACTTATTTGCACTGCGAGACTCGCTTCTACACGGAACTAAAACATCGAATCGCAATATGCAAAACTGATGCCAATTGAAAGTTCCCTAAAATGCCTCGTTTGCTCAACGTATTTTAAGTAAAATTGATTGGGTGCCCTGCAAATTTTTCCGCAGGTAGAAATTTTTGCCGTGATTGTTAGTCTGCGGCCTATTGTGACTTTTTGGTAGGTACGTCAGGCTGGGCAAAGGAAATTGTTCTACTTTTTTCGGTTCACCGCACAGATTGTCGATTCAATTTTGAGATTTTTTGTAAAATGAGTTACTATGAGTGTAATCTCTCCCCCTCGACAAATATCCTTTCTTGGATGGAATCAGTAATGAATCAGGACTTATGCCCACTTGTTGCCTGTGCTACCACCAACGAATTGCTTGTTGGCTGTGTTGAGGCAGCTGTAAAGTCAATTGGGAATGAGTTTTATGTCGCTGACCAACTGGCTCACGTGTTAAATGAGTGCCAAGATCACTTGTCACTTTGTGTTGTTGTTGACCATAAAACGGTGTTTGAAGCAGCTCCAGGCGTTTCAGTTCGATGGTCTCGCCGTATTCCGACGTTAGTTTCTGTACCTCATGGCGATGTGCAAGCGGCTTTTCGAGCAGCTACTACCGGTGCAGTGGGGGTTATTGACGATCAGTACTCACCCAGCGAGATTGCTCGCTGTGTACAGATCGCGTTTCAGAGTGAATCAGAAGCAAGGAAGTTGGCACGGTTTGACCATGCAGTTTATCAGGACCTAAAAGATAGGGAGAAAGCGATATTGGCGCACCTGTTAGCTGGTGAGTCCAATAAGCGGGTTGCCGCTATTCTCGACATCGGCCTACGTACGGTAGAGGCAGGCCGAGCTGAGTTAATGAAAAAACTGCATGTCAAGTCGTTCGCCGAACTAATCTCGTTTGTTGCTGAAATAGAACAAGAGCGATTCTTAGTCCGGCGTAAAATTTACGACAATCTACGAGCCACAAGCTGCACTACTGTGCCATCAGCAGAGTTGTATTAAACCGTTGAATGGTTGCTAGTACTACGCGAGTGAGGGCTGTGGTTGAAAAAGGCTTGGCCAGTGAGTCAACGATCCCAAGCTTGTTTGAACTCGGTGTCAGTGCGTGATGCGAAAACTCCATTTGTATCGATCGATGTTTTGAAGCGACGATCGTCTTAATATTGGGGACGGCGGCTTGAAACGCTTCGGCGACTTCAATTCCTTTGTAGTCGCTTTCAAGGTCCCAGTCTGCAATCAGCAGGTCTGGTTCAAAAAGGTGTGCTAGGTCGATGGCTTCAGCACTGTTTGATGTTGTTCTGACAATATGCCCGTCGAGTGATAGGCTGTTTTCGGCCAGTTGGCGCACTTCTCTAGCGCCATCTAGAATTACGATCTTTAACATAGTTGTTACTGTTTGTTCGGGAGGAGGGAGGAGGGATTGCGAGGCGAGCTTGTTGGTAGGGAGGTGTTTGTTCGAAACTCGATTGGTTTATATAAAACGAATGAGTTCTCGGTTTTACCTTTTAGCTAGGTTCGCAATCCGTGTACAGATCAATAGAAGATACTGTTCTCACTGCGAGCGTTTGCTAGCTCGTTGTTTGTCTATTATTTTGGTGGAATCAAGGTGTTTAAATGTTGACATTACTCTAGTAGTCCAAGTTGGCTGTAACTTCGTAGTTTGTTCGATAACGTTCGAGCCGTTACCCCTAGCTCTTCAGCGGCTAGGCGCTTGTTTTTATCGAATTTTCGGATTGCTGCCAAGATCATTTTTCGTTCGACGTCCGCGAGGGTCAATCCGAAAAAGGATTCATTTTTTTGGAGTTGTTCACCCGCCAATACACTTGCTGGCAAGTCACTTGTCGCAATGGCTCCTTCAGAACAAACAACGCAGGCCCGGTGAACAACGTTGCGTAGTTGCCGCACATTGCCTGGCCAGTGGTAGCTGCAGAGCTTTTGCATCGTGTCGGCGCTGATTTGCAGCGCATTCGCATTGGATTCGTTTTGAAACTTTGCTACAAACTGGGTGGCCAGTAGTGGGATATCGGCCTTCCGTTGCCGCAAGGGCGGCAGGATTAATTCCAGTACGTTTAATCGGTGGAACAAATCTTCTCGAAAACGCTTTTCACGTACCTCAACCTGTAGGTCTCGATTGGTAGTCGCGATCACTCGTACGTCAATTGGGCGGGGGTGACTGCCGCCGACGGTTTGAACTTCTTGTTCTTCGATCACTCTTAACAATTTGGCCTGCATCGCGAGTGGGATTTCGCTAATTTCATCCAACAGGATTGTGCCTCCTGAGGCCCGTTCGAAATGGCCAATATGAGAAGCGCCAGCGTCGGTAAACGCGCCTTTTTCGTGGCCAAAAAACTCGCTTTCGATTAATGACTCCGACAGCGCGGCACAATTTACCGCAACAAATGCCTGTTCTGATCGCGGGCTATGTTGGTGGATCAACCGACTGAAGAGTTCTTTCCCGGTTCCGCTTTCGCCGGACACAATCACTGCGGCTGAACTTCTTGCGTAGGTTTTGGCTAGGCTGGTTGCGTTCTTCATGACGCTGGATTGAAACGAAATCTGACGGTCTTCCGGGCCAGTTTGGCTGTGAATGGGGGACCGTTTCTTTTGTTTCGGTTTGGCAACAACGAAGCTGACCGCTGCAGTGGCTGCTTCTGCGGTGCCAATAAGGTTGGAAACTCGATTATTCACTTGTGATAACATAGCGACGTATAGACCAAAATTCGTTGTACTTAAATTCTTGAAACCGTGGTTCCCACATTAGCCAGCTTCATATGCTTTCTGCATCTGGCTGACTCGAACGCTCTTGTCTATCTGCGGTAGTAGTTTTTGCTGTGAAGCTCTCGTCGCGTTTTCCAACGCCTCAATCTTCTTAATAGTGCTTGTCAGCAATCGAGCCGATTCTGCTGACAACGTTTTTATTTTTTGCGAGGCTTGAGTATGAGTGCGGCGATAGTTTGCTTTCGCTTGGCTGGCGCTCAACTCCATCGCTGTAACCTCTTTTTTAGCGGTCTCGAGCAGTCGCATTTCGGTATTGATTGGTTTGGATCGCGTTTGTTTTTCTAACATGACATCGACCAATTGATCAATCGCGACATATCGTTCATGAATGGACTTCATCGTTATGTGAACTTGGTGTTCTAGATCGTTTTTGTCGTTCATTGTGGAGCCTCTTGGACGTGTGGTTGTAATTCTGCTTCCAGATTCCGCATGGCTTCGATGGCACTTCGGCGGCCTTCGATGTATCGAAGTTGCCAACTAGCATATTTCGCGGAGATTCCAGCGTCCGCCTTTTGATTGGCTGTTTTGCGAAATAGCCGCTCAGAATCATCAAGCTTTCGTTGCATGCGATAGCAGCAGCCCATCACGCAATTTATCCACGCGGCCTCTGCAGGAGTAGGTTTTTCCTGCAGGGCCGCTTGGAGGTTTTTAATCGCGGTCGAATAATTGCCAGTCATATACAGGCTGTAAGCCAATTCCACCGCGTCTACTGGTTTGTCGGTAAGGTCTGGCAATGTGGTGGCGAGTTTTTCGGTGTCAATTGAAGGAACGAATGTTGGCTCCATTTGTTCTTCCATTGATTTATTCATTGGCTTATCCATTGCAGGGGCTGCCGAGGGTGTTGAGCTGAGCGGCTGGTTTTTTTCGAGTGATTTCATTGGGCGTTCAAGGCCCATCGGCTTTTTCACAGCAGCCTGGCGTTCCTGATCAATAATTGACTTTAGTAATTGAATTCGATCGTGAATCTGTTGCACACGCTCCTCTTTATATCGAAGGCTTACGTCGGGCTGATTTAGTTCGGGTCGCGCTGAGTCATCCAGCATCGCCTTTAGCCGGTCGGGCATCGGTTTGCGATCGCTGCCTGGTTCGCGGCTGGAGGATTGGCCATGGCTAGTTGTGTGCCAGCTACCGAAAACTAAGCTGCAGCCAACGATTGCGAAGCGAATGAGAGTCAAGTTTTTAAATTGGCTATTGTTCATGGTTTGGTTTCGACAGGGGGCTAGATCAGGCTTGTTTAGTTAAAGGGGCGCATTCCAGCAAAACATAAGGCTGCCGAATGGTGTTCTCCTTGCCGCTGGAAGGCGAGTCCAAGTAAGTGTAGGGCCGCGGCCTCTTGTTCGTCGTCAATTTCGATTTTTAGCAACGTCCGGCAAGCTTCAACGCAACGTTTGGTTTTTCCGGTATCGAAATTTAGTTGTGCGATTTGGTATAACGCCTGTGTCCGCCAGGTATCTTCCCCATTGTTTATTTGGGAAAACAATGCAGTCGCTTGCTGTTGCTGGCCGTCTTCTTTTAGCATGGTGGCCAGTTCGAAAGTTAACTGACGCTGCCATTGACCAATGTCAGGTTGGGACAACGCTAACACCATCATTTGGATGGCTTGCTTTCGCCAACCGTTTTTGGCGTATGCAAGTCCCGCAATGTAATGGTCCGCAAAAGAGTCACTTGGATCAGCTGAAAATGCGTCGATTGCCGTCAGTAGTCTAATTTTCGCTGCCAGCAAACTGTGTTTGTGCTTTTCGCTCAGGCCGATCGAATGAGCGTAGGCGCCTAACATCGATGCAACGGCTGTATGTTTACCGTCTGCTTTGACGGATTTACTATTTTGAAAGAGCGTTGCGTTTGCTGAAAATGGATTTTGACTCAATAAATAGGCTCGAGCTTGGGCAAGCGTGGCGATTCGTTTTTGTCGGTTGGTGGTCGATGTTACGAGTGCCCGGCGTCCGGTCTTAATGGCCTGCTTTAGTTCTCCCGCTGTCAAATGCAAACGGCTTAGCAGTCCGTAGCTGCTTGACTGCAGATTTCGGTCGAGCGTTTGATCTACCGCTTTGTATAAAAGTGACTTCGCATCAAGTCGTTGTTGATGCATTAAGCTTAATTTTGCTTGGTTAAAGAAGAGTTGTGCCTGAACTTCTCCTTTGGGGCCGATCTGTTCAAGTTCGCGGTATAGGTTTCCAGCACCCGCCAATTCCCCTTCTCTGACCGCCAATCGTGCTCGGGACATTAACGCCGCCGTGCGGAAACGGTCTTCTGGAAACTCCAATTCAAAACGCCGAAACGCTCTCGCAGCAGATGCCAACTGAAACTGGTGGAGGCTTCCCAGTTGCTCCGATTCCGGTTCACTCGTCACGAAAATCACTGAGTCTTGCTGCTGCCAAACCAGTCCGTGGGAAACCAACACCTGATCCAAGAGGGCGCCAAGGGTTATCGATTCAATGTTGAATTTCCCCGATCGCAATGAAACGATCGATTTGGCTTGTTTGCTAAATTGGATTTTAAGTTGTGACTTTGTTTCAAGGTCGTTCAATATCAGCAACAACGGATGCAGGGTTGAGTCAATTGAAACTGCAATCGATTCAGCGGACTCACTTGGGCGTTGGAGTACTTTTATTTGCAACCGTGCCTCACCCAGTACTGGAGTCGGTTTTTGTTCAGTGGGCGTTGTTGTCGTTTTTTGGTCCACCAGTGCTAGGAATGCTTCTGGCGATTCAGCAATTTTGACAACGGCCAAGGATGTCGGGTAGCTGAGATCCTCGCTCACCCCACTTGGATAACTCGGACGTTCTTTCGCAGTAGCTTTGCCGTCCAGCGTTGACGTCAACGCTTTGTTTTCCAGTGCCCGTGCCCATTGCAAACCCAACTGCGATCGCACTCCAACGGATAGTTCATTCCTACTTTGTATTTTGTTGCCGTGGTTGGCCAGCAACTGGATCGCCTCATTCGCGCGTTGCTGGGTAACATGGACTCGTGCAAGCCCAGCGATCGCGAGTCCGAGGTGATTGCCCAGAGGCGATTGGGAGATTACTGTTTGGTATTCATTGGCAGCAATGCGTAGTTGGCCAATTCTTTCGTAGCAGGCGGCTTTACGCAGTCTTAGTTTCACGTCAGTGCGATTTACTAGCGTTTGGAATTTCTCATAGTGCTGTAACGCCATCAAGCAATTTCCAGAAATTGAAAAACGATCTCCGGCTACTAAGGCGTCGGCTGCTAATTCATTGTCGGACTTATCTAGCAACGGTGATGTCGTGTTTGGCTCTAGGGGGATCGTCGTTGGTTCGCCGGGCAAGTTGGTTGGCGCTGGTGCTGTTGTGTTGTTGTTCTGACTGGCAGTTTGAGACGGATCTGTGTTTGGGGTCAGGTAAACGTTCAGGCACAGAAGCCCGACGGCTAGGCACGCTATAAATAGCGCACCTGTCTTCCAGACGTTTTCTTGTAGCATTGCGATACTTTTAAACACTTGTCTTGCTTCCATCGGTTCAGATAAGGCGTTTCACTGCCTGATCCGGAAGTTCTTCGTAATCGTTAAACCTTGCCATTTCGGGTTTATCGTGCGGAAACCGACGCAATCAACACCGTCAAAGTTCCGCTAGCACTGATTATGCGGGTCGCCGCAGCGCAATTCGTGGTTCGAAAGCAGAACATGGGAAAATGTGCCGGTTAACAGCAAGGTTTCACGCAAGGCATCGATAACGTTGCTGCCGCTAACAATAGTAGGAGACAGTTTTGGAAATTAACAACTACGGCCCCCAACCAAATATTCAATTTCAACGCAACAGTTCCGGTCAGACCGCTGGGAATGTTGGAAGTGGTCAAGCAGCAAACGGGACGAACAATGTTCAACCCGCTAGGCTGATCGAGCGCTTGGAAGGCGATGTGTCGGTTCGGCAACAACGTCTTGTTGACGTAGGGGCAAGATTTCAAGCAGGCGAGTTTTCAACTCGTGCCGCTGCGGAACAAGCCGCCCAGAACATTGTTGACTCGTAAATTATTAACGACAAAGACGATACGGACGGATTCCAAGATTTATCCATGGACGTTTTGTTTTTAGATCACGTACTTACTCATCCCCCCACTAACTAGAATGGAACCCCCAGCATGTCACTTGGTATCGCAAACAACGTTGGAGCTCTTAACGCTCAAAATAATCTTAACCGCTCACAGAGCAATCTAAACACGTCCATCGAACGACTTTCGACTGGCTTTCGAGTTAACCGTGGATCCGACGGTCCTGCCGCCTTGGTTATCTCCGAGACACAGCGAGCTCAAATTTCTGGTCTACGGACTGCAATCGATAACACTGAAAGAGCTGTTTCGGTTGTCCAAACAGCTGAAGGTGCGCTCGGCGAAATCAACAACCTGTTGGTACAAGTTCGAAGTCTAGCAATTGACTCGGCTAACACCGGCGTTAATGACGAAAACGCATTGGCTGCCAACCAAGCGGAAATTGCAAACGCTTTGGAAACCATTGACCGTATCTCAAGTAACACTCAATTCGGTCAAAGAAACCTGATCGACGGTTCAGCCAGTCGAAGTGGTGTCGCTGATGACGCTGATGTCACTGTCGTGGACACTGGTAACAGTGCTCCCGACGGATCTTTCGCCATTGAGGTCACAGCTGCAGCAACTCAGGCAACGACAACTGCAACTGCTCAATCTGGTAACCTCGCCGCTGCTGAAACTCTGAACATCAACGGTACTAACATCACGTTGGAAGCAGGTCTGGATAGACAGGGTGTTCAAGATCGAATCAACGAGTTTTCATCCCAAACTGGAGTTGTTGCCGAAGAGGATGGTGGTGCAACTGTGCTGCGAACAAATGATTTCGGTAGCGATGCTCAACTAGATGTCGTGTCCAACGTCGCAGCAGGTGCCACTAGCTCAGGTTTCGGTACTGCCGCGATCAGCGAAACTGGAACTGACATCGAAGGAACTATCGGTGGAAATGCGGCGACAGGCAATGGTGCAACTCTCACAGGCAGCGCTGGAGAGACAGAAGGTCTCGCAGTTCAGATCGCTGCGGACTCCACTGATCCAACTCAAACCGTAACTGGTGCACAGGGTAGCGTGGAAATCACCGACAATTCGTTGGTGTTCCAAATCGGTGCCAACCAAGGCCAAACGGTAAACATCTCTATTGATTCGGTTGCTTCAGCTGGTTTGGGAGCTGGTGTTCAAGACAACGGATTTGCGAACCTTTCTGAGATCGACGTCACATCGGCACAGGGCTCACAGGACGCATTGGGTGTAATCGACGCCGCCATTAGTGAAGTGTCAAACTTGCGAGGTACTTTAGGTGCATTCCAAGGAACGACTTTGGAATCAACCGCCAACAACCTGCGAACGACATTGGAAAATACTGTCAACGCTGAATCGGTTATTCGTGATACTGACTTTGCTGAAGAGATTTCAAACTTCACCAACAGTCAGGTTCAAGTTCAGGCAGGAACATCAGTTCTGTCGAGTGCTAACCAAACGTCTCAGTTGATTCTATCACTCTTGGGTTAATCCTTCGTTTGAATGAAATTAGTTGATGGGGCTGAGGACTTCTCTTAGCCCCAAATCGATGCCTCCGTTAAGCGATGAAAGTGAAATGTTAGTAGCTTACATCGCTTTTTAGTTTGTCCGTCATTTACATTTCAAAATTCTAGGAGCTGAGTTCAAATGGTTTTTAGCATTGGTGGTCTTGTAAGTGGTTTGGACACCGGGTCGATTATCGAAGGGCTTGTTGGGCTTCAGCAGGCACAAGTTGACCGTTTGGAAGTCCGGCAATCGGAAATCGAAACCGAGCGTGCGGCATTTCAAGGCATTGAGGCGAGAGTACTTAGTTTTCGCTCCAACTTGATTAACCTTAATCGTTCGACATCATCTGTGTTCGATCGGACTGAGGGCACGTCCAGTGACGAATCGGTCGTGACCGTTTCCACTGACAGTGGCGCAGCAGAAGGGTCCTTTCTCATTCGAGTCAATTCGCTGGCTCGGGCACAGCAAATCGGTTCGCAAGGCTTCGACGAATCGGCGACCATCCCGACTGGTGAAATTTCTTTCCAAGTCGGTGACCGCCCGGCGACTAATATCACAATCGACGATTCAAATAATACACCCGCAGGCCTGGTAGACGCGATCAACGACAGTTCAGCTGACGTTTCGGCTTCAATTGTTTTTGACCAAGCGAACTCAGCGAATCGAATCTTGCTTACGTCGCGAGAAAGCGGAGTTGCCAATGAAATTACGGTCACGAACAATCTAGCCGCCGCTACTGGTTCAGAAACGAGACCCGATTTTTCTGGCCCGGCAATTCAAGAAGCCGCGAATGCGCAGGTTCAATTGGGGTCGGGACCGGGAGCGATTGTTGCAGAGTTTGATACCAACACGGTCGAAGGGTTGATCGAAAACGTCACGCTAAATCTTCAAGCTGCGGACGTTGACCAAGAGATCGACATTCGGATTTCCCGTGATACGGAACCCGCAAGATCTGCGATTGAGAATTTTGTTTCTGAATTTAACTCGCTGATTGACTTTATTGATACACAAACCGCGTTCAATCCTGAAACCGGGCAAGGGAGTCCGCTGTTAGGTAATCGAAACGTTTCCAATATTGAAAATTCGCTGGCAGCACTGGTTACCGATATCGTACCGGGAGCGGACCCCAGTTTGAATCGGTTTTCTCAACTCGGAATCGACATTGGCGGCAACGGAAGACTGTCCATCAATTCGACAGAACTTGACCAAGCCCTCAGCGGGGAACTCGAAGGCGTTGGCCCGGACGACATCGGCCGACTATTTCGATTGAGTGGCCAAAGCAGCAACTCAGGCATCGAATTTTTAGTTGGTAGTACACGAACGGCCAGCTCTTCAGTGCCTATCGAAGTTGACATCCTTCAGTCTGCCGAACGTGGTTCGGTAACGGCGACCAATGAACTTGCGTCGTCCATCACCATTGATGCCAGTAACAATCAATTTCAATTGACCCTCGACGGGTTAGAAAGTGAAACATTAACACTTGCAAACGGTACCTTTAGTCCAGAACAGCTGGCCACGCTTGTGCAGAACCGCATCAATGGATCGGTCGAGTTAGGTAATTCGGAAGTTGCCGTGAACGTAGAAGACGGTAGATTGAATTTTACCTCGCAACGCTTCGGAAGAAGTTCGAGTATTTCCGCGTTCAGCGGGACGGCACTGGATGCGTTAGGGTTGGATGGCAGTGAAGAGGGAATCGGACAAGACGTTGCCGGGTCGTTTATCGTTGATGGCGTTGTCGAATCGGCAACCGGTTCTGGCAGAACACTGATTGGCGATTCAAATAACGAAAACACAGCAGACCTGCAAATTCGAGTTAACTTGAACGCGTCACAAATTGGAAATGACTCCGAAGGGACGTTGCAAATTTCGCGAGGTATTTCGTCTCGTATTGATCAGTTCTTTGGCGAAATTCTGGATACAGAAGTCGGCACGTTAAGTACGATCGATAATGAGTTCGCACTCCGGATAGAATCGCTGGACGAATCAATTGCCCGCGTGAACGCCATTAGTGAAGCTCAGTCGCAGTCATTGGTCGAGCAATTTGCCACGCTGGAGCGAGTATTAAGCGATTTGCAAAACACCAGCAGTTTCTTGTCGAGCCAACTGTCCGGCCTCTAGATCCAAGTTAATTATACATCGCATTTCTACGGTTCTCACGAGCCAACTTTTAGCCCAGAGAAGATAGCCAATGAGTTATTCAAACGACCAAGTATTGGAAAATATGATTAAAAATTGGACGCGAATTGACATGCTGCTGGAGTTGTACGAGCGAACAATTGCTGCCGTTCGAATGGCTCAAAAGGCTCAAGCGGCAGATGATAAAGCACAGATGCAACTGCAAGTGTACGAATCACACAAACTTATTTTAGCAATTCACAGTGGATTGAAAGTCGATGAATCGGAGATCGCTCATAATGTCGCACGACTACTGGGCTTCATTGTGCTTCGCATTGACGAAGGCAACTTCGAGGAAGCCCTGCAGTTCTTGGAGAATCTCCGAAGTGGCTATTCCGGCATTCGAGAGGAAGCCGTGGCGTTGGAAGCCAGTGGCGAGATTTCACCACTACAAAGCGCAAATGTAGTCGATGCCATGGCTTAGGTTTTGGATCTAAAGTAGATCCTTCTTTTCGACGCTGGCATTTTTTACGAGGTGTGTTCGTAGTAATGCCTTTAGGCTAATTCCTCTGAAGTAAACTTCGCTGTGCTCATTGTGTTGAGTCCAGTCCCCCACCAACCATAAAGCAGGACGCTATGTGTGGAATTTTGGGTGTCATATCTGGTCATAATAATCGAGAGTTGGAAATGCCAATCGTGATGGCAATGCGCGACACGATGGCCGATCGAGGACCTGACGGTGCTGGGGTATTTCGCGAAGGCAACATCACACTCGGCCATCGTCGGTTGGCCATTCGCGACGCCGAAAACGGACACCAACCATGGATCTCTAGGAATGGTCGGTTTGCAATCGTCTACAACGGCGAAATCTACAACGACCAAGAGATCGCGGCATCGTTGATGCAAGCCGGTGTTCGGTTGGAAACGACTTGCGACACCGAGGTCTTGGCCGAAGCTTGGTCGCTATGGGGTGAACAATGCATCGAACGCCTTCGTGGCATGTTCGCTTTCGGCGTCGTTGACCGACGATCGGGTAAAGTCTGGTTGGTGCGTGATCGGTTCGGAATCAAACCGCTTTTCTATGCCAACGTGGGCGGCGATTTTGTGTTCGCAAGCTCAGTCGCGGCGATTCGGAAGCATCCAAAATTTTCTTCGCAGCCGAACTTCACCGCAATTTCGCATTACATGCAAACGCTCCGCATTACGCTGGGCGCGGAAACGGTATTCAAAAATATCTATACGATGCTGCCATCGGAAATCATCGAATACCACGACCAACAGAAACAGCATCGCTACTATTGGGATTTGCCAACCAGTCCACGAACAACGCAAATCGGATTCCAAGAAGCCGCTCATGACATGGGGAAAACGCTCGAAGAAACGGTTCGGCTGCACCTAAAAAGTGATGTTGAAGTCGGTATGATGATGAGCGGCGGCGTCGATTCAAACACGTTGGCGTCCATTACCAAACGGCATATAAACCGGCCCATCGTCGGCGTGTGTGGCGGCGGTGTTGATGAACAAGCACCGTTCCCAGAAGCCAGCGATTTTAGTTTTGCCAGTGAGTGCGCTGGTAGTTTAGGGTTTGATTATTCCGAAGTACGGTTAACCAGCGACGATTATCTCGATGCCTGGAAAACGCTCGTTGGTCACTTAGAAACTCCGCTGGCAACGCCGACCGACGCGATTATTTATCGCATTGCACAACGTTTGAAGCGTTCATGCGGTGTTGCTCTTGGCGGAGAGGGAGCCGACGAAGCGTTCTGTGGCTACGCCGTACAGCACTGGTCAGGAAACGATTTTGACCGAGCACAAAATATTGGTTCGTTGAATATAGCTCAAACCGAACAATTTCGAACCGGATTACGACAGCAGTACGGTCAAGAACAATTTGATTCGATCGCGCAGCACTACCTAAGTGCCAATACACTGATTCCTTGGTCGGCGCAACGAGCGTTGTTTTCGCCGGATCTTCTTGCACAGGATACGCAAGGCAAAATACTACAACACTATGAAAACACGTTTTCGAAACAGCAAGGCGCGACGACTGCAGAGAGTTACACGAAAGTTTTGTTGCGGGTTAACTTGGAGAGTCTCCTGAGGCGACTGGATACGTCGACGATGGCAGCCAGTCTTGAGGCTCGTGTCCCCTACGCAGACCACCAGGTGGTTGAGAAATCACTTCAGCTTCCGCAGAATTTTCGCATTGATGTTTGTCCGCAAGAAATTCAAGGCTGGCACACCTCAGCCGAACTCAACAGTCGCGGTAGTCTTCGTTCCAAACGTGTTCTCCGGCACGTCGCGTCACAGTTGTTACCGCCGCGACTGGCATTGCGGCCAAAGATGAGCTTCCCAACTCCAATAGCTTCTTGGTTGGCAAGTGATTGGCAGACTTGGATTTCCGATAAGTTGAAAACCAGTTCGTTTGCCCAACAGTTGTTCAGGCCTGAGGCGCTCGCCGAATTGGCGACTGCTCCGGCACCTATTTCGCTTTGGAAATGGCCGGTGCTAAATACCATCATGTGGGGCGAGCAATGTTTTGACTAGTTTGACCTAGTAGGCAGGATGAGGGGTGATCGTCCTGCGATGTTGAAATTCCTCATCATCCGAATTGTCGATAAGACCCAATGGAAACGTCCGTTCTGAGTAATTTCTATCACGAGTTTTGGGCAAGATGATGGGCAACCGTTCGATCACGTTCCTATAGTTTTTTAGTTTTCGTGTCATTCGCTCGCTTAGTTGGCGGCGGATTCAAAGCAGTCGCTGCCAAGCCTTTGGGCTGCAGACTCGTTCCAGTTCAGGATCAAGAATATGTCCGATGCAACACTCGCCCGACAGGCGATCTCTTCTCGCACCCGTACACGGACACGTATCAGTTCTGAAACTCTTAACACTCGGAAGAACAGCATGGATGCGGCAACCGCAAATCCAAACATTATCGGATCGCCTGAACTAACGGAGTTTGTGTTCGAGCAAGCCCGCGAAATGAAAATGTTGCCAGAGGTAGCGGCCAAGGCGATTGCTATCGCGGATGATCCGGATTCTGGCATTCAAGAATTGGCGGACATGATTAGCCAAGACTTAAAACTTGCGACGAGCATTTTGTCGTTTGCGAATAGTCCGCTATTTCCAGTTTATGCTACAGGAAAGCCGATCGGATGTTTGAAAATGGCGGTTAATCGACTTGGTTATCGACAAATCAAACAGATGATTTTAGTGTCTAGCTACTCAGCGCTTGTTGGCAAGCTATCGCTAACAGAAACTGAAGCTCGTCAAAATTTCATGAAGCATAGCTTCTTGACCGCTTGCATTTGTTCCGAGCTGAACAAGCTATTCAAGCTTGGCATACAAGGCGAAGAATTTACCGCTGGATTGTTCCATGACATCGGTCGCCTACTGTTAATGACTGCTGTGCCAGAGCAATTTTTGGCGATCGACAAAATGAGTTTCAACGAGGACGGTGACCTGTTGGAGCAGGAAATGGCTGCTTTTGGGACAACTCATGCAAAATTAGGTGGGTGGTTCTTACGCGAAAATGCTCTTCCTGATGAACTCATCAACGTCGCAATACACCATCATGAACCTTCTGGTTCTGCTAGGTTCACTCGACTTGTCGCTTTAGTGGCAGTTGCTGACAGCTTGGCAAATAGCTGTGCCGCGAACATTGACGCTCCATCCGAATACGAATGTGTGGCTGTGGACAGCCTGCGGTTAATTGAACTTTTGGGGGCGGCTGACGCGACTGAAATTCTTAGTGAGAACTGGGCCGAAGTCCTTGGTCGCGCGGCTGAGACTTGTCGGCAAATCCTTGTGTAAACGTAGACCTGCTGGTTGATTTGTAAAGTGTGCCGCAAAGGCAAAACTAAAAATTTAGAAGTAGTAGTCCAATTGAACTCCGTCACAATGAAACTCCTTAAGGGCTGTGCCAAGTCATGAACCCAATGATCAATACAGCCGAAATTGAACTTGCCAAAAGGAAGCTTCAGGAAGATCCTCGTGCACTCATCGACCTCCAGCCGCTGCCAGCAGTGGCAATGAAAGTCAATCAAGCATGTCGCGATACGAATGTGGATCTCCGAGAATTGGCAAGGTTGGTTGAGTCAGACCCTGCCTTTGCAGTCGAGATCTTGTCCGTAGTGAATAGTTCACTATATGGCCACGCTCGACAGATCCTATCGATTCATCAAGCGATCGTCGTACTGGGACGCCGCAGCTTAGTTCAACATGCATTGTCTATCGCTGCTAAAACAATGTTCACGGGCGTAGGCGACGTGGCTTGTGCGAAACAATCCCTATTTGAACATTCATTGGCAGTTGCGTCGGTTGCAGTAACACTTGTCCGACAGGGCGATTCGAAGGTTGATCTAGGAACTGTCTTTCTTGCCGGAATTTTCCACGACATTGGCAAAGTAGTTCTGTTGGATGTTGCCCCGTGTGCTTATTCAAGTTTCATGAAAACGCCAACCTTAAAAGTTTCGTCAATAGAATTCGAACAAAACCTGTTCGGTATCGACCACACGATACTAGGTAGATACTTTGCAGAATCTTGGAAACTCGCCGGCCCCATTCAACAAGCGATTACAGGGCATCATTTGCCGAAGGGAGAAGGCATCGTGTCACCGATCAGCGAATCAATCTGCCTAGCCAATCAACTGGTTAAAGCTTGGGGCATTGGGCAGACTGAATTAGGAAGTATTTCCGAATATGCCGTTCAGTGGCTAAACAACTGTGACGAGGAAACTCAGCAGGCAATTCGCACCAATGGCACGGAAAACTACGAAGAATGTAAAGCTCTGTTCACAAGCTAGGCTTCGCTAAACCTATTCCCAAACACCTGAAATCGAAATGTTACGTACGCAAATTCGATGGTTTACAACATTGCTTGCTGCCGTCTTAGTACTTGGGACGGTGGGCTACATACTGATTGAAGGCTGGCGGCCAGTGGACGGATTCTATATGTCAGTCATCACGTTGGCGACGGTTGGATATAGTGAACCTCAAGGCTTGTCTGCGATGGGGCGTCTTTTTACTTGCGGCCTAATTTTTATATCAATAATTTCCTTGTCTTGTTGGACGGCGTGCTTGACTGGTCTCTTTGTTGACCAAAACGCCGCGCTGGCATGGCACAAACGAAAGTCCAAGAAAATGGCAAACAAAATGAAGCAGCATACGATCGTGTGTGGAGCAGGGGCGATGGCCCAGACAGTGATTAAGTTGCTGGTTAACGCTAACCAAGATGTTATTGTTGTTGATGTTGATATGCCGGCGTTGGAACAAATACGAGAGCGCTATCCGAAGGTTGTTACGTTGCACGAATCAGCGGTCAATGAACTTAGCCTTGCAAATGCCAGTGTCATGGAAGCTGGCTGCGTAATCGCGGCACTGGACTCTGATTTTGATAATCTGTTGATTGCAATGACGTGTAAGGACTTCGACGGCGAGTTAAAGGTCATCGCCAAATCCGAAGACATCGACGTGGCAAATCGCATGTCAAAGATTGGCGTCGATAGCGTGATTTGCCCACACTACATCTCAGGACAACAGGCAGCAGAACTAGCCCTGTCTTAGTGGGGGGAGTGCCAGGGCCAATCAAAAGTTCAATCTGTGCGCCTGCAAGCACTGCTGCATGCATTTTTTGACATTGGTTTGGGCCGTGTCGAGTATGTGCTGGCATGCAGCGGTAAAACCTACAAGTTGAACAATTGATTCACCTTGGGGGGAGTGCCAATACAGTTGACTTTCCTTGCTAGACGATGCAGCGCGAATCACCAAGTGTTGAAATGCCCTGTATTTTTAGGTGTGAATTAATACAAACATGCTGTGTTCAATTCGTTACAATGTTGGGGTGCGAATTGGGTTGCAAGTTTGTTTAATAGTTTGGGAGCAAAGATGTTTAAGCGATACACTCGACCAATCATGGCTGTGTGCCTACTTGGTTTTTTCCTGACGCCTGCCCATGGGCAGCAAGA
>CAZORR010000003.1:0-51796 GCA_964582115.1 uncultured Pirellulaceae bacterium
GCGATGCCGGAGTGGTTGCAAGATAAATCTCAATGGGTGCTTTGGTAGCCGAACGAGGCGTGGTGTGTTTGTAGTAATGCCTTCAGGCTTATCACTCCGAAGTGAACTCGCTAAACCTAATGCTAGAAACAGTTCAGCTGACGTGACGAATAACCTACCCGATTAAATGCCATCATCTTGGCAGGCAACGTTACTCGGTGTGAGTGGTGTCACTCGATTGAGCTGCTTTGACAATGTTGCGGCCAGCGATTTCGCCGAACGCCCATAGTCCGGCGCCAGCAACTGCTCCCAGTGGTCCGGCGGTTACTAGTCCGACTCCAACAGACGTTCCCAGCCCGGTCGCCATTCCGACTTGCTCCGCTGTTTCTGCATCGGCTCCTTTATTCGACGCGACGATTTCGGCGCCTAGTTGAGCCGCATCGGCAAGTAGGAATAATGGCGTCGGTGGTTTCGCGAGGCGCCCGCTGGCGGTGGAGGTCAAGCGTTGTGAGATGGATTTTGCGGCGGACTTGGACGAAAGTTTGGCGGCGCAAGAGGCGATGCGTTGCATGGTACGATCGACTTGTCGACTATCGGCCTGTCCTGTTCGGCACCAGTTGACGAAATGTTCGCAGTTGTTGCCGAGCAGCGAATAGTTTTTTTCACCGATTCGGCTGGTGGCTCGCGCAATGACTTCGTCGGCGGAGAAGTTTGCGGCAACGTCCAAGGTCACGATATCGCCTTTGGCTGCCAGTGTTTCGTAGGATTCGATTGTCACTTCGTTGTTTCGCGGTGGCAACTCGCCACTGCCATATTGGATCACGCGACCGTCGCCCATGTCGATTGCATGGTGTTGGTAAATTCCAAATGAGACCATCAAGTGATCGCCTTTTGCCATCAATCATTCTCCGCTGAGTAAAGTTAAAGGGGCGTGTTGTGATTCGGCCACCTATTGTTAATCTTTGCGTTGGTCGGTCCAAATTCAAGCAATATTTGGAAAAACAGCATCCAATGCACTGCTAAATCAGTGTTTTCCGGCGTTTCGACACGTTTGATGGGCTCGATTGTCTGATCGCAAACCACCCGCATAACCCGCGCACTAAGCGATTCGAGCTTCGAGTTCTTCCCACCGCGAGTAAGCCGTTTTTAGTTGCTCGTTGAGTTTGGTGATTTCTTGTTGGGCGCTGGCGATTTCATCTTTGGGGCCTTGGTAGAACTGCGGGTCGGCCATCGTCTGGGTCAACGTCTCGATTGACGCTTCTAGCTTTTCAATGTTGCCTGGCAACTGATCGAGTTCTTGTTGTTCTTTGAACGATAGTTTTTTTGGTTTGTCGTCAGCCTTGCGTTTTTTCTTTCCAGACTTGGCAAGCTTGGCAGACGGTTTCTTTGTTTCCACGGTTGCGTTACGTTCGGCCAATTGCCGCTGCCAATCGTCATACCCGCCTACGTACTCTCGTAGGCCATCTGGTTCGAACACGATCGTGCTGGTGACAACGTTATTCAAAAACGCGCGGTCGTGACTGACCATCAGCACGGTGCCGGAAAATTGAACCAGTCGTTCTTCCAACAGTTCCAAGGTTTCAGAATCCAAATCGTTGGTCGGTTCGTCGAGCACGATGACGTTGGCGGGTTGGGCAAACAGTTTCGCCAACAGAATCCGATTCTTTTCACCACCGGACAAAAACTTGACTTGCGTACGGGCTCGATCGGGAGCGAACAAGAAATCTTGCAGGTAGCCCAGGACGTGTTTTTTGACACCGTTGATCACGACTGAATCGGATTCACCACCAACGTTCTGTTGAACGGTTTGTTCGCCGTCCAGTTGTTGTCGCAACTGATCGAAGTAAGCGATTTGCAAGTTGGTGCCAACCTTGATCGTGCCGCTGGTAGGTTCCAGTTGCCCGAGTAGGGTTTTGAGCAAGGTGGTTTTGCCGGCGCCGTTGTGGCCGATAATTCCGATCTTGTCTTCTCGCATGATGGTGGTCGAAAAGTTTTCGAACACTTTGTGGTCACCATATTCGAACGAGACATCGGTTGCTTCGACGATCAGGTTTCCACTGCGTTTTCCTTCTTGGATTTGCAGGTTCGAGGTGCCAACTTTTGAACGCCGCTCGCTTCGTTCGGCTCGCATCGCCTTGAGCGCTCGGACTCGCCCTTCGTTTCGGGTCCGCCGGGCTTTGATGCCTTTGCGAATCCAGACTTCTTCTTCGGCCAGTTTTTTGTCGAACAGTGCGTTTTGTTTTTCTTCGGCGGCCAAGGCGTCTTGTTTGCGTTGTAAAAACGTTTGGTAGTCGCAGCTCCAGTCGAATAAACGTCCTCGATCGATTTCTAGGATGCGATTGGACAGCCGTTGCAAGAACATGCGGTCGTGCGTCACAAACAAAAACGAAGTCCGCATTTTCAGCAAGAAGTCTTCCAACCAGGCGATCGAGTCGATGTCCAAGTGGTTGGTCGGTTCGTCCAGTAATAGTAAGTCGGGTTTGGAAACCAACGCTCGAGCGAGTAGTACGCGACGTTTCATGCCGGAGGATAGTTTTTCGAAACGACCGGTTGGGTCGAGTCCCATTTGAGACAGAATCTTTTCGACCTGAAGTTCAGCTTCCCAGTCTTCTAGGTCGAGTTCTGGGTTTTCGGCTAGGCCGGCGCGGACGACATCGAAGTTGCTGGATTCGATGTCGCGTGGGACTTCCTGGCGCAGCATCGCTAGGTGCACGCCTTGGTGGATCTGGATGGTACCCGAGTCCGGCTGTTGTTGGCCGGACAGCATTTTCATTAGGGTTGTTTTTCCTGCGCCGTTGCGGCCCAGCAATCCGATGCGTTGTTGAGGTTCGATTTGAAAGTTGACGGCGTCTAAAAGATTAGGGCCACGGAAGCCGATCGAAAGATCTTGGACGGTAACGAGGGACATCGTGAGTGGGTTTCGATTCTTTGTTGGCGAAGGAGCGCGTCTAATCCAAAGACTTGAACGACAGCGGATTTAGTGATGGTAGAAGTTGTGGTATTAAATTTCGATTTGGTTGATTTTTGCCGCCAAAATGAAATCGTTTTCACTCAGCCCACCGATGTCATGTGTCCAGATTTCGATGGCCACGTTTCTATAGTCGACTAAGTGCAAGTCGGGATGGTGTGCTTCGGCTTCGGCGACTTCCGCTACTTTCGTGAAGAAGTCGATCCCTTCCATGAAATTTCGCACTGTCCAGTGCTTACAAATACGTTGGTTGTCACTGGTCAGTTCCCAGCCTTCGAGTTCGTTGAGCTGTTGCTGTGAAAAATCTAGGCTGCACGGTTCGTCACCGACACTGCAAGGGGTACACTTGGCTGCGCTTAATTGTTCCGAATTTTGGATTTCCATTTGACTTGCCTAAAATTTGACTCGCCTGAAGTAAGCACTTGCTTGCTTGAAAAGTTGAGTGTGATAACTTGGTCGACGTTTGAATTGTCAGATCGTGACGGCGAGTATTCTAGAGCAATGCGGCGGATGCAATTACCCGAAATCGGGCCAAACTAGCCGCAACCTGGGACATTTTTTAGGTGTCGTGTTCTGGTTTCCAATTATTGTCCCGGTTCACTAACCTTGTTTTACCGCGTATCATTGTGGTTTCGCCGATGACGGCCCGGTGCCGTTTTTATAATCAGTATTGGTTGCTTCGGTTATTGCCTACGTTTTTTCTGTTGTTCGAATTTCATGCAAGCGTTTTTTCGTATCATCTGTTTGAGTCTGTTGTGTTTGGTTGGTTGTGATTCTCCCGCAAAAGTGGAGACACCGGCTAGTGATTCTGGTCTAGGCCATGGGGCTGCCGGTGTGGCGACGGTTCGCGAGTTTATGTTGTCTTACGGGGCTGAGATCTTGGACGTACCCGCTGGTGCAACGGTCAAGGTTTGGATGCCCATCGCTCAGTCGAGCCCGCAGCAGGATGTCGAGTTGACCGGTAAAGCGGCTCCGAGTGATTTGCAAATCAATCAAGATTCCAGCTACGGTAATCAGATCGGGTATTTCGAGGTCCAGCAACAGGCAGCCGGTGATCAGATTGAATTTTCGTTGCAGTACAACGTCGCCCGGAAACAAGCCGGTTTGGACGATAGGGAAAAAACGCTTGAACAAGATGTTTCAGGCCAGTTCTTGAATGCGAATCGGTTGGTTCCTAAAACTGGAAAACCGATTGAATTGTTGGCAGACCATAGTGTCCCCGAGGATCCTCGCGCCGCCGGCGAATTGTTGTATTCGATCGTTGAACAGCACATGAAGTATGACAAGTCGAAACCAGGTTATGGTAACGGCGATTCTGTTTGGGCTTGCGACAGCAAGACAGGTAATTGTACCGATTTCCATAGTCTGTTCATTTCGTTGGCGCGAAGCCGCAACATTCCGGCTCGATTTCAAATTGGTTTTTCGATTCCGACGGACAAACCCGCCGGCACCATTGGCGGGTATCACTGCTGGGCTTGGTTTCATGTGGCTGGCCAAGGTTGGTTGCCCGTTGATATTTCAGAAGCTGACAAACACCCAGAAATGAAATCGTTCTTTTGTGGTAACTTAACGCCAGATCGAGTGACGTTTTCGACTGGAAGAGATATTCGGTTGGTGCCAGCCAGCAAAACGGAATCGCTTAATTACTTTGTGTATCCGCATGTTGAAGTCGATGGCCAACAATGGCCTAAGGACAAGATTAAGCTCGACTTTCATTACGAAAATAAACCTTCTGGCGATGAGAAATAACCCGTGAAATCTGAGCGATCAATGGGAGTTTTCATTTTCGTCTGCTCGTTAATATGCTTGGTAATTGCAGCTGATAAGTATTATTCAGCGATTGCGACGGCGACTGTGGCGGCGAGTGAACTTGCCAAGGAAATCCCCGGTTTCGAACTTGAATCGGTCGGTATTCCGAATGTGACGCTGGCTTGTGGAACGGTCGGCGTGATGCTGCTGGTCGCCAGCGTGATCTTGATTTTCAATTCGTTTCGACAAATCGAATCGGATTCGTAAGTGGTGCTGAAAGCACAGAGCGAAACCCAAAATCCACCGATTTGCATGCGATTGGTTACCGCTAGAGGATAGCGTTTCTTTGTCTATTTTTGTTTCAGCGGTTGCGAAACGTCGTTCGATTCCGACAATACCATCTTCATCATAAATTCATCATTCTCCATTGCGGAGCAAAGCTGAAGAAATCTCCAGCTTCGCCGCCATCAACATTAATAATATTGGAAAACTAATGGGTTCTCCCAGAATCAAACGAGCTTTGATCAGCGTCAGTAACAAAATGGGCGTTGTCGATTTTGCAAAAGGGCTGGTTGATTCCGGCGTGGAAATTTACAGCACCGGTGGCACTCGTCGTCATCTGGAGGATGCTGGCATTCCCGTGATCGATGTTGCTGAATACACGAAGTTCCCCGAGATGATGGACGGCCGCGTCAAAACGCTTCATCCGAAGATCTTTGCGGGCGTTTTGGCGCGCCGCAATAACGATAGTGACATGCAGTCGCTGGAAGAGCACGACATTTCGACTTTTGAATTAGTTGTTGTTAATCTCTATCCGTTTGCTGCAACCATCGCTCGTCCTGGCGTTTTGCAGCATGAAGCGATTGCACAAATTGATATCGGTGGGCCAAGTTTGATTCGTGCCGCGGCTAAGAACTACGATTTCGTTACGATCGTTTGTAGTCCAGATCAGTACGCGAGAGTGTTGAGTGAGATTGGCGAAGAGGGATGCACCCAAACTTCGACTCGTCGCAAGTTGATGGGGCAAGCGTTCGAGCACACCGCGACGTACGACAGAACGATTGCCAGTTACTTTTCGGGGCAGACCGAAGGTGAAACGTTCCCGGCGACCCAGCGTTTGGTGATGCACCGAAAGAATACGCTGCGGTACGGTGAGAATAGCCATCAAGAAGCCGCGCTTTACAGCACTGGCGATTGCCACGATGCTAACTTGGTCGATGCGCGTCAACTTAACGGAAAAGACTTGTCGTACAACAACCTGTTAGATTTGGACAGCGCGTTGTCGATCGTGCGTTTGCAATCCAAGCCAGCTTGTGCCGTCATTAAGCACAACAATCCTTGCGGGGCAGCGATTGCCGATACGTTGGCGGAAGCCTGCCGCAAAGGTTTTGCGGGGGATCCAGTCAGTGCTTTTGGCAGTGTGATTGGCTTGAACCAAGCGGTTGATGCGGAAACTGCCGACTTTTTGGCCAGTGGTAACTTCTTTATTGAAGCGATCGTGGCCCCCGATTTTACGTCGGAAGCGCAGGAGATTTTGACCACAAAGCCTAAGTGGAAAAAGAACGTTCGGTTATTGAAAGTTGGTGACCTGGCTCCTGCTGAAGCGACTTGGGAGTATCGGTTTTTGTTGGGTGGAATGCTGGTTCAAGATATCGATAACCAACCGGAAGACGCTTCACAATGGAAAGTCGCAACGGAAACGCCAGTTGATGACGCTTTGATGGAAGAGCTTAAGTTCGGTTGGTCGATGGTGCGCTATATCAAGTCCAATGCAATTTGCCTGTCGAAAGACTTGGCGTTGGTGGGCGTCGGGGCTGGCCAAATGAGCCGAGTTGATTCGGTGGAGATGTCGATCAAGAAAGCTGGCGATCGAGCCAAGGGTGCAGTGCTTTCGTCAGATGCCTTTTTCCCGTTTGCGGATTCGATCGAATTTGCGGCTAAGGCTGGCATCGCGGCGATTATCCAACCGGGTGGCAGCGTGCGAGATCAGGAAGTGATTGACGCGTGCAATCAGCATGGAATCCCGATGTTGTTTGCCGGTAAACGCCACTTCCGGCACTAAGAAATGGCAGGGCTTCGTCGGTTCTGTCGTTTTGAGTGGATCGGTCTACATGCCTTCTTTTGCATTGCCGTGTTCGTCGTATCGCATGAAGCCAAAGTAAAAAAAGGCGAAAATGCCGATTGGAATTGCCGAGAAAAACAGCGGGTGCTTCAACACGCCCAGTACTGCCCCAAATAAGAAGATGACAATCCAAGCGACCCAAGAGTCTCGCATTAATCCTTGATATCGCTTCACTGTAGATTTCCTTTGACGTCGGTGTGAGATGTCGTTTTGGTTGGGGCTGGTGGATTAGTTTGCGGCAAGGGAGTTTTTTCGCCAGCCAGCCGAATTTGGCCACTCTTGTGATTATGAATTCGTTAAACTCATTCTAACGAAACTCTCGCAACTTTAATAGGAATGGACGTATCGGTGCCGATCGAGTTCAAGTGTCAAAGCTGTCAGAAAACGCTGCGTGTCGCCGATGAATTCGCTGGGCGCAAAGCGAAATGTCCCAATTGCCAAACCGTCTTGCAAGTAGAGGACCGAGCTGACGTGTTTGAATCGTTAGCGCCAGCACCAACACCAACACCGTTTGAGAGCGAGCTTCCTCCTTTGCAGCAGCCCCCTGTCGGGCAGCCAGGGATCCCCAATGCATCTCCGTTTGCGACAGGTAACCCCTACGGTGCACCGTCGCACGTGGAAGATTATCGCCGTTTCAGCGGTGCCCCTCATCGAGGCGGGCTAGTTTTGGGGCTTGGGATTGGGGCTTTTTTTTGTAATGTTTTCTTAATTCCTGGGATTCTCGCGTTCGTCTTTGGTTTGAGTGACTTGCGGAAGATGCGAGAAGGGAAAATGGACCGAGAAGGCCATGGGATGACGTTGGCCGGCACGATCCTTGGTGGAATCATGACAGTTATGGCTGGATTGGTTGTTCTGTTTTACATTTTGATTTTTGTCATCGTTGTGGTTGGCAACCTGTAACATGACCACCTTGGTTTTGCTGTTGTGGCAGTTTTTAGAATTTCGTGTTTTTTGTCCAAGCACGGGCGTAGTTAAACGAAAGCGTATTACTGCCAACAGAATCTTCACTCAATTGAAAGGTTAGTCATGGACCCGCTAAAAAAAGACAGTGATCATAATACTAAAATCGCGAATTCAGGATCGAGTGATTCTGATCTAGCAACCACAGAAAACGGATCGCTTTACGAATCCATGGTTTATGGGCTCTCGCTTCCTGAGCGAACTGTTCGTAGTGTTGCTGCGTTGGTCAGTGGGGCGGCGGGTGAATCGGTTGCGTTGATTGTGCCACGATCATTTCAGGATTCGAAGTCCTATCGCGTTTTTGTGCAACAGACGCTGGACATGCTGTCTCATGATGTTGGCGGTGTAAAGAAAGAGTCCGACGAAACGGAAGAGACGACCGAGACTGAGGTTGCGGAAAACTACGTTGCCAGAAAAACGGTTGGCACGTTCATTGATTTAGCGGGAATGTCGATGATGCACGTGTCGCCGTTGACCGTATTGGCGATCGTCAGCGATGTGGCTCATGGATCGACTTATTATTTAAATGAACTCGCCAGCGAACTGAAAGCGCAAGGCGTGATCGATGAAGACTCGACGATCAGCAACACCGCAGATTTGTTGGCCAGCATTGGTGATGCGTCGGCGAATACCGCCGATCAATTTGACACGCCGCCGATTGATTTAAAGGGCTTGGCGGACACGATTCGACAAACTCAGGATCAGTTGTCAGGAATCGATCCATCTAAATTGATTCCGCAATCGGAAATCAATTCGTTATGGGCGGACATGAGTGATTTGGCAACCAAGGAACATGTTAGTTTGTTTCAGTTGTCGAGTGCTGTGACGATGTATTCGCTGAATCAAGTATCTACGGCGACGCAGGGAACGTTGGCGACCATTCGGGTCACGGGTAACATTTTGGACGAGCATTTTTTTGATCACTATCGAACGGCAATTGGTACCATCGCCGAAGATGGGATTTATAGCGTATTGGCCGAAACGAGTCAGCCTTATTTGGACGCGGTTTGGTTCAATTTTTCGAACGACCGATCGACGATTACCGAAGACTTGGTTAGCGGGAAGCTGTTTAACCAGGCGATCGATAGTGTAACGGGATGGTTTTCTGGCAGCGGCGACGAGGACGGTGGTGATCCCAAACCGTAAGGACTGCATCGAATTAAGCCGCACCGGAGAGCGTGGCATTTAATCGGACCGGTGGTTCATATCGTTCACTGAACGTTTTCTCGTATCAACCTTTTGGTGCCGGGCAAGAGTTCCCATCCTACGGAGGAACTCGCCTTGCCGCTAGGCGGTTTAGCGAGTTCACTTCGAGGCGAAAAGCCTAAAGGCATTACTACGAACTCATCTTAAAAAATGTCAGGCTCCCAGCTAAGCAGCGGCTGGGTAGCGTTTGGTGAGGTCCAGAAAAACACTTTCAACTTTGCGAGCTAGGGTTTCTGGATTGAAATTGCATTGAACAAACCGTCGGCCGTTTTCTCCAAATTGTCGACGTGATTCAGCATCTTGAGCCATTGCGATAACTGCCTTGGCCAGTTCGTCTGGATTCTTTGGTGGTACTAGCAGTCCGTTGACATGTGGCTTGACGATTTCGGGCAAACCACCAACGTTGGTGGCGACGACAGGCGTTCCAGCTGCTAGTGATTCAAGGGCTACCAGTCCTAGTGGCTCGGCGAGTGACGGTACAATACTTAGGTCAAATGCGGCCATAAAATCTTGCACGTTGTATCGCAGCCCCAACCATTTGACTCGATTCAGTAATGCGGGATGACGCTGCAAGTTGCGAAGACGTTTGACGTAGGATTGGTCACGGTGAAACCTACCGATCAGGACGAGCTTGAAATTCGGAACCGAGGCAACAATTTGTTCCATTGCTTTAAATAAATATAGTTGTCCTTTGCGGGAAGTCACGTCGCCTACAACTCCAGCCACGAAGTCATGGTCCTTGATTCGCATTTCGTTTCGAACCCATTGCACTGCTTCGGGAGTCGTGTTTAAAAAACGATCTAAGTCTGTGAAACAATGGATCGTGCTTAGTTTGGAGGTTGGGACGAAATTGATTTTTCGTTGGTAGTTCGCAGTGGATTTTGAGTTGGCGATGACGTGATGGTTCATCCACCAGTGCAACTGTGGGGAGCATTGATGTGCGGTGGCAACGACGGGCGTGCTGGTCATCAAACGCATCAACACACCAAAAGCGTGGGCGCTGGACATGTGAGAGTGCATCACGTCAAAACTTTGCTCGCGAATCCATCGAGAGACGCGACGCAGTTCCATGGGGCGCCGACTGAGATCGGACTCAAAGGTTGCGATCGAAGATGGTAAGTTTTGTTGGATCCATGTGTCGGGTCGACACAGTACCGTTACCTGATGTCCGAAACGCTGCATTTGTTCAGAGAGAAACTTGCAATAAGTAACCGCACCGTTTAAGCCGCGCCCAGAGATGATTTGTAGAATTTTCAAGTATCGTTCTACCGGCAATAGAAAATAAAGGGATCGCAGTCAACCGTTGTTTGTCAGGAAGTCGTACAATACTAGATAAACGAAAAAAATAGCAAGACGAACTTGTAGTTTTCGAAGTCGCACGTAGGCATCCCGTGAAAGGATCTGCACCAAAAATCGTTCGCAAAAACATTAGCGAGCGGTAATTTCAAGGCACCGGTGCAAAACTAGGTTTCATTCCATGAGTTGTGGTAAACAAAAAAGCCGGTCGCAAGAGGCGACCGGCTTTGGGTTATACACTAGCTATCAATTTTTGAAGACTACTGAGGTCGTACGACATCAACGTTGTCATTGAAGAAGTTATAGCCAAATGGAATGTTGTTGATGTTTGTCGCACCTGAACTGGTGAAATCAATGTAAGGTCCGGCGTCAAATGCAAATCCGACGGCCTGCAGATCGGCAAAGTCTGCCGCGTCGTTTAATATACGGAAGGTGCTCTGTCCCACGCCGGCAAACAAGAAAGCGTCCGAGTTTCCGATCGGCAATTGTGGGTCTAGCTGCGTGCTGCCAATTCCGACATTGCGAGCCGCCAAACGTTGAGCGTTACGATTACGTGTACCGCTGTTGAAGGGGCCGTCATCATCAAATAGTCCGGTATCGGTGTCGTTGTCTTGGCCCGCAGTTCGTGACTTGAACACCGATTCATCGTTGTTGAAAAATGCACCAGGATTGTTGAGGGCGGCCGAAAGAAAGATGTTGGCATCCGCTCCTACACCAAAAACTAAGTCAAGTCGAGCCAACGGGTCGCCTTGAAATCCAGTCGGATTAAACACGTCGTTGTCATTATCCCGTGGGTCCTCGTTTTGATCGGTAAACGCTCCCCCGGTTGTAGCAGGATCGACTGTCGAGACGAACGAGCGAATGAAGATGTCGTCACCCGCGTTTCCGGTCAAGACGTTCCTGTTAATGGTCGCTCCAATTCCACCGAAGCCTTCACCAAAGAAGCCGCCGTCCTCATCAAATGCGTACCCGCCGTCTGTCGTACCGACCAACAATACCAATCCGTTGGCTTCGTTGCTGTTACCACCTCCGTTGTTAACGATTAGGTTATCCTCAACGATGAGGTTCAGTCTAGCATCGTCGGTAATGTCACCATCGGCGTTCAGGTTGTTATCGTTGATCGGATTAATATTCTGATCGAGAGTTTGAGTTGTCGACGCAGTATTGACAACAAAGACACCTTCATCTTCGTTCGCAGCGATAGTGTTATTGATTAGAGTTAGGTTGGTGTCAGCTATGCCCTGGTTGAGTACACTGAATCCTCGATCCGTGTTAGCTTCAACTGTATTGCTATCGAATACTAGGTTGAAGGCGAATTCTCCAGCATAGCCGCTATTAACAATTCGCACGCCGTCTCCCGTGTTCTGGAAAATGTTGTTCTCGGAGAAGAACAAGCTTTTAAATCCAGGACCATCGATATTGATACCGCCCGAAGTCCCGCGAGCACCCGCGTTGGTGCCGTTTCCAATAATCTCATTTCGCAAGAAAGATCCATCCCCAGCTCCTGGGATGTCGATTCCGAATAGACCATTGGAGTTAATTCGGTTATCTGCAACGAGTAAGTCGTTAAGGTTTGCCCCCAGATCAATACCGTTAGCGCCGTTGTTCACGATTTCGTTTTCAGTGATATCTCCGCTAACAACCCCAAAGTCGGATATCGTATTGAAGATTTCTGTGGTGACAATTCCGTCGAGGGTGTTGTTGCTGATTTCATTCTGAAAAATATCAACGTCGATCAGAGCGTCAGCTGCTGTAGTCAGGCTGATACCGTTGGTATTGTTGGTTAATTCGTTGTTTCGAATTCCAAACGGCGCCACTGCCGAAATAAAAGCGAACTCACTCGCCGTGATTTCGACACCATCTGATCCGTTGCTGTTTGATACGTTGTTCTCGATCAACACATTGTTGACGAATGCCGAGTCGTTGACCGCCACCCTGATACCACTTTGACCATTGTTGTCTGTTGTGTTGTTGACAATATCTAGTCCAGCGACGAACGAATTATCTTCAGCGAACAATTCGATACCGTCGCCTACGTTACTGGCAACTTCGTTGTCAGCAATTGTCGATCCTCCAGGTAGGAAAGCAGTTGAAAGTTGCAAAGTTTCATCGGCTGCTAGGCGGACGTGAATTCCATCGCCTTCAAACGGAGTAACTGTTGCTCCATTGGTCGTTCCAGTCACAATATTGTCTTGAATATCGAACCTCCCTGTTCCGTCTCCCGTATAGGCCAGCGCGATTCCAACCTCGCCGTTGTCAAGGAATTGATTTTGCGGGAACGTAACCTTGCCTGGTTCAACTCCAATCGTCCGTGCGACACCGCCAATAGTAGCGTTCAATTCACCGTCAAACGTTGTTGCGACCAAGCCGCCTTCGGCGTTGTTTTGGAACAAGTTCTCGACGACTACAGCGTCGATTACAGTGTCAGCTAAGCCGTTGATTTCCAAGCCTCGACCACCATTGTTGGTCACCGTGTTTCCAGCAAAAGATGTTAGCTGAATTGCGGTGCCAGCATCCTCCGCATTTATCTGAATACCGTGTGACAGGTTATTGTCAAACAAGTTGTCGTTGATCACCAATTCCAGATCGGTGCTGTTCGAGGCGTTGATGATGACACCGATGTCGTTACCTGTCGCCGTAAAGTTAGTTAGCGTTAAAGCTTCAGGACCGCCGCTGTTAGCGTCGAACAAGAATCCTGCACCATTCGTAGCTCCGGTAAATGTACCGCCAGTAAAGTTAAGGGCTCCTTGTGAGTTCACAAAAGCCAAGCCATTGAGTCCCGGGTTGTTGATGGTGTTTTCGTTGAAGTTAAATACCGCCTCTGGATCAATAACATCGGTGATATTGATTCCGTTTCCTGTGACGGTGTCGATGTTGTTGTTTGTGAAGTTGAATGTCCCGCCCGTGCCGACGATGGCGTTAGATCCGTTAAGCAACGCAATGCCGTCGCCAATGCCTTCTGTACTTACAACGGGACCGACATTCGTAAACGTGTTGTTGATGAAATTAAATGTGTTTTCAGAATTGAAAGTGTCAAGCCGAATACCAGATTCACTGATTTCGTCGAACGTGTTGTCTGAGAACGTTAGGGTGTTCCCAAGAGACGTTACGTTGTTGACTCGAACGCCATCTCGCCCAATGTGGTCAAACGTGTTATTGGCGACGGCTAAATTGCCGTTTAATCCGTTGATTTGCACACCGTCAACATCTAGGTTGATGAGATCGTTGTTTTCGATAAGGGTGTTCCCCGTCACATTAGTACCCGCGATACCGTTATTAGCTGGGGGCACGCCCGTTCCGTCCAGAACAAAACCGCGAACCGTGTTGTCATCGGCGAGCGTTACGATGTCGCCTCCGGGGTTGGTCAAGATTGGCCGCGCTCCGTCCATGTCGTTGCTTAACACGTGGAGTGAACCGTCGCTAAGAGCAAGCGTATGGGTCACTCCGTCGCCCAACAGTTGCTGGCCGTCTTGAAGGGTAATTCCTGTGTCGTACCCATTGGATGTTCCATCACCGTTATTTACGAAGATAATGTCGTTCGCGGCTGATCCTGCTTCAGCTTCAGCCAATGTTGCGAAGGGTGATTCAAATGAACCATCGCCAATTTGTGTTTGAGTGTTGTCAGCATGGATGACATTGAATGCCTGCCCTGTTAGCGGGTTGATGGCAACAATTAGATCTTGATTGAATCGAACGATATGATCGTTACGGGAAGTCTGTTCTAAGTCACGAGCCAGACCAGCGTATTCGCTACCGTAGCCGCTGTTGCGGGAACCAAACGTAAGTGCAACGCTCAACGAGCCTGTGGTGTCGAACCTTTCGTCGTGATTGACCTCTGCTGCTAGGCTAAGGTTGTTGAATAGTTGCATGCCCACTCGTAAGCGACCACCAGCGAAGTTGTCCACGAGGTCTGAGTCGTAGTGGTAACCACCGAAGTCAACATAGCCGTTGACGAAAGCCAATTGTTTCGGGCGTGTTCGCAAGGTTACGTCGAAGCCTTCCAAGGCACTTTCGATACCGGCTTGCAGTGCGATGTTGTTTCCAAAGAAATGGTCGACGCCGTTGATATCACCCTGTGTGAAGGCGTCAGTCCCAACTGGAAAGTAGCCATTACCGATCAGGTCAAAGTTGCGAGTTTTGATGGCTCCGCTGACGCCAACTTGATGAAAGCCATCCGAGAATGATTGTTGATCATCGTCGTCGAAATCGTAAAACGCACCAAAGCTAATGTCGGCATTGGCTGCAGGGATTGAGAATACTCGCTCGAGTCCGATGTTGGCAAAGAACCCGCCATCGTCTTCGATGCTATGGTTCAATTGCCCTTCCAGCAGCCATCGTCCAGCCAAAGCGTCTTGGAACAGACGAGTTTTACCGCCTAGGGTTACGTAGGAACCATCGAATCCCAAGCCTTGGTCAGCAAAATTCGTTTCAAACCAAAGCCGCCCAGGCAGTCCCGGTTGAAGTAATTCGCCCGAAACAGCTTGGAACGTCGATTGCTGACCGCCCAAACCAACTCCTGGTCGGCCGAAATGCTGAGCATTGGCAATGTTGACGCTTAGCAACATCGTGATTGCAATGCAGAATAGGCTCAATCGTGTCTTCATGATTTCTCCCGAGACAAGTCTCGACGATTTCAGTTTTTCTCACCTACTACCCCGCGCACCTAGCGCCCGTAAAAGCAGTACATGTGTTACATCCCATCGACACAGATTTATCGCTATCATTAGTATTTTCGATACGTTTTCATTAATTGTTACACCTTAACACGGGAACAACTTTTGCTAGCGTTAGTTAGACAGTAGCGATTGCCGTCGCCCTAAGCCTGCATGTTGATCAGGCGCTGGTTTTAGCCGGTTAAAATCAACTTGAAAGAGCATGAAACGTGGTGGTTTTGATTGTCAGCTGCGACACTGACTGCATCAGAACAAGTCCCGTTACGATTGTGTGTTTTCAATGACTGGTTAAAGGAAGTACAGTCGTATGAGTGATCGTAGGATTGATCGATGCAATCCGGAGCTATTACTATTAATATGAAGCAGCACTTGGGCAGTCTGAAAGGACTGGGCTAAGATATTTTCTGCCCTATATATTGTTAGGGCGGTGGGTGCCATGCTTCACGGCTTTGGAGGGTAAGCGTATCTACTGCGTGCTGGCATGCTTACGCGTTGGATGTGTTTTTGAAAAAGTCCAGTGAGCGTGCTTTTTGAGGGGCTTTCTAGAATTAGTGCATTTCTGATGGCGTAAACATGGCACCCTCGATGGACAAAGCCATGTCAACGTGGACGGCTAATGGCTTTCATAAGAATGCCCCGGAAGAGCCAAATTCTAAACGGAGTGCCATTAGGCGGGTGGTTGCTAGGAAGTTGAGCCTATATTTTACGGTTTTTAGTGCTGTCTGTCGGCAGCCTACTATCGACTGGGCATTAATAATGGCTACTTAACCCTAGTGTTGCTACCGCTGGGTTGCTGTGACGATGGTTGCTTGGCGACCGAAGCAGAAGCTGGTGTGCTTTGAAAGTAGCCTGCGAACTTGCTAGTGATTTTTTTGCCACGAATGGGAACGCAAGCATTTTGCGAGCAGACTTGACCATCGAACTGAACATCCACGGTGAGTTTAGCCAGATCGGCAGTAGGACTTACGGTGATTGGTGCGAAAAACTGTACGGTACCTGTGTGTTTTTCGACTCGACGATTAAAAACCGGGTGATCTTCGATCACGACTGCAGGTTTGTCGGGGCTAAACGGGCCGGTGAGTTGAGCCTGCGGATTTGGCAGCATTTTTAAAACGGTCGGTGGGATACCCACTTGGGTCAGCGCGTAGATATGTTTGCCAGCTGCGAGTTGGACTTCAACCACCAAGTAACCGGATTGTGTTCCCTGGTTAAGAAGGATTTTCGATGTGATTTGGTAAGATTGAGGTTTGGCTTTCTGGATTTGCTGAGCCAGGCGCTGTTGAGCTTTTTCGGCCGGGCTATCCATGATTTGAGCCGAAACCTGGTTGGCAACACCTCCCACCAAAATGATAGTGAGCAGACTAAGTAACATGCAGCGGCGGCAACGCCCTTGAAAATCCGACATCTGTATTTCCATCCTTGGTTACAGCGTAGAGTAAATCTTTTATGACGCGGCGAGGTTACTGATTCTTTTCGTAAGCGACAATGTCATTATCAAAGTGTCCAGAAGTGATTTTTTTTACAATGTGCTGGGTCTTCTGAGTGTTTAAGGGGGTCTTTAATTTTTGCTTCAGCACTTCAAAAGAAAGTAATCGACTTGAATTCTCAGGCTCGATGTCCTATTAAGAGCTTACTCGTTCAGGGAAACTTAGTCCGGCCATCTTTTAGTTGATTTTCGTACGACCATGATTGTTTTTATTACTTCGGATTTAATGATGGCGTCCAATGCCCAAGCTCATGCCAAACAGCAAGGGGCAAAAATGGTCCAAGTGTCCTCGGCTGAGCGAGGTTTGGCGATCGTGCGAGAGAGTCGGCCCCATCTATTACTAGTGGATTTGCAATGTCCGGGCTTGGACATAAAATCCTTAGGTGTTTCACTGGGCAAGCTAGCGGATGCAATATCACCATTAACCATCGGTTTTGCTCAACACGTTGAAGTCGAGAAACTGCAGACCGCCAAAGACGCTGGTTTCGACCAAGTTTTGACTCGCGGTCAAATGAACAGCCAAGTCGGCCAGATCATCGCCGGGGCTATTTAGCTTAAGTCAGGCCGAAAGTCAGGTTCAATACAGAGATTTGCCACACTGAAGACCTGCTTTTGTGCCAGAAAGCGCTGAACAGACCAGCGAAAACGTGAAACTAGTTCGCCAAGCAGCATTGAGGGTAGCGTTTGAGATTAGGGCGGCTAAGAAAATGTTGTTGAAAGCCGGAAATTTTGACTTTGTGCGATAGAAAAACATCTAGCATTTCGATAACCTAGCCTCCGTTCTGGAGCTGTGCAATAGTTGCAGAAACTCATTCTGAACTTCGGTGATCGATGAGAATTCCCCCAACCTTTTTGTGATTCCATTCTTTAAAAAACGTTGTTGTCACAACAACACGATCGGCACCTAAGCAATGAATGTTTTTAGTCGGGCCTACGTCGACAGCCTATTTGCAGATTATCAACAAGATCCGAAATCCTTGCCTGAGCAATGGCAACATTATTTCGCGAACTTCGACCCCGCGGCAGAGGAACTCAATTTTGAGACGCTGCCAACGTCTTCTGGCACTCCAGTAACTGCGGTTCACAACGCGGCGGTTTCACAGGACATTGCGATCCAGCAAGACCGCGTTGACCAATTGATTCGCGGTTACCGAGTTCGTGGGCACTTGAGTGCGCAAATTGACCCGCTTGGTCGCCAGCGCGAGATCAATAGCGAACTGTCGCTTGAGTCTTATGGTTTAACCGAAGCAGATTTCGAAAAGAGTTTTTCGGCACGGACGATTGACGGTGAGAATTTTCGACCGTTGAAAGACATTGTCCATTTGATGCAGCAGACTTACTGCCGCAGCATCGGTGCACAGTTCATGCACATCGACGACCATGTTGTACGTCAGTGGCTGACCACTCGTATGGAAGGCACTGCGAACCGAGTTCAACTTCATCGCAACACTCAATTGCGAATCTTAACCAAACTAACCGATGCGGTCATCTTTGAAGAGTTCATGCGCCGGAAGTTCATGGGCGCCAAAACGTTTTCGCTGGAAGGAGCGGAAACACTAATTCCCCTGTTGGACCTATCATTGGAAAAAGCTGGTGACCATGGCGTCAAGCAAGTCGTTTTAGGAATGGCGCACCGTGGACGTTTGAATGTTCTGGCCAACATCATGGGCAAGCGAGCCAAGAATATCTTCTGGGGCTTTGATGACCCCAATCCGGAAGAAAACCGAGGCCGTGGCGACGTGCTGTACCACTTGGGCTACAGTACCGACTGGACAACCAGCAAAAACAAAAACGTACACATCTCGCTCTGCTTCAACCCCAGCCACTTGGAGTTTGTAAACCCTGTCGCGATGGGACGCTGCCGAAGCAAGCAAGATCGCGCTAACGATGTCGACCACAATGAAACACTGACCGTCTTGATCCATGGCGACGCAGCGTTTGCGGGTGAAGGTGTCGTGCAGGAAACGCTCAACCTGAGCCAACTGAACGGTTACAAAGTTGGTGGCACGCTACATGTGATCGTCAACAACCAAGTCGGTTTTACTACCGATTCACACGATAGTCGTTCGACGACTTACGCGAGTGACGTTGCTAAGATGTTGCAGATTCCAATTTTCCATGTTAACGGTGAAGATCCCGAAGCCGTTGCTCAGGTAGTTAATTTAGCAATGGAATTTCGCAAAGAATTCAATCGCGATGTCGTGATCGACATGTATTGCTACCGCCGTCACGGGCACAACGAAAGTGACGAACCCCGGTTTACTCAACCGCAGATGTACCAGACGATCGACAACCGCCCGACCATTCGCGACAGCTACTTGAAGAGTCTATTGAGGCTCGATGGTGTGACCCAGGAAGAGGCTGATAAAATCGCGGACGCGCGGCGCGAAAAACTACAAAAGGAATTCGAAGCAATCAAAGAGACCGGATACGAGTCTGATAAGCAGACGCTTGCTGGTCTTTGGGATGGTTACTACGGCGGAAAAGAACGAACCGACGACGATATTGATACTGGGGTGGATCGAGCACTCTTGGAAGCCACGATTGCCAAAACGGCGAATGTTCCTGACAGTTTTAACGTTCATCGTAAATTGGTCCGCCTGCTTGACCAACGAGTTCAATCATCAACGGGTCAACGAGACATCGACTGGGCGACCGCTGAACTGGCTGCGATGGGAACCTTGGCAATGCAAGGGCATCCGGTTCGTTTGTCGGGACAAGACTGCGGACGTGGAACGTTTAGCCAACGTCATGCAGTATTGCACGACATCAAAACCAACGAAATTTACACGCCACTCCAAAACCTAGACCCTAACCAAGCCAGTGTTGACGTAATTAATAGTCCGCTAAGTGAAGCTGGTGTGCTGGGGTTTGATTACGGTTACAGCTTGGACGCTCCTGATAGCTTGGTCATGTGGGAAGCTCAATTCGGTGACTTCTTTAATGCGGCTCAAGTCATCGTGGACCAATTCATTTGTAGTGCGGAAGACAAATGGCATCGCTTGAGCGGATTGACGATGTTGCTGCCGCACGGTTTTGAAGGGGCTGGGCCAGAGCACTGTAGTGCTAGGCTCGAGCGTTTCTTGACGTCGTCTGCGGAAGACAATTGCCAAATCGCCATTCCAACATCATCCTCACAGTATTTTCACTTACTACGTCGCCAAGTCGTTCGAAAGTGGCGTAAGCCGCTGATCGTATTTACGCCCAAGAGTTTGTTGCGAGAACCCTTTGTGGCGTCACCGATTGAAGAGTTCACTCAAGGCCGTTTTGAGCGTGTGCTACCCGATACGAAGGTGCAAGGTGATGCCGCGCCGGCTCGCGTGTTGTTGACCGCTGGGAAAATCGGTGTCGACCTTTTAAAGGCTCGTGAAAAAGAAGAGCGAGATGACTTTGCAGTGATTCGTGTCGAACAGCTTTATCCGTTACCGGCGAAGGAGATCGAGGCTTGCTTGAGTCAGTATCCTTCCGGGACTCCGATTTACTGGGTTCAAGAAGAACCTCGCAATATGGGGGCTTGGTACTTCATGAAGGTCAAGTGGGACGAATACGGTTTGGAAGACAAGTGGCCGCTAAAGGGTATTTGCCGGCCCGAATCAGCGAGTCCCTCGACTGGTTCCAAAAAGACCCATGCGATGGAGCAAGGGGAATTAATGGACGAAGCGATGGGTGTAACCAGCAAAGTAAGCGTTTGATGTTTTCGTTGTGCTGGCGATTTTAAAAACAGGATGGCTGGTGTGTGGGGCCAGCCATCTGGGGTGAAGTTTGTCGCTTATGTTCACCCATGTTTTCTTTTTGCCACATGCTTGCATCCGGTTATGACGATTGTCGGACTGAAAACCAGCAGCGCTTTCCGGGGAAAATGGGCCCCTGGGAATTTTGGTTTTCTATTGTAATAGAACTAGCGATTTCTTTGACAATGGGCGAGTTCGACCTAGGTTTTTACAACGAGCCTGTTTGCGCTGGGGAGCGGCGAACAAGCTTAGGCGGTAAGGTTGGCCGGAAGCCACAAGGGGCCTTACCGCCATTTTCATGCGCTAATTTACGCGCCAGATCGCTAGCGTTCGAATTTCTTTGGCGGGACCCTCGGTGGCGCGCCATTGCTTGATGCGTCGCTGCAGCGTGCGTAGTTGTCCGTCTTGGAACCGGCCCGCGCAAGAAACGGGGTCAGGCTACTTAGTTTTCTAATGTAGCTTGCCCCCTTTTTGATGCCCGCATGCTTTTCTGCATCAAGGTTACAAACATTCGATTTTCCGCCGTCAAAATAATTGGATCGTCGCCACTGGTGTACACTTTTTCAACCATTTTCCTGACCTGTGTAATCGTCTTGCCACGGACAAGAATTGGCTTGACCAAAGGTAGGTTCACGTTTCCGCTTTCGTCAACGAGGATTGGAGTACCAGTCGATAGGAGAATGTTGCTGGCTTTGTTAGGAAGATGGATAGGTGGACTTTCATCTAGCGCCCCTAACACGCCTTCGACATATACACCAAGGACATCCCCATTTTTAACGAGGTAAGGAGAGCCTGAATCGTCACCTTTCTGCCACAAGTAGAGGGAAATCAAAAGCTCTTTGGGAAGAATGGGAGTGTCTCCTGCCTTATAGGCCGCGACAAGCAATTTCCGCGCTTCGTCGACCGTTTTGCCTTTCACTAAAATTGGTTTAATCAATGGCAAAGCAATATTTCCGTCGTCATCTACAAAGATCGGATATCCAGCCACAGCCGGCAATCCACTTTCGGAACTAGGAAAGTGAACCGGTGGCATTGAATCCAAATCCCCCAAAACACCCTCCACAAAAACTCCCAAGACATCGCCCACACCGATACGATGGGACTGCGCGTCAACCTTTAATGGTTGCTGCTGTTCAATTTCATCAGATTCTGCACTGGATAATAGTTGCCCCTTCACAGCCTCACTTTGCGTGATGGTTACGATTTCCTTCTGACCGCGTTTCAATGTGAGTTGTTTGTTGGCGATGCTGACGGAATTTTGATCACCCAGAGGACGAATCTCATAAACCCCAGCTTTGACGACGATAGATTGCTCGGTCGAAAGATCGACAACGCGCACTTGGGACCCGTTTTGTAAAATTTCAATCTGAACGTCATCGACTTGGCTTTCGATTTCGATTGTGCCTTGATTGGTTACGATTTTGGTAATGTCAGGGGCAAAGAGGAACCCAACAGTTCCCAACGTCAAAAGGGTCAACAGCGCCGCTGCTAATTTCCAATTCCTGACTGACGAATTGCGTTTTGCCTGAGGCTTTGCGACGTGAGGCGCGGAAAGTGAAACCTCGAAAGGCCAATCGCTTCTGTCTGAGGTCAATGCGACCACGACCGAACTTGCGTTAGGCGGGCGTCGGTCGGGTGATTTTTCCAAAAGACACAAAACCAGATCAGAAAGATCGCCTGAAATTGATGAGTCTATTTCTTGCAGAGCCACGGGCTGATCGCGTTGAATGGACTGCAGTGTCGAAAGGGCGTTGTCTGATCGAAATGGCAACCGGCCAGCAAGCGACTGGTACAGCACACAGCCGAGACTAAATAAATCACTACGCCCGTCCAGTTGTTGACCGCGGCTTTGCTCTGGCGACATGTAGCATGGCGTGCCGGCAATAATCCCCGTACACGTTAACTGAGGATCTTCATCGGTGATTCGAACCAGCCCAAAATCGAGCACCTTGCAAGCAGCAACGCCATGTTCATCCGGAATCCAGACGTTGGCTGGTTTAATATCGCGATGGATTAAGCCACATTGATGAGCATGAGCCAAAGCCTCTGCGAGCTGTGTACCTAGTTGCCGCGTCTGTTGGACAGGCAATTGGTTCTGTTGAGCCAAAAGTTGTTCAAGTGTTTGCCCCGGTTCCCACTTCATGGAAATGTATGCCAATGGGCCTTCGATTCCAACTTCGTAGATCGTGACGATATTGGGATGGGAAAGCATAGCGGTCGCTTTGGCTTCAGCCATAAATCGCTGACGCGCCAATTCCCCCAAGGAAGGACGCAGGATCTTGATCGCAACGGCGCGATCAAGATCATCATCGATCGCATGATAGACAACGCCCGTGCTGCCCGCGCCAAGAATCTCAAGAACGCGATACTTTCCAATTCTCCCCAAATCGCCTTCAATGGTGGGTCGCTCCATTACGCGCTGGACTTCGGCCGCCCGGTCTTGAAGCACTCTCTCTTTGGACGGCGTGTCGAATAGAGAGTGCCCCGAAAGTTCACCCAACCGGTTGATAAGTTCGTCGACAACTTGAGCTTCGTCTTGTCCGCCGTTTCTTTCGGTCGACGCTATCCATGCGTCACGCGCAAGCCCGTCGAGCGTGTCGTCATCTGTTTTGAGACCATGAATCGTGTCGACGCATGGGGCGCAGTTAGCAATGTGCCGTTGGCAGTCTTCGATTTCAGACGCGCCGAGTTTCCCCAATAGGAAGTCAACTAACGTTTGCGAATCTGGACAGTTCGAAAGTTTCTGTGACATCTTTACCTCGCGTTTCAGTGGGATGGCTGTGTTTCTAGCGTAGGGTATGCGCGCGAATCGCGAAATTTGTATCCTCTGAACCCGATTTTTCTAAGAAATAGAAGAAAGCTAATGAAATCCCTTGAAAGTGATCAAAAAAACATCAGCCACCAAATGCTTGACGACCGTCAATCCAGCAGGCCATCAAGTTCTTCTCTCAGTCGTACCATCAGCCGCGACTTAGAAGAATAGATCGTCCAGACGCTCACCCCAAACTCGTCAGCGACCTCTTTTGCAGACCGCCCCGACAGGGCATACTCCTGTAACGCACGCCAAGTGTTCGGTTGAAACTCTGGGGCCAACAACTCCATGGCGCGAGCAACAAGAGACGCTTGGTACTCTAAATCCCACGTCGATTCAGCCAACGACGAAGGTTGAGCAACCTTGCCCCATGCGGATTGAGTAACGTCGATGGCACCAAGTGACTTTTTCCGGCACCATTGGCGGTATTTGTTCAACGTCACCGTACGCAGCCAAGACCGAAAGCTCTTGTTTCTGTCGTACTCGAAAGCAGGCAGTTTTTGAAAAACGAGCATTAAGACGTCTTGCGCAAGATCAGCTGCGTCTGGAGATTGGAGTCCCAAGCGGCGAGCCCAATGATACAACAGCGGGGTGTAGAGCTCTACAAATCGACACCATGCCTGTTGGTCTTGGGACGATTTAAGTTTGAGAAGAAGACTCTCTGAGGTCGTATACATTTCTTTCACCTGCAAGTTGAAGGAAAATAGTATAACTCAGTCATTCAATGACGCGCTGCTTCCAAGACAAATAATCTTTGTTGCCGCCAGTGACGAATAAGGAGACAGGTCCAATTAATTGAAAACTGAACATGTTGAAGGAACACTAATCTTCTCTGATCGACACTAATCCGCGTTTTGGATCATTTCTATTAGTGCGGATTAGTGGCGATTAGTGTTCTCAATTTCTGTGGGCGCTGGGGATGACGAGGACAGGGAAATGGCTACCGCTTCCACGGGGGCGTGCAATCAATGCGAATCCGTATCGGCTGCTCCGGGTAGTGATAGCTGTGAAGCAGGGTCAGCTAAAAAAACTGTGGTTGCTCTTTATGCAGGAACAGGAAAGCTGTCGAGCCAAGCCCTTGTGCTGGAAGCCATAAAACACTGTTTTACGCCAACGATTTTAGTTACCTAAGCAAGAAAGAGATTGATACCAATTGCTTGGGCGATGGTCTCAAAAACCGGAAGGTTGGTAAGTTTGGCACGCTCAGTCTCGGTGGGCAAATGCGTTGGCGCTACCAAAACGAACAAGGCATGGGGCAGCAGGCTGTTTGACAACTTTAAAGTTGATACGTGGTATACCCAGTTTGTGCCAGTTAATCCAAGCGAGTTCGACAACCCCGACGAAGATCGCCATTTCTGGGGGCCTATTTGACCATGACTGAATTGGAAAACAAAACGCTCGAGTTGTACTATATCGGATTGAATGACAACCGTGGCGTTGATGGCATCGAAGCAGTCCACACCTTTGGGTCTCGCCTGCAAGGTAAAACTCAAAATAAGTTGTTGTATGAATTTGAAGGGGTGGTTCAAAATGGTAGTTTTGATTTAACCGATCAAAGTTTAACTGCATGGGCGTTGACGGGTGGCCTTGGGTATCAATTTGCGGAGCGAAACTGGAAGCCAACTTTGTGGTTTTTCTACGACTACGCAACTGGCGATGATCCGGACAGTGGAAACTTCACTCGCTTCAATGACTTGTTCCCACTTGGTCATAAGTATCTTGGGTTCATTGATGCGGTTCAACGTCGCAATATTTTGTTTCCCAATGTTCGCTTGGCGATGTCTCCAACTAAGAAGTTAGGGCTATTGCTGTGGTACCACAATTTTCGAGCTGCTGAGTCGGGCGACACGATTCTGTCTCTTGGTGGTACACCCGATCAGGACACGAATTCGTCTGACTTCGGAAATGAGCTAGACTTCGTTGCGACCTACAAAGTTAATGCTCGCAACACCGCTGTTATTGGTTACTCGCACTTTTGGCGAGGTGATCGAATCATTGGCGATACCGACGCGGATTTCGCGTACTTGCAGTGGGCGACTAACTTCTAGGCAACGGTAAAACCAGGCCTAGCTGGCGACAGGAATCGCAGCGTCGTACATGACTTGATTAGCGATTGCTGGGCAAGCTGTTGACGAATCTTTCATCCACTGGTCTAACGCCGGCATATTGCTGGAGAGCTTGCTGTAGACTTCGACGGTTTGGCGAATCACTTCCCGTTCGTCAAAGGTTGTCTCGGCGATCTCGCGACTGGCTTGTCCCATTCGTTCGCGAAGCTTTTCGTCTTCAATCAACTTTATCATCGCATCGGCGAGCATTTCTGGGTTGTGAGATTCAACCAAGAATCCATTGATGGAGTCGCGAACGACATTACGGCAACCAGGAACATCGGTTGTCACGAGTGGGCGCCCCACGGCCATCGCTTCCAGGAGCGATCTAGGAGTGCCTTCACGGTAGCTAGGTAAAACGACAATATCTGCTGTGGCTAGTTTGTCTCGAACATCGTCTAGTTTGCCGGACCAGTCCACCAAACCTTCTTGCTTCCACTGTGCCAGATCTTCAGCGGTTGCACTAGAACGGTTACCGATATCAAAGTCACCACACATGTGCATTTCAAACGGAACATTTTGGCTTCGCATCTCTCGAACGGAGTCCATCAACTCGAAGACGCCTTTTTCTTTCAAAAATCGACCAACGAACAAGACGTTCACTGGCGAGTCAGAAAGTTGGTTTCTCTTTGGCTGCTCTGTAAAATGTTCTAAGTCAACGCCAGAACCGTTGGTGATGATCGCATTTTCTTTAACACCGGGTGCAAACGAGCTCAGCAGCGCTAGGTCGTCTTGGTTTTGAAGGATCGTGGCGTTTTCCTTGCCAGAAACCGCCCAGCCATACCAACGCATGGCAACCCAACGAGCCATTCGTTTTAGGATGCCTTTTTTCGGTGAAACGATGATATAAGGCAGGCCTGTGATGCTATTGACGATTCCCTTGATACCACACAATCGAGCCGCGGTGGTCCCATACAGGACTGCTTTGACGGTGTAGTGGTGGACCAAGTCAGGTTTGATTTCTTGATATATTTTTTGCAGGCGATGAATGGAAATCAGTTCTTGCGCCGGGTTCATACTGCGACGCTCGATTATCCACGGATGGAATTTCACCCCTAACTCCGTAAGTTTCTGCTCTGTGCCGTCTGGCGGCGCGATTGCATGGACTTCAATGCCCATGTCTAGCAAAGCCATGATGTGCTTTAGCCGGAAGTGGGCGAGATTCCACGCAGTGTTAGAGGTTAGGCAGATGATCATATTTGGATAATGAGGAGGAGTGCTACGTAAGTTAGCTGTGGGGCAGAAAACACGGCCCACCGCCCACTTCGCGTACAACTGGTGTGCTGTGGGATTTACTGAAACCTAGCATGCTGTTAATGCTCTTAACGCGAAAAGCCAACTCATTCGTTGTAGCTTTACTGGCCAAGGTACCGGTAATAGTGATCAACCGGATTTAATGTAGGTGCATGCGCTGTTTGTAATGATTAGTGCAGCGGTAACCATTGTTTGAAGAAACCAAGGGGCGATAGTTGAGCCCAGTTGGTGACAATACCCGTGTTCAGGCGGGGATATGGACTGGTAGAAAAGTGATGCATGTGGAATCCTTTCAAATGATCAAGTGGCAAGTAAATTTTGATTCCATCCGTTAAATAAATGCTCTTAAGCAGTCTGGGTGCTTTATAAGCGGTAGGTAGATTACAAAAAAGACTGACTTTCCTAGAATCTCAATTTTACGTCACGAGACTGCTAGCGATTTTCGAACTGGAGACAAAGAAAATTGTCTAAACAAGCCAGTAGTACTTGACGGACTCGAGCCAGTACAGTCTTGGCCGGTAAATTACTTGTCCAAAGGGCTTATTGCCAGTTCGCAATGATCCGTCGAGCACGGGCCGATTTAGCCAAACGGGCATGTTTGTCGGCCAGGATAAGGTTGCCCAGTTTGACATAGCCGATTTCTAATGCCTCGTGAACTTCTTCGGGGAACTTTGCGCCTGACAGGCAGCGGTTCAATTGCTGGACTGCTAGTTCGGTTTCTCCCTGCTCCAATAAAATACGGCCATGGGACAACAGTACTTCTGGGGCATTAGGTTGCTTTACCAGTGTTCGGTCAATCAAGTTCTTTGCCCAGGCGAGATCATATGTTTCAGCAAAAAACACACATGCCGTTGCTAAACGATGGGCTTTGTCGCCTACGGATGGTTCAAACGCCCAAGCTTGGTCCAGGTGCCAGTCGGCACGATTTCGATTGCCTTGCCGCCAATGCAGTGTCGCCAGACCAATGTGATCCAAAGCAGATGGACGGTCTGAAGTGACCAGCCAATGGAAGGCGTCTACCAGTTGTTGATTGGTACAGGTGGGTACTTTGCCGGTGGGCGAGTCGGTGTTGTCATTGTTTTCGGTTCGTCCGCAAAGTAGTCTTGCCAGGCACGCGTAAGGAAGTGCGTAGGTTGGATCAGCCTCAATCGCGGCTTTGAGTTGGGTTATTCGATTTCGCAAAAGTGCGTCTGTTGACTGCGGTTCTAGTGCCGTTTCATTCAGCGGTATTGAGTGATACTCAAGCACGAAAATGTCTGCTAGGCCGCGTTGTAATAATGGATCCTCCCCAAACGCAATTCCCTTTTTCAAACAGTCTTTCGCCAGGTTAATATTGCCTTGGTTCACCATTGTTGCAGCCAGTTGAATCCGAGATCGGTGATCCAAGGGGTTGGCTTTCAGTTTGCTTTCGAGAATTTTTTGGGAATTAGCCAGCAGGCTGATTTTGGTTTCGAGCAGTTGCTTTCGCTCTTGTTTGGTCAAATGTTCCGCATTCAAAGAACGGTCGATCAAGTGAGCCGCTGCTACTGACAATTCGGGCGATTGAGCGGCAAGTTTAATTCGTTGGCATGCCGCTTCAATGTCTTGTTGGTGTAGCCAATATTTTCCCCAAGCCAAGTGTATGCGTGGGTCGTCGTCATTGGCATTTTGTAAATGTGTTTTCAGTTGGTTGGTGGCTCGATCGACTTTTATTGAATCGGGAGATTGAGTCCATGCGAAGTCTGAATCGATTTCTTTTTCGATATTTCGAACTTCAGTCGTCAATTGGTTATCGAAGTTCTCAGCCAACTCGATTGCTCGTATCGCATGGGCGGCAGGATAGCCCCGCCTATTATCAGGTGCTATTTGAGCCAGCACGTGATCCGCTCGGTCACGCTCACCCGTAGCTCGCAGTACCGTGACCCACTGTAAAGCCTGAGGTGCGGATAGCGAGGAACGATTGAACAGCCGATTGAAATACGTATTGGCCAACTCAAGGTTGCCACTGAGCAAAGCTTGGCGGGCTCGAGCGTTATATCGATCTTGAATTTGTTGACTCTGGATTGAATGTTGAAAGCCAACAAAACACACCATCCCTACAGCAATCACTGCTGGCAGCAAAAACAGTAGGTTCTTTAAGTTCCGACGTTTTAGACCTTGGGAAATCAATCGATAAGGCAGCCGCAAACCCTCTTTAAAACTGTATTTGACGCGTTGGCGAATGGACCTGATTCCTCGTCGTCGCCCAGTTCTGTGTCCGCGAAAATAGAACATTTCGATCAAGCTGGCCGGCGCGAACATCAGCTTGATCGGCATGATCGCCATCTGCCAGATCGTGTCTTGAATCGGACCCAAATGTTTGCGCCGTCTACGTTTACGCTTTTGTCGTCGTTGAAGCGACCCCGGTTGGTCCACCAGACGCTTGCCGACCGTATGATTTGCTTGTGACGCTTGTGGTTGAGTCATCGCGTTTAAAGTACGGTCGAAAGAAATAAAACTAACGAGTGTTTGTTGACGGCCAAGAATACGATTTGAAAAATAGGTGCTTCGGTGAGCAGGTGGTTGAGTATTATCCCCGCACTGTTGTCGTGGCCTTTTGCCGATTCAAACGCAGCTTGGATACCAAAGTGGCTTAATCCGAAATCGATGAGTGGTTGGATTGAGACCGATTGCGGTGCAGAATAGCCAATTCAGGTTGACCGATTTGATCGTAGATTTTGGCTATCTTCAAATGTACCGGCGACTTATTTTGGATCGTCCGCAACGCCTTTTGGAACTCTACCAACGATTGTTGGTAGAGTCCCTGCTTCATCAGTACCGTTGCGAGTGTGTCTCTCAAACCACCTGCGTTTGGATTTTTTCGAACGGCTGAATCCGCTAATTTAAATGCTTGTTCTAAGTTGGGTTGTTGAGCATGCGCCATTAACCAAGCGAGGTTATTGGCCACCACAGCGTATCCCGGCTGGTCTGGATCTAGGTTTTGATGAGCGGCTTCGATCGACATCTTGGATTCAGATAGTCGGTTTTCAGAGTGATAAATAATTCCTAATGCGAATTGCGGTAACGCTGCGGTAGGGTGTTCGGCAGCCACTTGCTCAATTGCCGTCAAAACAAATTGGCGATCAGGTTCCGCTTGTTGACGATGTAATTGAATTGCCGCTTGGCAAGTCGCTACGTTTTGTAAATCGTTGCGCCACGCATTGATCAACAGTTCCGTTTTCAATGCGACGTTACCGGTATCTGCCAGGGCAAGATACTCTTGCATGAAGAAGTCCGACAATTGCGGGCGGAACACTTCTGGAGCCAATTCAACTCCTGTTTGCAGTTGCTGTTGTGCAAGTTTTGGGTTGCGCTGGCGTAAGTAGGTTTGAACCAAACCGATGCGTGCTTGATGGTCGGCAGGATTGTCTTGTAATCGACTTTCAAACGCGGACCGAGCCAGCATCAAGGCAACTTGCTCATTGTCGGTTTCACCGGCTTGCTTGTGTAGCAATGCAAGGTTTAAATTTAATGAAGGCTTGGACAATGCGGCGATTTTCATCGCATCAATGGCTTGTGGAACCTGCGCAATGGAAATGAAATACTGGGCTCTCGCAAAATTAACATCAGGCGAATCGGTATCTCCACCGGCATCTAAGTGCCATTTCAATAATTGTTTAGCCTCGGCGGGGTAAGGCTGTTTAAGTGTCCGTGCCAGTGACGCTGCGGCAAACTGATGAGCTGGAGCATAGCCGGCGTACGTGCCTTGTCCCGGTGCGAGTCGTTGAAGCAATTTGCAGGCTCGATCAGCTTGATTCGTTTTTGAAAGTGATTTGGCCAAGCGAAATTCTTCTTCTTGCGACAGCGTCGCGATGGTAGTTTCTAGTTGTTCAAAGCAACCGACGGCTTCTTCAAAGTTGTTTTGCTCAAACGCTACTGCCGCTCGGCTACGTAACGCACTGATCGCTCGCCGATTCTGAAACCCAAGCCATGAATATCCGGCCCCAAATAATAACAAGCAACCACTGAAAGCCATCACCCATAGCAGCACGCGAGTGTATTTTTTCTTTTTGAAGATCGTTGTCCAAAGGTCTCGAGGAGCCAACAGAATCATTGCGAATGTTGACGCTACAGAAACTGCGATCGACCATGGCAACGTCGTCGATTTAGAGCGTTTTCTGTCGTGGTGATCGCCAATTCGTTTTCGATCAAGCCGCATCGCTCTTTTGATGTCTTTTGTTGGCCGTTTGATCAACAACTCAACTGCTGTATATAGATCATTGGCCATTAACCCCAATTTCGCGGTTATCGACTTTGCTTTTTTAGATTTGATAGGCATGTTGTCAGATTTGGCTTAACGGAAGAGCTAGGGGAGCAAACAAATCAGCTGAAACGAGGCGATGGGAGGGGCACCAATTTGTGATTGGTGTTACTTATAGGTATCGTCTTTGAACGCAGGTCGGCAAAATTAAAAAGTCGCTGACTGCTCAGCGGCTTACATCAAGCGATTGAATGTTTGCTTTGTCTAGCTTCTGCGGCGTCGCCGGGATAAGACGATCAGTCCGGCAGTGCCAAGCATTAGGAATGCGGTTGGCTCGGGCGTAGCAAAAAGAGCGTTTGCTGTGCCGCCCAATGAACCTATTCCAAACCCGACTGGACTGCCGCCGTCGTAGGTAAATGTGTAAGTCAACTCAGTCGCGTTATCCAATGCAATCGGAGACGCAAGAATAGTTGAAGCGGCTGCGTTTAATTCCACAGGCGCTCCCACACCTGTGTTGATCGATACAGTCCAGTCACCGATAAAATTAAGCGGTGATTGGGTCAACTGGAGGCCTGAAATGGACTGCAGGTCGCCAAAGACCCCTGCCCAATCGTATGAAACAACAAATTCGTCACCGATATTGTTAGCAATAAATGAGTAGCGATTGCTATCAGACAGGGTAGCGGTCGTTGTGCCGGTGTTGTCAGAGACTGCTACGGTGATGCCGTTAGAACCAATCGCGGTTGGCCCTCCTCCAACTTGGTCGAGAATTGAAAAGTTGTCGATGAAAAATTCAGCTTGGGCGTTGCTGCACAGCAAACCGGTTAGCAATAAAGCGAGGGGCATGAATCGTTTCATAGTAATCACTAAAAATTAAGTTTTGTGAATTCGCTCGCCAATCTTTGGAAAGTCATTTTTAACCTAGCTTTTGCATTGCAGGTTTACCGCTGTTTTCTGTGAAAAGGCGGGGGCTGCGTTTTGATTGGCCGTCGGAAACCGAATTTTCGTTATTACCATCAAATCCACCATCTGCGCCAATCCGCCAAGTATTCCCAATCCGGCTTTGTTGTTAACCGCCTATTGGCTCAGAGACACTGGTTTGGCCGTTTGAAAATCCGTTTTTGCCTGGGCTCTGGCACTACATCAAGGTTTCTTTCGCAAGTGACTTGCGAGCCAACCAGAATCTCGCGAAACTAGTTTATTGATCGCCGACAGATCTTTGCGAAAAAATGCCAAGAGGTCTCGGTCAATTCGCTTGCAAACACAACTCAACACGCTTCGACCATCGGCCCAGTTCTTTGACTACTGAATCACAAACTCCCAACAACAATCAAGTCGCTGTTAGCCTTGGCAAACGCAGCTACCAGATCACGTTAGGCCCAGGAGCCTTGGCTGCCGCTGACCAAACGCTCAAGCCCTTCATCGAAAACCGACACGTGGTCTTGGTAAGCGATGAAAACGTGGCCGCGATTTATCTCGATTCGACGATTCAAATAATTCAGCGAGTGGCCAGCCGAGTGGACTCGTATGTCGTCGCTCCTGGCGAGCCTTCCAAATCCGTCGCCGTCTGTGATACCGCTTGGCAACAACTGCTAGAACTCGCCACCGATCGTGATTCGGTTATCGTGGCTTTGGGCGGTGGTGTCGTCGGTGATTTAGCTGGTTTTCTGGCTGCGACTCTCGGCCGAGGAATCGACTTTATCCAAATTCCAACATCGTTGTTGGCACAAGTCGATAGTAGCGTTGGTGGTAAAGTCGGAATCAACTTACCCAAATCAAAAAACATGGTCGGTGCGTTTTGGCAACCCAAAGCAGTGATCATTGATCCACAAGTCCTATCAACTCTGGACGAAGCCAACTACATTGCTGGGATGGCGGAAGTGATCAAGTACGGTTTGATCATGGACTTGCCTTTGTTTGAAACCATTGAAGCGTCCGTCGACAAAATCATGGGTCGCGATTACGAAACCATGACGGAGATCATTGCCTGGTGTTGTCGTTGCAAGGCCGCAGTCGTCGAAGCAGACGAAACCGAACGTAGTGGTCGTCGAGCGATTTTGAATTATGGGCATACTTACGGGCACGCCATCGAATCCGTATTTGGTTACGGGCGTTACTTGCATGGGCAAGCAATTGCGATCGGGATGACGTGTGCGGGCCGGCTCGCACGGAATCTCGGCTTGGTCGACGAAGACTTTTTAGGCCGCCAAACCGCTCTTTTTCAAGCCATTGGCTTGCCGACGGTTTGCCCGGACGAGCGACACGGCGACTTAATCAAAGCCATGAAGCGGGACAAAAAAGTTTCGCACGGCAAACTGAAATTGATTTTGCCAACTGAGATTGGCAACGTTGAATTAATGCAGGCCCCTGACGACGAGACGATTTTAGAAAGTTTGCACAACGACTGATTCTTTCAATCCACTTGGATGCGAGGGAGGTGAGTTTTGAGTGACCACAACATTCGACCCGAGTCACTAGAGGGCACAAACGTGTTGCCTAGTGGATCTGAAATCACTGAACAAGAGCGTGCCGCAACCAAGTTGCGCCAGATCGAAGCAGGCCTGCGATTGAAGCTTGTGCCCGGAGTGGGGCCCAAGACCTTTAGCGATTTGGTCAAGCATTTTGGTTCGCCCGGCGAAGTGCTTGCCGCAGCGCCGGCAGAACTTCGATGTGTACCTGGCGTTGGAGCAGGGATTGTTTCTGCCATCGCGGCGGCTCCTGACGATGCAAGCGTTCAACAGCAGATTAAACTTTGTAACGAGCATGGTATCGATATTCTAACCGCCGGTGGGAACGAGTATCCTGCGATTTTGGAAGAGATTTACGATCCGCCAAGCGTTTTGTTTTGTGCTGGTGAACTGACACCCGCCGATCAGATCGCCGTTGCCATCGTCGGGGCGCGGCATGCAACACAATACGGTAAAAAAGTTGCTCGACAGTTAGCCCGAGGATTGGCACTGGCAGGCGTTACGGTTGTGTCGGGAATGGCCCGAGGGGTCGACGGTGTTGCTCATCGCGCTGCACTCGAAGCCGGCGGGAGAACCATCGCGGTTCTCGGGGGTGGAATATTAAACATCTACCCGGCCGAACATACCGATCTCGCTGACCAAATTAAGGCCAACGGCGCGGTTTTGTCGGAGGCGCTTCCACGAGTCGCTCCTAAGAGTGGTTGCTTCCCGCGACGCAACCGGATCATTTCCGGAATCAGCTTAGGCGTCGTGGTGGTCGAGGCGGGTTCACGAAGCGGCGCCTCCATTTCAGCTCGACTTGCCATGGAGCAAGGCCGCGAAGTGTTTGCGGTGCCGGGAAGAATCGACAGTCGAATGTCCTTTGGCTGCCATAAACTACTCAAAGATGGCGCCAAGCTCGTGCAGTGTGTCGACGATATTTTGGACGAATTAGGGCCTTTGTTCGCGCCGGCCGAAATTGACGCCGAAAATACCGTTTACCATCCGGGCGAGCTAAAATTGTCCGATCAGGAGCGAAAGGTGCTCAATGCAATTGACCCGTATCCTACCGCGTTTGATGTCATTGTTGCAAAAGTTGAACTGCCTACACCCCGGGTGTTAGCGACGCTGTCGGTGCTGGAGGTACGCCACTTGATCCGTCGAGTCACAGGGTCGACTTTCGCCCGAGTATGAGCCAGTTTGGGGGGAGACGACCGGCTGACTGGCGAATTTCAGTGATAAATTTAAAAATCCAACGGTTTATGCGATGCTGAACACATGGTTTCCGGCGATCCAGCGCTGATCAGAATCGGGGATTTTGGTAAACTGCTGCGTTTTAGAAAATATAGGTCGCTCCAAAATCTAATTTTCAGTGGACCATTTTGGCCCGCTGATCGATGAGTATTTGGATCCGAAGCCTTAGTCTCCCCCGGAGTTCGTTTGTAGTGGATGTTGAAGAATTATTCCGGCCGTTTTCGCCTCCTGAAACCAACTTGCTTGAGCGTTTGCGATATTGGGCAGCAGCCATGCCTGACCGTACCGCTTACCGTTTTCTTGAAGCCGGAGAATTACACAATCCGGTCGAGTTGACTTACGCGCAGTTGGACAAGAAGGCCCGAGCCATCGCGGCGTACTTGGTCGCTCAGGGTTACGCTGGCAAACGCGCGATCATGCTCTACGATCCGGGGTTGGAGTTCTTGGCGGCTTTTTTGGGGTGCCACTACGCTGCCGTCACGCCGATCCCAGCCTACCCGCCGCGACGTAATCGCAACATGAATCGAATCAATTCGATTTCCATTGATGCCGAAGCAGCTGTCGCGCTGACGACACAAACCATCATTAAACGCTGCGAAGACTTCGTGAAAGATTCGCCGGGCTTGCAGCGAATCCCGTGGTTAGCGACCGAAGCAATCGACTCGCAATACGCAGACGACTGGGTCAAACCCAACCTTAAGCCAGATGACCTTGGGTTGATCCAATACACCTCGGGTTCCACGGGCAACCCGAAAGGTGTGATGATTACGCACCAGAACCTACTAGCCAACTGCCGTTTGATCACCAAGTCATTTCGGATGGAGCCGGTATACGGAACATGCATTAGCTGGTTGCCTCTGTATCACGACATGGGTTTGGTTGGCGGGATCCTGAACCCACTGTACTGTGGCATCGAAGATACCTTGATGTCTCCAGTTGCGTTTTTGACTCGCCCTATTCGCTGGCTGCGGGCGATATCCAAATACAGAGGATGGGTCAGTGGCGGCCCTAATTTTGCGTACGCCTGGTGTACGATGAAAATCACTCCCGAAGATTGCGAAGGCCTCGACCTGTCCTCTTGGAAGCTGGCGTTCAACGGGGCGGAGCCGGTGCGAGAGGATGTGATGCGCCAGTTCGCCGAGAAGTTTGAGCCTTACGGGTTTGAATACAAAAGGTTCTATCCGTGTTACGGCATGGCAGAAACGACCTTAATCGTGACCGGCGGCGATCATAAAAAGCCACCCGTTGTTCGACCCTTTGATAAAAACGAAATTGTTCAACACGCTGTAGTCCGAGTCGATAAGGACGATCCGAATGCAAAAATGCTTGTCGGTTGTGGAGCCGTGATCGACGAGGAAGAGGTGTTGATCGTCCATCCGGAAACTCGCCGCCCATTGCCGGACGATAAAATTGGTGAAATTTGGATCAACAGCCCTAGTTGTGGCGCCGGCTACTGGAAACGTGAACAAGAAACCAACGAAACCTTCAAAGCACGACTAAATCCCGACAACGGAAAGATCTACGTGCGTTCGGGAGACCTTGGTTTCATGGACCGTGGCGAGCTGTTCGTTACTGGTCGCTTGAAAGATATGATCATCGTCCGCGGTGTCAATCGTTACCCGCAAGACATTGAAGGGACGGTTGAACAGTGTCACTCGCTAACACGCTCCGGTGGTGCGGCGGCGTTTGCGGTGTCTCGTTGGGACCGAGAGCACTTGGTGATTTATTGTGAGATTGAACGCAGTGAACGAGGGAAAATCGAGTCTGATAAACACGATGTCATCGAAGCGATCCGCGCTTCGGTCAACGACGAACACGACCTGCCGCCGGATGCGATCGTTTTAGTTCGAGCCTACAGTATCCCGAAAACATCTTCGGGCAAAGTGCAGCGGCATGCTTGTAAAAAGAACTTCGAAAACAACCTCGACAAACACGTTATCGCTCGGTGGAGTGCTTGGGAAGAGTCCCATCAAGCGGACGTTGCTCCGGTTGTCGCTCCTCCAGTCCCTGTAGACGCAACTGACGATAGTGGACTATCATCCATCGTTGTCAACGCAGTAATTCATTTCGTTGAAAAAGTCGGGCAAGATCGCGCCAAAAACGTCACCATTGATACCAATATCGTTCACTTGGGACTTGATTCGCTCGAACGATTGGATGTTGCCGAAAGCTTGCAAAATATGTTCGGCGGGCGGATGCCCGAAGACGTACTCCAAGAAGTTCATACGGTTCGTGAAGTTGCTGCTGCAATCGAAAAGTACATCGGTAGCCAGCCTGTGGCGGGTGCTGCGGGCATTGCAGGTGCCGCCAAAAATGCGAACGAAGCTTCTGCTGGTTCCAATCAACGTGGACCAGTCCCGGAGTCCTATTATGTGCTTGAAAAAATGCCTGAGTACTTGCGACTGAAGAGCATCCAGCAAGACATCCACGATACGGGCATTCGCAATCCTTTTTTCAGTGTTCACGAAGGCCGCATTAGCGATACCACCCGTGTCGATGGACGCGAGTTGATTTCCTATGCAAGCTATAATTACCTGGGGCTATCAGGTTTAGCCGAAGTAAGTGAGTTTGCCAAAAGCGCGATCGATGAATTTGGAACTAGCGTATCAGCCAGCCGAATTGTATCGGGTGAAAAAACAATTCACCGCGAATTGGAATCTGAACTAGCGGCGTTCATCGGTGTTGAGGACGTGATGACCTTCCCCGGCGGACACGCGTGTAACGAATCGGTAATCGGACATCTGGTCGGTCCCGGTGACTTGATTATTCATGATAGCTTTGCACACAACAGTATCGTCCAAGGTGCGGAACTTTCTGGAGCTCGTCGTCGCCCGTTTGAACACAATAGCTGGCGGGATCTTAACCAAACATTGACGAACATTCGCGGTGATTATCGTCGAGTCCTGATTGCGATCGAAGGACTTTACAGTATGGACGGCGACTATCCAGAACTGCAACGTTTTGTCGACGTTAAAAATAAACACAAGGCGTGGTTGTACGTTGATGAAGCACACTCCATTGGCACGCTGGGCGAGACCGGACGCGGAATCGCGGAAGTGGCTGGCGTGGATCGCAAAGAGGTCGAACTGTGGATGGGAACACTCTCAAAATCGCTGGGAAGTTGCGGCGGTTTTGTAGGAGGGACCAAACAGTTGATTGAGTACCTGCGGTACACGACTCCCGGTTATGTTTTTGCTGCCGGAATGCCACCAGCCAACGTCGGTGCTGCGCTGGGGGCGTTAAGGGTCTTGAAGGAAAAACCAGAACTGGTAGCGAAGCTCCAGAGTAACGCCAGGTTGTTCCTTGAATTGGCGCGTGAAGCCGGGATCGATACGGGAATGGCACAAGGCACCGCAATTGTTCCAATCATGACCGGGCATAGTGTTAAAGCACTACGACTATCTGAGGCGTTGTTTCATGACGGAATCAATGCGCAACCAATTTTGTACCCGGCTGTTCCCGAAAAAGAGACCCGAGTGCGAATCTTCATGACCGCAAAGCACACTGAAGACCAAATTCGAGATTCGGTTAAGAAGATCGCTAGTCATTGGCAAGCCATCCAAGAAACCGGTGAAGAAAAGTCATTTCGTGCCGTTGAAGAGTCCGGCGGTCCTGATAACGTTGGAATGAAAAGCTAGGGCTTCAAGTGGTCGCTAAGCATAAGTTCGATTCACTAGAAATAGCTCGCGGCTGACAATTTGTCATTGAGGTTGGAAGCTTAGCCTCAATATTATTGATAAATGCCTATGTGGGGCTCCATTGACGGGACTGGAATTTCGGTAGAACCGGTAATTTCGAATTTGTGCTACTTCTGTGATTTGAAATGGTTAAAACCCCGAATTCTATTGTAGATCTGTCATTCTGAAGTAGTATTGCAGCGGAAGAAAAGTATCAACTGATTCCTTTTGGATGGCCTGAGTATCAATGGGCGCCACTTCGGAAATCAAGCACAACTCTGGAGAATCTTAATGCTTGTTCGTAATTGGACGCTACTAACCAAACTGTTGTTTTTTTGCACCTGTGCGTTCGTGTTGTCGATGGCGTCAGTAGCTTTTGCCCAAGATGATGATGGTGATGGCGGCGACGGTGATGGTGATGGTGGTGGTGGTGGTGACAACGTCGGTGGAGTTTTGATCAGTGCGGATGGGCTGCTTGCCCGTCGAGCGGCTCCCGACAATGCTAGACAGCTAAACGTACAGCGTTTCAACGCAGCCAAGGCTTCGTTGGAGAAAGACCTGCAACAGGCCAGTCCGCTTCGGAAGGTTTCGATTAACCGCCTGGAAGCAGAAGTTGCCAAGCTGATCGAAGCTGGAAAACCGGTACCCGCCGATGTTCGATACCTTGCTGGTTTAACGAAAATATCTCATGTTTTCTTTTACCCAGAAACACAAGACATTGTTATCGCTGGCCCAGCAGAAGGCTTCTTTTTCAACGCAGATAACTTTGTTGTTGGGATGGAATCTGGTCGTGCAACATTGAAATTGGAAGACTTGGTTGTCGCCCTACGAGCATTTGCCCCTGAGGTTAACCAGCCAACGTTGATCACCTGTTCGATCGATCCGACTCAAGAAGGGCTCGTTCGCCTAAATGGTGTTGTCGGTCAATGGCAAAGACGCTTAAACGCTGGTCAACGTGGCCCGAATATGGAAAGCCAAATCGTTCAATCCTATATTGAAGCGCTGGGGCCGCAAACTATCACCGTTAAGGGTGTTTCGCCTAAAACAGATTTCGCTCGTGTTTTGGTCGAAGCGGACTATCGCATGAAATTGATTGGTTTGGAACTTGAGCGACCTGCTGTTCGAGGCATCACTTCGTTTGTTGCCAAGGCAAAGCCGTCAGGATCTGGCAACGCGTTGCAACGCTGGTTCTTTCAACCAGATTATGATTGTGTCACGATCAATGATGACGACACCGCGATGGAAATTGCTGGCGAAGGAGTAAAGCTAGTTGGTGAAGATGAGACCGTTGGTGCCGCTGGGCAACGAAAAGGCACTGGTAAGTCGAGTCGCGCCAGCCGAGCGTTCACAAGTAGCTTTACTAAAACATACGCAAAGCTTGCTGAAGCAAATCCAATTTGGGCCGAACTTCGCAACGTGATCGATGTTTCGATTGCTGCTGCGTTCATTCAAAAAGTAGACTTGTACAGCAAAGCTGATTGGTCACTGGGCGTATTTGGCGATGAGAGCCTTTTCCCGGTCGAAAATTATAAAGCCGCCACGCAAGTTGCTCCGATCGCCAACGCTTACTGGAAGGGCAATCAGTTCATGTCTCCAATCGCTGGCGGTGTTGCCATTCAAGCCAAAATCGCTTTGAATTCGGATCGCGTTACTGTCGATACCGAAGGGAAACTGAATGAAGTCCGTGACGGAATTGATCTGTCGGGCCTCGAGCCAAACCAATGGTGGTGGGACTAACGCTCTAGTGACCACAGATCCGTTTGACTAACTTATGCGGCCAGTTGATACAGAATCAGCTGGCCGTTTTTTTGTTGGTTGATAGGTTGCGCATTGAAAATAGCCGTTTTCGTGACGACAACGGCTCCGACCTCTGACTCAGTTTGTTTGGGGCGGCAAGGCAGAATTCATTCTCAATCAGATAACTGTTGGTGCGGCCTGTGAATTCGCTTTTGACGCGTTAGAATAAAGTTCGCTGTGAGAAACAAACGCTAGGGTTTAATTCCGAAACATCAAGTGAAAACTCTTTTGGACGAACAAGCATTGAACCAAGGCGTCGAAAAAATGGCGCAACAGATTAACGATGCATACGGCGACCGCCCACTAACGATCGTGGGAGTGCTGACTGGTAGTGTTGTTCTCATGGCCGACTTGATTCGAAAACTCAAAATGCCGCTGCGTGTAGGTGTGGTGCAAACCAGTAGCTACGCAGGAACCGAACGAGGCAAGTTGTCGATCAATACCGAAATGATGCTAGACATCACGGGACAAGATGTATTGCTAATCGATGACATTTTCGACACTGGCAACACGCTTCAAGAAGTCACCCAGCTGATCAGTGATCTTGGTCCAAGCAGTCTTCGGTCGGCTGTTTTGCTGCTAAAAACTGGGTGCCAAGAAGTTGATTGGCGGCCCGATTTTATCGCCTTCGATATTCCCGACGAATTCGTGGTCGGGTACGGGTTGGATTACAACGACGTATACCGTAATCTGCCTTATCTTGCTGTGTTGGAGCCAGCTGATATTGAACCACCAGATGTCTAACAAGATAATTTGAATCAAGACATAAGTATCTGTCTTGGAAGTTATTTTGCCCCCACATACAAGGCCGTTCCAAAATGATGGCTCGCGAGTGTCTCTGTTTTGAGAGAATAATTTCAACCGAACGCAGTCCGTTTGCCAGCTGGTTTTTCCCACTATGAGCACATCCATCCAGCCTTCGCCTGATGCAAGTAAGCCAAAGAAGTTGGCGATTTTGTCGTCTCGATTTTGGCCATGCTCTGGCAGCGACGAACTGGCTCTTAGTGATTTGGCTCAAGCACTGGCCGAACAAGGACATGAAGTTGAAGTCATTACGCCAGGCTGGAGTACAGCTTTACCGTCTGCTTTCCGATATCGTAATTTTAATGTGCTGCGAACTTATCGGTCTACTTCTACTCCTTGGGCAGGTTTTCAATATCAAAAAAACTTATCACGTCATCTTGGTCAGAATCCCGCGGATGGTTTAATTTTCTTCAATGCTTTCTCTGAGTTTACTTACTTAGCGAAGATGTTTGTTGGAAAAACGACACTGACCGTCCGCCTACACGATCATGTTCTATTGTCTCCCACCGGGCAAAAGTCCACTAAAAATTGCCGAGTTGGGACGCTTAAACTGGCAGACCGAGTTTTCGTTGAATCTGAAAGCTCGTTTCAGCTTCTTCAGACTGCCGGGCTGCCAGTTCAAAAACTGGAGGTCGTCCCAGAGGGGATCTTGCCATACGAGCCACCCCCTCGTGAGTTTGCCAATCAAGCGGTTGCTAGACAGGCCATTGGCCAGGCACACGGTATGTTGACAGTTCATCCAGAGCAACCACTGCTGGTCTGTGGGGCTCCAATGAATGGCGATCAGGGTGTGCTGGACCTAGTTGACGCTTGGCGAATCGTACTGTCAGAGATACCCGCAGCGAAGCTTTGGATCATCAGTCAGGGGACTGGGTCGAGAAATGTTTGGGACACAATCACCTCCAAACAAATGATCGATTCGATTATCATGCCCGGGCAGTTTGATAGCTTTGAAGATGTTTTTCGCGCCGCAGACGGGTACTTGCATCCACTGCGCGGATCGGTACCGTGTTCGATGCTTACCCGAGCGATGATGGCGGGGTTGTGTCCGATTGTGACCGAGCCAATCGCAGAGTCGCTAGATTTGACGGATGGTTTAAATGTTAATATCGCGGCGCCAAACAACCATAGAAGCTTGGCAAACGCTATCGTAAAAACGATTCAAGATCCTGACCAACGAATCCGAACTGGATTGGCGGCAGCTGACTGGGCGTTTAACCGCTTCCACATTTCACAGACTGTTAATCACTACTTAAATGAGGTTTGAGGGGGAACTCAGCCCTCAACGAAATTTCATCAGGCAATCGAAAAGAGCCCCAACTACTGTGAGCCAGCGAATCCTATTTACCGTCGAGCACCTCTATCCAATGGGGCCCGCTCAAATGCTGTTTACGCTGGCATCGGAACTTTCCGCAGCTGGGAAAGATGTCGTCGTTGCCGTTCTGGGCCAACGTACCAGCGAAGTTAGTCGCTGGTTGGATGCCAACATCCGCGTGTTTTTTGTCAACGGCGACGACCAAACTCCTTTGCATACGCATCGTGATGCTTTTACCGTTATTCGCGAGTTGCGAAACCTAGTTCGCCTGGTCGAACCAGACATTCTCCACCCTTGGTGCGGGGACGCAATTTGGTTGACGTTATTGGCGATTCAACCGCTCCCGTTGACGGCCAGTTTGCCAACAGTTCGTCTGCTGGCAACGGAACTTAACTTGCGTCCCGAGAAGAATTTTCTCCGCTCTCTGTTGGAAGATAAGCTTAGCGCTCAGATCGAAACACTGATTGTACCGCATGAATTGGTCGCCGATGATCTAGCGGATGAAGGAATCGTTGCGAAACAAACGCGAGTGATCCGCAATGGAGTCCGCGTAGGTGATTTCTGTCGGGCCGAAGAAAGGCCTGCCATCGTAGACCGCGGTGCCATCAGTCGTCGTGACCTTCGCACATCTGTCCGTCAGTCATTGTCGCTACCAGCGGAGGCTCGACTGGCGATAACCGTTGCCGACCTGGAACCTCGCACTCGTTTAAAGGACTTAGTTTGGGCAACGGACTTATTGGCTTGTATTCGGGAAGACTTTCATTTTGCGATCATTGGTACCGGTGGCCAACTTTGGCGGCTTCAAAAATTTGCTCGACAGACCGAAGCTCGTGACAACGTTCATTTCTTAGGGCTTCCCGAATCGCCTGAATCATATTTGGCAGCCGCCGATTTCTATTGGAATTCGCATCTTCACAGCCCGCTCGCTGGAACGCTATTGGCGGCCATGGCAATGGGAATCCCAGCGATCAGTGTACTCGGGCCGGGCACAGAGGCAATCGTTCAGCACCAAGCAACCGGATTTGCAACGAACTTTGGTGCGCGAGATGAATTTGCTCGCTGGACTAAGTATTTGATTGAGCAGACCGAACCAGCCAATCGTTTGGCTCAGCAAGGTCAAGGTCACGTGGTCAAGCATTTCCCATTCGATCCAATGCTACAGGGGTACTTGGAACTGTACGCCTGATAGGGGTGATTAAGAGCTTATCCCACAACCTTTTCGAGCGACGCATTTTTCTACTTTGTCGCGAGGTATTGGGATAAGCACTAAGTGTGTCACAAGAGTTGTCGACACTTGCTGCACGCAGTTACGGAAACTAGCCAAGTGTCAATTCACACCTCCCCTGCCCTAGCAGGATCGTCCGCCTGTTTTATTCAATTGTGTCGACGCAACCTCGTCTTGGTTCAACTGTGGTTCGAGCACGCCTTTGACTTTCGGCCACGCAATAGCAGCCTCAATAACCATCCAGACTTGCAGTCCAATCGTGATCAACCCAATCACGCCGGCCAGCCAATTCTTCCCAGTTCCGGACATTAACCAGCCAGATTCTGAATCAAACAGTTGCCAAATCAACGCAGCAGCTGGTAACGCGATCATAATCAGGGTTGGAATCAACACGAATCCCACTGGTTTTGAGCGTCGCCAAAGATAAAACGCGGTCACCAAAAATGCGAAACCTGCCAGCAGCTGATTGGTCGCTCCAAATAGCGGCCACAGCAACATTCCGCCTTGGCCAATTTGCCCTTTGGCGTTCGGGATCATGGCGATTGCCCCTCCTAATCCGACGGCGACCAACGTTGCGACATACATATTTGTCAGCGGCTGGATTCGTAGGGTGGTTCCTAGCTCTTGGATCACATAGCGTTGCAACCGCGTCGCCGAATCGAGTGTCGTTGCGGCAAAGCAAGCCACTAGCACCGCGATGATATTGATTCCCATTTTCAGTGGGATTCCAATCGCCGCCAAGAAGTTGCCACCGCCATCGACGAAGGCACCGATTTTATTTCCAAGTTTAAAATCACTCCACGATTTCGGCTTGATGGTTCCAGATTGGGAGTCTAACGACTCCAATTGATACGTCTGTCGCCAAGCGGATCGTCCCACAATCGGTTCGCCCTGAGTGTCGCGAACGACTTCGGTCACTTGCCGAACTTGTCCATCGGCTTGAGTGACATCCTTCGTCTCAAACTTTCCCATGCCCACGCCGGCACAGCAGGCTAAGATTACCATTACTGCAAGGGCAGCTTCCAGGAGCATTGCACCGTAACCGATTGCCTTCGCGTCGGTTTCGTTTTCTAGTTGCTTGCTACTGGTTCCACTGCTGACCAAGCAATGAAAGCCGCTGATCGCTCCACAGGCGATGGTGATGAACAAAAATGGGAAGATAGGCGGCGTACCAACCGGAGTGTCTTGAGTAATGGCGGGTGCCGCAGTGAATAGGTCGGCATTACCCCACAGGCAAGCTACAACTAAGCCCGCCGATAGTAATGCCAACGCAACGAACAGTTGATGGCTGTTTACGTAGTCTCGCGGCTGCAGCAACAACCACACGGGTAACACCGAAGCGATCGCACAGTAGGTCAATAGAATGACGGTCCAACCAACAATTTGGTTACTGACGAAGGTCAACGTGATCGGTAAAAAATAAGCGCCGACATAGATTGCCAAGTAAATCAGAATCAACGATGTAATCGACATTGGCAAAATCATCTGACTCTGCTTTCGAATCGCTAGCCCAAAAGCGATTGCGATTGGCAATGAAATCCAAACCGCCAATACGCTCCCAGGATACTTTTGGAAGATCACTGCGATTACCAAACCGAAAATTGCTAACACGACGGTTAAGGCAAAAAACAAGGCAAACAAAAACAACAGTTTGGCTCGCGGGCTAATCATCCTACCCGCAATTTCTCCGACAGTTTGCCCGCGATTTCTTAGGCTTACAACCAACGCCCCGAAGTCGTGTACCGCTCCAATAAAGATGCTGCCAAACACAACCCACAGTAGAGCTGGCAACCAGCCCCAAAAAACGGCGATCGCCGGCCCCACGATCGGGCCTGTTCCGGCAATACTTGTAAAGTGATGCCCGAAAACCATCGACTTCTTGGAGGGGACAAAATCGATGCCGTCCTCATACTCACAACTAGGCACTTTTGCGTTGGGATCTAAGTTGAAGACGCTTGTGGCGATCCAACGCCCATAGGTGTGGTAAGCAATGATGAATCCCAAGAAGGATCCGATCGCGATCAGCAAGGTATACAAAATCAGCTCGGCTTATCAGAAAAACAGCACCGTAGCCCTTGGCAGCACGTGTGCAATTCGTCGCACACGAGATCGTTTCACTGTAGAAAGGTCAGCCTGGGCACCATCTAAATTTACCAAATTGTCGCGGCAGTGCCAGCAATGAACATTGGTAATCGTCCGTGTTCGGCTTTTTGTATTAGTGCTCAACCTTGATCAGCTGAGTAAGCCACGTGTGCGTCAGATTGTCAGAGAGCGTTTTCACACTCTAAACGCCACTTTAAGCAGAGACAATATCGCTTTGATTAGCGACCGAATCAGGTGACATGATTGGTTTTGGCGCGGTCGCCAGTGCCAAGAACTTGAACGCGACCAACCAAAACAAAACAAACCCAATTAAGGTGAACCAATTCGGAATTCGATCGGGACTAGGGCCAGTACCCTCAAACGAAAATGATGGCAAGATGCTTCCGTTGGAAGCCAAGCGAATCTTCTCGGTGCTCTTAGGGCCAAAGCGTTTCATGAAGTCGTATCCCAACGCAACGCCAAGCTTACCTTCTGGTTTGAAAGAGCTAACTTCAAAGCCCGGGACGATCAATGAGTTCCCGTTCAAACTGACATCTGTGATCAAGCCCTCCGTTGTGGGATCCTCAATCATTAATTGCAGGCTGGATAAATCAATTTCACTAGTCAGCTGTTGGTTAGGAGACCAGTCCATGCAAATCGTCAAATTTTCAACTGAATTAATTCCACGGTCGGAAAAGAACTTCCAGAGATCACCCGCCGTCATTTCTCCGTTAGGACAATGGTTTAGTACGGCTAAAGCACCTTGGGTCGAACCAGTGTTACATGGAGAGAAATCAAAGTCTCCAACGGTAACTTCGTGTTCATTACCACTAATTACAATTTCATCGGCAATCGAATAACTGGCTAAACTGTTACAGATGAACAGGAAAACAGCCAATGCGTTTAACTTGAAGTTGAACATTAATAACCTAACCGAGCTGTGAATTAAACCGAAGCGGCTTCCCTACCGATTATACTCGATTTAACACTATTTGTCTATTCGGCAGAATCGTTTCGACAATATAATTTGGAAAAGTGGTCCAGTATTTAATCTGCATACTAAGAATTCAGATTAAACCGTAGATTCCACGGAAAACGAAGAATCCGCTTGTTTGGCCATATTCGCCCTTGAAATACGAATGATCGTTAGAGTTTCTGCCGGGAATACTAGTCCTCTGGCTACTATAAGTCCTTAATCCCCCATTGTTGAAAGATTCTCTAGGCTCAGGGTAATTTTTTTGCGAGCAGCACTTTACTGTGGAAAAAACAACCTTAGAACTTTCGTAACCTTCTCCTGATCACTCCAGGCTCAAACTGAGTGTCTTGAATATCAGTGATTTTCCAACCGGCAGTCTCTCCATCGGTTTCAAGGAATTCCACGACAAACCGAGCTCGATACTGATTGGTTCGTTCATGGATGTGCCCCCAGTGTTCGATGGTGCCGTCTAAAGTCCAAGTCGCATCATAGCCAAATCCGATGGTGGGTTGCTGGTCAGTCTCGGGTACCGGTGCGGGGTTTCCATCAATCAGGTTCACTTTTTCTATCACGGCAACTGCACCACCTTGTTCTTGTACTCGTAGTGATTGGTTGATTTGTAAATACAAATCACGCAGCAGGTCACCATCAACGCTCTTAGCCAATGCTTGATAAACATCGCTTTCGTCTACATAGTCGAATGCGCGAAAAATATTGGTGTGCAGCCTTCCAAAAATATCAGTCGCTTCGACTGCAGAAATTTCAAACGGTTCTGGCTGGTGCAACGGATGGTCATATGTCGCGACGGCAAAATCTGAAACGAAGTAAGAACCGACCAATCCCGCCAATGCAACAGCAATGTACGGTCCAGGCGAACGAGTGTTTACGAAGACCAGGCCAATCGCCAAAACGGATGCAGCAACTCCCCATAGCCCGATAGTCGCCCAAGATACGGTTAGCTTCTTCGGTTGGTATTTCTCTCGGTCAATTGTTCCGCTCAACTCCGTAATTGGTGGTAGCGGTGGTCGGTCGGGTGCTTGCCAACGATAAACGTTTTCGCTGAGGAATTTTGAGAACTTCGTTTTGGCAACTTCTTGGTAAGCGATCACGACCGAGTCGACTTCGCGGATCGTATTGCTCAGCAGATCCCACTCAACCGAAACTTCAGTCGGACGATTCTTGGTGCTATAGGAAAGAATCACACCTACCCGACCGCTGGCCATCGATACCTTTCGCTTTTCAGGCCGCACCGCGAAATCACTCAAGTTCAACCCGTAAAAATCAACTCGATCAAACACGGGATTCACTTCGATTCCATCAATGTTGACCGGATTGCCAGCCCCAAAAAATGTTTTCACTTTCTCCGCGGCGCCGGCCTGTTCATCAACTTCCAAAAAGCTCTCATCCTTGCGCTCGATGTCAATCAACGTTGCCAAGGTCGCCAGTGGAATCAAAATTTCGTGTCGAACTTCGAAGTCGGTAATGTAGATGAAGGAATAGACGCTGCCATAACTAGATATCCCCAATGTCTTTTCTCGCTGCACCTCGAACCACTTCTCCCAGTCCTCTTCAGAATCGTCTTCATTCAAAACGGGGGCATCCCAGTCAAACCGAAAGGTTGCGGGTTCCAGTGGCTTGAGCATTTTTGAATATGGTTTGTCTGAACCAGCCTGCTTGAGCAGCACTCGGAATTCGGACGGCAGCAATGCTCCCTCAGCCACCATGTTTTGTTGAATCGTGATGAACTCTGGTGCTTTGTCGTACTTGTAATCAAAGACAAACGTCAGTTGGTGCTCCATCAACTTGCCCGCAGGAATGCCGCCTTCGGGGATTTCCGCATCAACAATCTCACTGATTTTTGGTTTCATTAGCTCCCCATCAACATTTCGAATCGTCAACCGTTCGGCCAAGTACTCTGCGTGGTCTTTGGTGGCGTCTTTGATTTCATCTGAATCGTAAAAACCGGTTTCTAGAGCCTCCACTCCTTGCAGCATTTCCAGGTCTTCAGCGAAGCAAGTTACCCGCATCGACAAGCCCGTTCGCTTGACGAACACTTCGCCGCTGACCAATGACGTTGGATGTCGCAGGATTGGTTCCGTAGCAAATGTGTTTGCACACAATGCAGCAACCAGAAAAAGGACCAGTAGAATTTGGCTGGAGGGAACGATGTAACGCAAGGCGAAACACTTTCTTGGCTAAAAGTAAGTTCTGAAAACAACTAAATCGTCGAGTCAATAAATGGGGCCGTTTGGTGATTTTTAAACCCGAAAGTAGTAAAGGAACAGGCTGAGCGAAACCTCGCAGGGATTTTATCACAACCAAGCCAAAATTCCGTGAAAATCTGACTACTTCCATCCTCTATACCTCTGCTAAAATCTGCGATTCAAATTACAAACTGCCGGCTCTCCAATCCGCCACTAATCGACGAACACCGTATGAACGCTCTTTCAGAAATCAAATCTCATTTTTCCGCCGCTTTGGGCAAACTGGTTGACGATCCCACACAAGCGTTGGGCATGATTCGTCCAGCAGGCGATCCCAAGTTTGGCGACTATCAAGCTAACTGCGCGATGTCTTTAGGAAAGCAATTGGGCAAACCCCCACGTGATATTGCTGCGGACTTAGTTGCCAACGTCTCGCTGGAATCGCTTTGTTCCAATGTTGAAATCGCTGGCCCCGGTTTTATCAACCTGACGTTGTCGGACAATTGGCTCAACACCAACCTCACCAATGCACTTCAAGACGATCGCTTGGGCGTACCGACTACCAACACCGCGCGAAAGTACGTCGTCGACTATTCATCACCCAACGTCGCCAAGCCGATGCACGTCGGCCACATTCGTTCGACCGTCATCGGCGACGCGATTGCCAAGGTGCTGCGATTCGTCGGTCACGAAGTGATTACCGACAACCACTTGGGCGATTGGGGCACGCAGTTCGGGATGATCATTTACGGTTACAAGCATTTCTTGGATAAGGATGCTTTCGAAACCGAACCGGTCAAAGAGCTCGGCCGACTGTACAAGTTGGTTCGTCAGATCATGGACTTTCATGCGACCAAAAAACAACTGCCGATCATGCAATCCGAACTAGCTGACGCGCAGGAAAAAGTCGAACAACTAAAGGGTCTACCTGAAACCGGCGATAAGAAAGCCGATAAGAAACAAAAGAAAGAACTCAATAACGCCATTTCGGCTGTAAAAAAACTGTCCGAAAAAATCGAAGGCATGCGTCACGTCATCCAAGCCATCGAGTCCTCATCGGATCTGGCGGCTATCGCGGGGGAGCACGCCGAGATCGGCAACGCTGCTTTGTTGGAAACCGCCGCCCTGCACGCAGGCGACGAAACCAATCTCGCGCTGTGGAAACAGTTCCTCCCAATGTGCCGAGCCGACATTCAAAAGATCTACTCGCGACTGAACATCGTCTTTGACAAAGAACTCGGCGAAAGCTTTTACCACGACCAGCTCGCAGGCGTCGTGAAAGACTTGGAAGCCAAAGGCTTTACTCGCGAAAGCGACGGGGCGATTTGTGTTTTCCTAGACAACCACGAAACGCCGATGATCGTACAGAAACGTGATGGCGCGTTCTTGTATGCTACGACGGACTTGGCCACCATCAAGTATCGCATGGAGAACTTCGATTCGGACGCCAGTCTGTACGTCGTTGATCATCGCCAGTCCGAACACTTCAACAAACTGTTCGACGTAGCAGTTAAATGGGGCTACGACCAAACCGAATTGACTCACGTCAGCTTTGGCACCGTGATGGGCAAGGACGGTAAACCGTTTAAAACTCGCGCAGGTGACACGGTGGGACTGGAAGGCTTGCTCGACGAAGCTGAAACGCGAGCCGCGGTGATCGCGAAAGAAAACAACCCGAGCATTTCAGACGAACTGCTTGCCGAAGCCGCGAAAGTCGTCGGACTGGGCGGGCTGAAGTACGCAGATTTGTCTCACGCCCGAACCAGCGACTACGTTTTTGATTACGACAAAATGTTGGCCGTCCGAGGAAACTCAGCGACCTACCTGCAATATGGTTATGCTCGCGTCCAAGGCATCATCCGTAAGACAGAAGCGGACATGGCTGCGATTCGTAAATCGCCGGTCGCCTTTGAATTCGAGCAGCCAATCGAACGGCAGCTGGCGGTCAAGTTGCTCCAGTTTTCTGAGGCGATCGACGAAATGCTGGTTGACTATCGTCCAAACGTTTTGTGCAATTATTTGTTCGAAACGGCTCAGTTGTTTGCTAAGTTTTTCGATCAATGCAGCGTCAAAGATGCCTCGTCGGATTCGCTGCGAACTAGCCGGTTGCAATTGTGTGACTTAACCGCACGTACTTTGAAAACGGGTTTGAATTTGTTGGGCATCGACGTGCTGGACAAAATGTAGGCTGTGTGTCCCCAGTGGGATACGCTCTAGTGAAACTTTAACCACGTTCAATCCGAGAGTTTGAATGTCCATTACGATCGAGGGGTTTTCTGTTGTCGTCAAACGCGAGCTCGTGCAGCCGTTTTTAGATGACGATCGTATTGTCCCGCCGAACCGAATGTTCTTGGGGGACGACGATATCTGGCGCTGTTCGTTCATGTCCAATGATGATGCTGGTGCTTTCGTCAAAAAGCTGGAAGCTCTTGGCCTGAATGGTACAAAAGGTCCCAATCCAGACCTCGTGCTCGTAAACGAGTTCAACCAAGATGTTTATCCTTATTGCGAATGGCTGGAGCTTGGTAATTATCAAAAAGCCATCGTGGCTTGGAAAGCTGGTTCGGACCCTGAAAAACTGGTTGCCCATGAAGGTTTTGATCCCGCGGTTGGATCCGGGTTATTGTTTCGTGATAAAACCAATTTGCACGATTTGGAATTCTTGCGTGTCGAAGGCAATATTGAAGTTTATTTAGATAAGCGTAGCGGTGATGAGGTTTTCTTAGGACGTACACGCACTCCCGAGGCGTTGTTTCAAACGGCTTGCGAGGCCATCCGACCGCACTTTAAGATTCCAGGTGATCCACCGGTTGCCGGTGAAGAGGCTGACGCAGTGAACTTGGCCATTGCAGATCTTGAAAAATTAATCACCGACTATCCCGAGTTTTCTCAAGCCATGTTCTTTTGCGGAAAAGGGTACATCGCATTGGGGCAGTACGGATCGGCCTATCGACATTTTGCCAAAGGCTACGAGCTAGAACCGCAAGTCGAAGGTTACGCTCGTGAATTGGGTGGGGTTTGTTTGGAGCTAGGAAAATTCGACGAGGCGGTGGTGGTCGGGGAGAAAGCTGCAGCACTAAAGCCAGACGATTGTGAAACGCTTGGGAACCTGTCGATTATCTACTTGATGGCACGGCGCATCGATGCTGCTAGTAAGGCAATCAAGTCCGCGTTGAAAATCGCTCCAGAAGACAATGTCAATCAAAACTTGTACGCCCTGATTGAGTCCGTTGCCAATGGGCAGCGTGCTCAGCCGACGTCCATGAAAGACATTCGTGGTGGCGATAAACAGCCAGAACGAAGCAAAAATCAGCCGATCAAAAAACGTTTTTGGGAATTTTGGAAATAGCCGCCGCAGCCGAATGACTAGCGGACCAATTGGGGCCGTTTGCCGAACCTACGCCGCAAGACTATGCTCTTGGTTTTTCAAACCCATTAATAACCGTCTTTTTACG
>CAZORR010000003.1:51896-54350 GCA_964582115.1 uncultured Pirellulaceae bacterium
CGCCGCAAGACTATGCTCTTGGTTTTTCAAACCCATTAATAACCGTCTTTTTACGCCCCAGCGCAATGCCAGATATATTTGCCGACCTCCAATGGCGAGGCCTGATTCATCAAACAACTGCCGACGATCACTTGCCAACTTGGTTGGAATCGGGACCGCGAACGGTTTACGCGGGTTTTGACCCGACGGCCGACAGTTTACATGTGGGCAGTTTGTTGCCGCTAATGATGCTCCGCCGTTTTCAAAAAGCAGGCCATCGCCCCATGGCGATCGTTGGTGGCGCGACGGGTATGATCGGCGACCCCAGCGGTAAGAGCGCTGAGCGAAACTTGTTGTCGAACGATGCGCTGCAAGCTAACCTCGCCGGCATCGAAGCTCAGATGCGCCATGTGCTCGACTTTGATTGTGGCGAACAATCGGCAGTGCTGGTCAATAATAACGACTGGATGAAGGAGTTTTCGTACACAGACTTTTTGCGAGACGTAGGCAAGAATTTCCCGATCAGCGTGATGTTGACCAAGGATAGCGTCAAGAGCCGTCTTGGTAGTGAAGCTGGATTGAGTTACACGGAATTTAGTTACATGCTGTTGCAGGCATACGATTTTGTCCACTTAAACAAACAGTACGGTTGCGAACTCCAAATCGGTGGCAGTGATCAATGGGGCAACGTGACTGCCGGAATTGACCTTGGTCGAAGAATGTTGAGCCAGCAACTGTACGGAATGACTTGTCCGTTGCTGACAAAATCCGATGGCACAAAAATGGGCAAGACCGAAACGGGGGCAATCTGGTTGTCCGCCGAACGAACTAGCCCTTACCAGTTCTACCAATATTGGGTTAATGTCGACGATGCCGACGTTTCGAAATGTCTGCGTTTTCTGACAGAACTATCGCACGAAGAAATCACTGCTTTAGACGCTGCTCAAGAAGAAGCCGCTCATAAGCGTGAAAGCCAGAAGAAGCTGGCCGAGCAACTCACGTTGTTGATTCACGGTGAAGACGGTTTGGCTCAAGCGATGCGAGCGACGGAGATTTTCTTTGGAGCTGAAATTGAAAATCTGAAAGACGCGGACCTGATGCAGATTTTTGCGGATGTCCCCAACAGCAGTTTCCCCATGGATCAGCTTAGTGGGGAAGGACTTGGGTTGATCGATGCGTTAGTGGCCGCCGGCCTGCAGAATAGTAAAGGGAACGCTCGGCGAATGATCGAACAGGGGTCGATTTATGTCAACAATCGTCGTCAAGATGACCTCAATCATCGTTTGACAGCCAGCGATCTTGCCAGCGAATCCACTATCATTTTGCGTAGTGGTAAGAAGAAATATGCTGTGTTAAAGTTTGCCGATTAGGCAATCGTTTCTGATTGCTGGCCCGCATATTTTACCTCGATCGCCTAATGCATACCACAGGCATGGATGCAACCGTATGGTTTCAGCCAACTTTGTGGATTTTCTCAATTCTCTTAGATGTAGTGACGATGAGGCTTGTACTCTGAGCAAGCTCTTAGCGCTTGTTCGTTTTGTAGTAGAAGCCAATCGCCGGTCAGTCGCGATTGCACAGTGGAGTGTCGTTACCCGTAAACGATATTCTTTGGATGCAGTCAGTCAAAGCGTCTCGATCTTGCGAACCATGATAGTGTTCCGTTTGAAAGTCAGGATGTCTTTCAGGAACAAACCCAGTATTCAAAAGGACTTGAAACTATGCGATCTCTTATGCTTGTTTTGGGCGCATGCCTAGTCGCCCTTACTTTCGCGGGCTGCTCGAGCACAGGCTCCTGTGGCGGCGGCCAAGGTTTATTCAATCGCGGTATCTCGGCAGGTTGTTCCGGAGGATGCGGCGAATCTGCGTGCTCGGGCGGTTGTGGTGAGGCTGGCCTTGCTAGTAAGAACTACGGCGGTAAAACAGGTCTGGGCTTGGGCCTTTTAGAAGCTGGTCCTTCTTGCAAAGTAGCTGGTTGTCACGACGCTGGCTGCAATGGCGAATGCCAAGCAAAAAAGTGTCCTCTGCGTAAGCTTCAACTTGGCCGTCGCCTAAAACAACGGCACGCTGGTTGCGAAAGCTGTGGTTCAGGCGATTGTGGCTGCGGTGCACCGGCCTTGCCGGAATCGGGTAGCGGTTATGCTGTTCCAACATCAGCACCGACATCGGCTTGCGGCTGCACCGCTTCAGCACCTGTTTCAGCGCCTGCACCAGTATTAGTATCAGTATCGGATAGCGGTTACGCTGCTTCAGCATCTGCCGATGGTTCAGCAGGTTGTGGTTGCGACGTTGCTACAGGACATGAGGTAGTTGAAGAGGGAAGCAATGTTCAACTCGCCAGTCACGAGGACCGTGGAGGCCTGTTAGGAAAATTGGGGTTCGGTAGAAAACACCAAGCCCGTGGTTGTGGCGTTCGAGGTTGCGGACCAGCAAGTCTTTGCAGTAGCTGCCTAAGCCGGCTTCGTTCGGGTGCTG
>CAZORR010000003.1:54450-59287 GCA_964582115.1 uncultured Pirellulaceae bacterium
ACAATTCCACATCGCGACCCATCCATTCATAGCGGTGGTGCAAGTGCTGGTCCTGCCGGTCAGATTCCAACGTACGCTTACCCGTATTACACGACTCGAGCTCCACGCGATTTCTTGGATCCGAATCCACCAACCATCGGTTACTAAGTCCTGACGAATAGTTCAGAACACGTTGTTAAGTAACTTGATCAAGAAAACGGCCGGCCTCACGCCCGGCCGTTTTTTTGTGCGCGGATACAACTATTGCAGCTTTCGTTGTCGCCAGCCGCTAACGTCGAAAAAAATGATCCAAGGCCAGCTTAACGGCCTCCGTGTCCGACAGCAAGTAACCTGCAGCTGTTGCGGCCAGCAAGCCGGAAGCCACAAGAAATGGAACTCCCATGACGTTGGGGCCTACAGCCACCTTGGCCATGTGTTGTTTTAGTTCTCGTTCCACCCGCAACCAACCTTCCATGCTCTGCTGATTCCCGCCTGCTACCATCTGTACATTCCGTAGCGATTCAACTGCTTCCACATGCATGTGAATTTTCAGTCGTGGGATCACCAACGCATCACCGATCCAACGGCTTTTCGGATCCAACTCAAGAGCGATCTTGCTCAAAATCGGTCGCAGCTCCTCCAGCGAAACGTTGTAAATCACAATTCTTGGTCGCATTAACAACACAACCAACGACACACACAAGCCGTAGAAAACGATCAGTGAAACCCACACCCAAGCACCGAACTGACTCGCAGCGCCTTCGGGGAAAAATAATTCCATGGGGCCTGCAATCACAAATCCGACCACTCCGATTCCCAAGGTTGCTGCATCGCGAGCCCCCGTGGTAACAAACGGATGACGCCGCAGGTTCAACAGTCCCATCATCAGCAGATAAACTGCCAACGGTACGACAGCAATACAAAAGTGCAACGAGTCCATCGAGTGTTAATCCTTTAGCGTTCAACTTGGTTGAACCAATCTAGAGTGTGGCCGAGCAAAAAAGTTAAGGGGTGGTTGTTACCGAAACGAATCGATGAACTGTTGGTTCAACGCAGTTTTTGCCGCTTGACCAGCTGAACCGTCCACGATCACGTTCACTCGCACTTCGCTAGTATTGATCGCATCCAAGTTGATATTTGCATTGCCCAATGCTTCAAACATTCCGATCGCTACGCCGGTATGACTTCGCAAGCCAATGCCTGAAACCGATAGTTTTGCGATTTCACGTTTTGAAGAAACTGCCTCACAACCAAATTGCTCACAAACGGTTTGCGTCACTTCAACCGCTCGGTCAAAGTCTTCTCGTTTGACTGTAAAGGTGATGTCCGCTACTTCATCGCTGGCGTGACTCTGTACGATCATATCAACAAACACGTTTGCCTGTGCAACTTGATCAAACAACTCAGCCGCCACACCTGGTTTATTGGGCACTTTGGCCAAAGTGACCAATGACTGGGTGTCATCCAAGGCAATTTCATGAATGGCCAAACCCTCCATCCCCAATCCCTGCAAGCGGGCGATTACGTCTTCAGGGTTGATTGCGGGGCGTTCCGCAATTTCTTCCGTACCGGGGGATGGTTCGATTTTATCCAAGTCAAATTCGGAGTGAACAATTTTTAGTGCGTCCCGAGCAACATCTCGCTTGACTAGCGCCGACACTTTGATTTCGCTGGTAGTGATAATGTCCATGTTCACGCCGCCTTCGGCCAATTTGCGGAACATGCGATTCGCCACGCCACTTTTTTCCGCCATGCCCATGCCAACCACGGAGATTTTGGAGACGTTTTCGTTGACTGCCGCTAGTTGGCCGCCCAGTTCGTCAAGGGCTCCTGCAACGGCATCGCGAGCATCGTCGATTTCGTCTTTGGGAATTGTGAAACTGATCGTCGTGCTTTCGCCGTCGGCAGAAACATTTTGAACAATCATATCGACGGTGATTTTTCGCTCAGCAATTGGCGCGAATATTTTATGAATCGCTCCCGGTACGTCAGGTACGTTCACGATGGAAAGCATCGCTTCATCTTTGGTCAACGCCGCGCCACTGACGACCATTCCCGTATCGGCATCATCAACAATCAATGATCCGGGAACGTCACTCAAACTGCTTCGAACATGAATTGGCACATTGAATTTTTTACCGAACTCGACGGAACGGCTATGAAGTACACCTGCTCCCAATGAAGCCAGTTCCAGCATTTCGTCGTAACTAACTTGTCGCACCAAACACGCTTCCGGCAAAATCCGTGGGTCGGTTGTGTAAACGCCATCGACGTCGGTGTAGATTTCACATTGGTCGGCACCTAACACCGCCGCCAATGCTACCGCGGTTGTATCACTGCCACCTCGACCGAGTGTCGTGATATTGAGCTGGTCATCGACACCTTGGAATCCTGCCGCGATCACAATGTTGCCATCATTCAAGAGTGCTTTTACACGTTCGGTGGAAATCGAATTGATTCTGGCTTTGGTGTGTGAACTGTCGGTTTTGATTCCGATTTGAGCGCCTGTCAAACTGACTGCCTTTGCGCCCAAAGAGTCGATCGCCATCGCCATCAAAGCGACACTAACTTGTTCGCCTGTTGACAGTAGCATGTCCATCTCACGAGCTGGAGGTCGCTCGTTAATCTGTTTTGCCAGCTCAATCAGCGTGTCGGTGTTTTTACCCATCGCACTGACGACCACGACGACTTGGTTGCCGCGGTGTTGAGCACGAACGGCCTTACGGGCAGCTGCAAGGATTTTTTGACTATCGGCGACACTAGTTCCGCCAAATTTTTGAACGACAAGAGGCATGCGGTTGTTTTGCTTGGATAATCGACGCGTAAATTTGAGTCGCTTATTGTCGATTTGCCTCTAGCGGTGTCAATTGCCAAACTCGCCGTTTGCAACAGCTTCGGTTCGATTTAGCCGTAACTTTTAACGTCCAGTCGCAACGAAACGGATCCGTGGGCTTTTTCGCCAATATTTCCGATCCGGTGCCGAACAGAGAGCGAACTAACTATTCGACACTTTTGCCCGGTATCTAACCGGGGGCCTTGGGCTGATAATGACAATCAAAACAACCGTTAAATATGGAACTGGACCCACATAATCGTTCGTCGTGGCCCTCGGTGAACGCTAAAAACGCCGAGACTGGCTCACCCCCGTCTAAGTATGACGTAGCGTTTGGCCACGCGTTGAATATTCGCATCATTTCGTCCAACTAATTGTTTTTGTCAGCATGGAAACCATTTCCCTTCTCTTTAACGAAGCCAACGTCCTACCAACGCTGGCGATGCTCGTCATCGTCGCGTACTGGTTGTTGATGATCGTTGGAGTTGTTGGCATGGATACGCTGGACATTGACTTGGATGTCGACGCCGGAGTTGACTTAGATGCAGGCATTGATATCGGAGGCGACGTTGATGTTGCGGCCGATATCGACGTTGAAACGGACGGCAGTATTTTGGATGCAGGTGGTGCGGACATCGATGTGGACAGCGGTGGCGGAAGTTCCAGTGCTGGCAACAGTCCGCTGAGGCCATTGTTTGAATTCCTGTACATGAGCGATGTGCCGATCGTCATTGTTGCGACCGCACTCATGTTTGGTTATTGGATTTCAAACATCTCACTCAATTTACTTTTCAATCCAACCCAGTCCTTTGTCGTTTCGTTGTTGTGGATTATTCCTAACTGCATCGCGGCGTTGCTGATTGCTCGGGTTATCGTTATCCCAGCAGCGACAATTGGTCGTAAGTCGGCCCCTGAAGACCTTGGCCGTTCAAAGATGGTCGGCTTGGTGGGTACGGTTACTACTAATGAAGTCACTGAGCGTTTCGGTCAAATGGAATTCAAACCTGAAAACGAACCAGAGATAACTTTAAATATCAGAGTCACAACCGGACAACGCCTGACGAAGGGCGATGTCGCGAAAATCATTTCTTACAACCACGAAGACGGGACCTTTTTAGTTGAACAAACTAAGCTGGAGAATAACTAAAATGAATAACACTCAACTATTGGCCGGCATGTTTTTCGAAGGCGGCTTTGGAACATTTTTTGACATCATGATCTTCGTCGTAGTTATCGGCGGCTTGATCGGATTTGGTTTCCTCGCCTATTACATCAAGTGCCTACGCAAAGTGCCGCAAGGAACGGCGTTGATTAAAACGGGACAAGGTGGAACTGAAGTCAGCTTTGACAAAATGATGGTCGTGCCTGTCCTGCATATCGTGGAAATGATGGACATCTCAGTCAAACGCATCGAAATCGACCGCAGTGGCGTCGATGGTTTGATTTGTAAAGACAACATCCGTGCCGACATTAAAGTTGCTTTCTTTGTTCGCGTGAATAAAGAAGTCGACGATGTTAAACGTGTGGCGAACTTCTTGGGTTGCCGACGAGCATCAGACCTTGAGTCGTTACGAGGCGTGTTCGAACCAAAGTTCTCGGAAGCCCTGAAAACCGTTGGTAAGCAATTTGATTTTGTCGAACTTTATAATACCCGCGAAGCGTTCCGCAATAAGATCTTGGAAGTCATCGGTTCTGACCTGAACGGTTATGTCCTGGACGATTGTGCGATCGACTACCTGGAACAAACCGAACTTGAGAAACTCAATCCAAATAATGTCTTGGATGCCGAAGGTATCAAGAAGATCACGGACTTGACCGCTCATGAGATCACGCTGGCCAACCAGATTACTCGTGAGAAGGAAAAAACGCTGAAGAAGCAAGACGTCGAAGCTCGCGAAGCAATCCTTGAATTGGAACGCCAGCAAGTTGACGCTGAAGAAAAACAAGAGCGTGAAATCGCCGAAATCACTGCTCGTCAAGAAGCCGAAGCATCGGTCGTCAAAGAACAAGAACGCCAACGTGCTG
>CAZORR010000004.1:0-44940 GCA_964582115.1 uncultured Pirellulaceae bacterium
GCGACGGGTGTGTTGATGGTGACTGACCGATCGGCCTTGAAGTTTTCGCACGTCGCGACGCATTCGATCAATGCTGTTTTCAATTGATCGCAACAAGCTTTTGGTGTATCCCGTATTCCCGTGTATTTGGCCGTGGCCACGACTGGCTGAATCCTTCGCCGCTTTGAACAGGCTTTCTAGTTGATAAAAGTGATGATCCATGGCAGCCAAGTCGGTTTGCAAGTGGTTTAAGTTGTTTTGAAAGTGAGCCACTTCGTGAATGTGACTGGCGGCGGCACACAGTTTTGAGGTAGCGCTGACCAAGGATGGATACTGCGCCGTGTGACGATAGTGAACCGTTTCTTTGCTGAGTAAACGCGACTTCTTTTGGATCTTCTTGGCTGCATTATCAATCCGATCGAATTCGTCGCCACTAGCCGAGGCGCCTAGCAGAACCATGACTGCAAAAATGGTAAACACGGCAGCTAGACAGAATTTGCTAGCGGTTGTCGAGAAGAATCGTGTCATCGGTTTGCTCCTGCGCGGGGGTGCGGTGCTTCGTGGTCATGATGGGTGATTGCAAACAGCGGGCCAGTTTGTTTAGCGAGACCAGTCGGTAGGCCGGACGGGGTTCTAGTTCAATTCGATTCGTGTTTTTACTGGGTTTTGCCGTAGGATCAGACTTGCAAGCAGACTCACCATGAGTAGGGGCCGTCTTGGTTGTAGATTTCAGCTGAGCCCTAAGAGTGCCATCACTTTGATGAACTTGCGGTCAGGTTGAGCCGAGATTGGCACTGCTTCACACTTGGGTTCACATGCGGGCGAATCGGGATTGACCAAAAAATCGATTCGGGACAAGTTATTGGTTGTAGCAAGGATGCTAACGCAGGTTTGGCTTTCACAAACTAATATTCGCCAGCGAGGTGCAAGGATGCTAGTAGCAATATCACGTATGGTTTCGAAACACGGTTTCGCTCGGCTATCGCCGGATCGTTTTAATCGAACACGTTTGTTGTGTCTCGCGTTGTTGATGCCCACAACAACCATTTGCCTACCGCCTCTGTTACTGGCACAACAAAACGATGTATCGGTTTTGGTTTCCCACGGTTCAGTGAATTCGGCGGCGAGCAATGTTGCGGTCGAACTTCCGCAGGCGAGCAGTTCAGTGCCTACCCTTAAGTCGGCTCTGCCGACAAATCGACCGTTTTCGCCGCCGTTGCCACCGGCAAGTTTATTGGAAGATTCGAAAACCTTAAACTTTCGGCACCCGGCAAAAGAAACACTAGCCGTGACGACGATCGCAAAGTCTTCAGTGGCCCAGTTAGAGCACCAACGCAGCGGGAGTGATCACAACGCAGCCATCGGAACGTTCACGTCGCAACTGCGTAGTGATGCTGGTATTCAACAGCAAGGGGCGTTTGGAAGTTCACGCGCGCCTGCTGGTTTGAGGTCCGACCACGCGAACGGTAGCGAGTTACGAAATCGTTTTGGTGATTTCGGTACATCACCAGATTCGAATGCGGGCAGTCGTTTCGCGCCCATTTCATCAAGCCAACGTCCTGATCCCAATCAACCTCGCAGCGCTGCACCGATTCGGTCGGCGAGTAATAGTTTTGCTGCTCCAGCGGTAGCACCTGCGGCTGCGCAACAACGGATTGGCCCAGTTGCACCTAGTGATCGTTTTAAAACTCTATCCAAATCAGCAACCAGTAGTGGATTCAGCTCACCTGCGGTCAGTAAAGCGTTTCCGACGCAACCTAAACCACCCGTAAGCCAGCCGCCCGTCGCTGCTCAAACCCCATTTCCCCCTGCGACTAATGCTCAGTCATTGATTTCGCCAGCGAGTCGTCCGTCTAGTGAACCGTTTCCTGCTAGGCCCGAAAAGTTTGCCGCCTCGGTTTCCAGCAGGCCAGCTACGCCAAGCTCACTTGGGTCCTCTGGCCAGCTCTCCAGCGGTCTTGGTTCGCCAAATACAGTGAGTAGCCTTCAAAGCCAAAGCGCTTCGCCAGTGATTCGACGACAAACGAGTTCACCGTCTTCTCAGTCATCTTTTGGTTCACTAAGGAATAACCAGTCGAATTTAGTGAGTTCTCGATCGTCTTCGCAAGCAAAACAGTTCGAGCAACCTGCACGGCAACCACTTCGAGGGCGCCCCATTGATAGCGAACTACGCGGCGGTGCGTCCGGCCAAACATCAATCGCACAAAGTGGTTCCAGTCTAGGTCGCCCAAGCAACAAGGTAGACCGCCAGACGATAGATTTTGCTCAGCAACAGCTACGCAATATCCAAGCAGCATCCGTCGGCGAAAGCGGAACTCCTGTTCGACTATTAGAAATGTTTTTGGAGCCGATATCCGTTGGCCAACGCAAACCAATGGTGGCCCAATACTGGGAAACCTACTATGACTTGGCGGCTTTAAAAATCGCCAACGACTATGAAAACTGGTTAAGCTCGATTACGACTTCGAATGTTGCTGAGAAAGGCTTGTTGACAGCAGCCCAGCAAATGGCGTCCGATGGCCAGCTTGCCGCGAAGATTCAACTCGGGAAATCTCAGTCTCGTTTATTAGACTTCATGCCTAATCCTCGACCGAACGACTTTGCGCCGTTGCCAGCGGACGAGCCTTTGGTGGAAAAATACGTGACCGATTACGAGAAGTACAAGCGAGTGCGATCGTTACCTACCAGTTTGCGAGGCATTGACCCAATGTTGGCAAGCACGTTGGAGTTGATTACACGTCGAGCCGCGACGGTATCGACCGCCAAAAACGCAGCCGATCAGGCGGCGCAAGCCGTTCGTGGTCGTCAAATTCCATTAGCATCCGCGATTGCGGCTGGGCGGATTTGGCGAGATTCACGGTTGGACATGGTTGCGTCTACCGTCAGCTACAACCAAGCGATCTCTGATTTCATTTTGACGCTTGAGTCCAATCGCTCCCCAGAGCAGTTGACGGCATTCATGCTGGGGGCACCCAAGCGTGGTTCGCAAACGAGCACAACACCGGCAAGAACGCAACCAACTCGCAGTGCAGCGAACGTGCAAGGGTGGCCACAAAACCAACCGAGTTTTCGGTAACGATAACTGATACGGCTGAATCTATCTTTTTTGACTGCCTACTCGGACTTATTTTAGGCTGTTTTTTACGGCCAATACGGTAGTACTAAAATGTCCAGTCCAGTGTTCGTTTGGCGGTTGCGTCCTACTTGCGGGGATAGCTGCGCGGCAAAGTTCCAACTGCGCGGCAAAGTTCAAGCTATTCTTGGCTGATAAGCCCCAAGCTAGTTGAAATAAAGCAATGGTGGTGGAGACGGTGAGGTACTGAACGTTGTGCATGGTTGATTTCTTAACACCTACCAGTAGAATCCCTGCTCACATCGGTCTCCTAGTCCTTGTGTTGTTCTCTCTCGATCGACTCCTTTTGCTTACGAGTTCCCCCATGAAAATTCATATCAAGACAGTCGTGTTATGTCTTTTAGCAGCATCATTAGTTTTGCCAGCTTTGGCGTTCGCGCAAGAAACCTTTTTCGTCAGTCCGACGGGCGATGATTCAGCTGAAGGATCAGTCAGGACACCTTGGCGTACCATGCGAGTTGCTTGTACTCGACTTTCGCCAGGTGATACTTTGATCGTTGAGGATGGCGACTACTTGGACGAAGGCACCATTCAGGTTCGCTTTAATGATCCGGAAACGGGAGTGTTTGGTGCTTTGCTGGGTGACGAAAATCACCGAACGAGGATTCGCAGCAGAAGTGGAAACTCCAGAATATTCGGCGACTTTGATATTCGTGGTAGCTTCATCATCATTTCAGGCTTGGAGGTGGTTGGCAATGGCGAAAGCAATCCGGCTGGCATCGGTGTTTTTGAGTCAATGGAGATTGGTATCTACAACAATATCATCCACAATCACGGTGGTTGCGGGATACTTATGTATCAATGTGATCTTGTTGATATTTCCGGGAATATTGTTTTTGACAATGCAAACAGTAACCCATTGCAACACAGCGGAATATCGATCTTTCAACCGGTCGTTCGAACTCTCGACGGGACGATCGAAGAGGGCGTTCCGATCAGCGAACAGATTTCTGATCGGATTGGAGTTTGGATTCGCAATAACGTTTGCTTCAACAACGAGAACTTAGTACCCACGTCCGAAGGTATCATTACCGACGGAAATGGAATTATTGCTGACGACTACCTGTACACGCAGACAAGCGAATCGCTGATGGCCGCCGTCGCTGGGATCGGCAGTCCTTTCGGCTTTGCCGGGACGCCAATGATCGATGTGGATGAAGACGGAGAGCTTATCTCCTACGCACGTCGCACCCTAATCAATAGAAACATCGCGTTTCAAAATGGTGGGCGTGGAATTCATAGTTTCCTTGGCACCAAGATCACTATTGCACAAAATACCTGTTCGGCAAATCTGCAATCACAAGCCTTGCAAGATAGTATGTTTCGCAACGACGACGGCGAACTTAGTTTTCTCAACAGTGAAATTAGCCTGTCGGAGTCAGATAACTGTCTAGTCGTATTAAATCGTGGGATTTCATTCGAAGCCGAGAAAGCCGCAGCGAGCGACGTGTTTTTCAATTTCGCACCAGAGGATGGTATGTCGACCAACCTTTGGAGAAGAAACACGTTCATCAATACGGCAGATCCAGCCGACACGGTGTCGGTATTCGGAGCTGAAAGCACCTTGTTATTAGAGGCTCCATAGCTGACGTTGGTTCCTTGCCCAGCATGACGAAAGCCTTTTAATCGGTTACAATTCGAGTGGTTGTCTCATAAAACCAGAGACCATTTTGAATTGAAAACCTGAAGGCAGAGCATGTCCGAAAAGACGTTTGGCGAGGATCTAGAGTTTCTAAAACAACACGTCAAAACGATTGTGTTGCGGAATACGGAAGGCGCGGCGGTTGTCGTCGTGCCCGAGTATCAAGGTCGCACCATGATCTCGACCCATGGTGGCGATCAAGGCAGTAGCTACGGTTATATTAACTACGGTGCGGTTGAATCGGACGTCATTGATCCACAACTTAACCTATATGGGGGCGAGGACCGTTTGTGGGTGTCGCCTGAAGGTGGGCAGAACTCGATTTTCTTCGAGCCCGGTGTCGAAATGAGCTTCGAAAACTGGCGAACTCCGGCGGAGCTGGATTCCGAAGCGTTTGCCGTACAGACACAAACCGACAATTCGGTCTCGATGACTAAGGACGCCCTGTTCACCAACTGGAGCGGCACCAAGTTCAAGGTGCAAATTGACCGCTCAGTTGTACTGCTTGATTCGGCGGCGGCCAGCCAAAAATTAGGAACCGACTTTTCGAAGGTCAAGATTGTCGCCCATGAAAGCCACAACACGCTGATCAACCGCGGCACCGATGCTTGGGATCCGGAGACTGGCTTGATCGGTTTGTGGATGATTTGCATGAGCAAACCGGGGGCAAAGGCGACACTGTTTGTGCCTTTTAAGGCAGCCGCTCAGGAATCATTGACCGATGCCGACATCGTTACTGCGAATTACTTTGGTGATCTGGACGATACGCGTTTGAAGATCGACCGCGACAATAAGATGGTTTATTTCCTGGGCGATGGCCATTTACGCAGCAAGCTCGGGATCAACTTCGAGCGAGTGACGAATATCATGGGTAGTTGGGATGAGGAACGACAGGTCTTGTCGGTCGTCAACTTCAATTTGCCTGAGTCGACTCCAGCAAATGGCTACAACAACAACTTGTGGGAGATACAGGACGCCCCCTACGCTGGTGACGTCATCAACTGCTACAATGACGGCATCAACGATTCCGGGTCTGGGATGGTTGAAGGTGGGTTCTACGAGATGGAAACGATCAGTCCTGCTCTCGCGTTAGCCTCTGGAGAGGGCTATACACACATTCAACGTACGCTACGAATAGAGGGGGACCGAGCGGAGCTTTCGGCGATTGCAGAGTCCCTGTTTGGGGTAGGGTTGGACCAGATTGCAAGCCAATTCAATTCCTAAAGCTATCTTGCGTTTATGTTTAGATAACAATTACACGGCAAATAATTGTCGGTAAAATAACGCACGCCCATGCACGCCAGCGATACTTTCGCTGATGCAAATTGTTAATTTGAATGGACGGTTGTCCAACATCTACCCTTTTATATTATCTACAACTAAAGAGCGAAGCAATGGTTCAACGACTTAACCACGATCACTTCAATCGGTTACTTCAATTGGTGGTAGTTGTTGGCTGTATCGCGAGCTTCGGTTCCGTGGCTCAAGCACAGGCGGCAGAGCAGGGCAGCTCAAACGAATTCAAAGCGATTTTTGATGGGACACTGGATGGCTGGGTTGGCGACGCCAGTCTGTGGCGAGTGGAAGACGGTGTGATCATTGGTGAGAGTACCAAAAAAGCGCCGCTAAAGCGGAACCAGTTTTTGATCTGGGGGCGAGGGAAGTTAGACGATTTTGAATTGCGTTTGAGTTACAAAATTTCCGGCACAATGAAATCCAACAGCGGCGTGCAAGTCCGCAGCCATTTGGCGTCTGACGGGCACTTGTGTGGTTACCAAGCAGATATCGCTCGGAAGGGTGGTATCTCGGGTAGCTTGTACTCTGAAAAAACCGGACGCGGCATGCTGTGCTGGCAAGGCAAATCGGTAAACTTGGCCGCCGCTGGCAAGCCAACGGAACTGCCCAAGGCTGCAGCGACGGCTCAAAGGTTAGACGACTGGAACGAACTGTCGATTGTGGCCCGGGGGACTTCGATTGTGGTTTCAGTAAACGGTATTGAAACGGCTCGGTTTAACGACACCAGTGACAAGGTTAACTTGCAAGGTTTATTGGGGTTGCAGTTGCACGCGGGGCCGCCGATGAAAGTAGAGTTCAAAGATATTCGTTTGCGTCGGTTGAAGTTACAAGACAAAAAGAAGATCGTATTTGTCGCTGGTAAAAAGAGTCATGGCTGGAACAAACATGAGCATCACGCGGGATGCTTGTTATTAGAAAAGTGCCTAAAAGCCGCTAACAAACAGACTGGATTACCGGTGCTGACAACGGTTTATAAGGATGGTTGGCCGCAAGATCCGACAGCCTTTAGCAATGCTGACACGGTGGTTGTATTTGCCGATGGCGGCAAGAACCATCCGTTGCACGCCAATGGTGAAAAGTTTGAGCACATCATGCGAAATGGAGTTGGTTTGGTTTGCTTGCATTACGGCGTGGAAATCCCCAAGGGTGAATCTGGGCAGCGATTTCTCGATTGGATCGGTGGTTATTTCGAAACGGATTGGTCGGTCAATCCACACTGGGAAGCCGATTTCAAAGAGTTTCCGGAGCACCCGGTCACCCGTGGCGTGAAGCCTTTTAAGGTGCATGATGAGTGGTACTATCACATGCGTTTTTCCAGCAAGGTGAACGTGACACCGATTTTAAGTGCCTTGCCACCCGCCAGCACGCTGACTCGCAAAGACGGTCCTCATCACAACAATCCGCATGTTCGTGCATCGGTATTGGAAAGAAAAGAACCACAGCATGTGGCTTGGGCGTTTGTTCGCGGTGACGGCAAAGGTCGCGGATTCGGCTTCACTGGAGCTCACTATCACAGCAACTGGGCCAATGACAACGCGCGCAAGGTCGTTTTAAATGCGATCGCTTGGACGGCTAAAGTAGAGATTCCAGAAAATGGGATCGAATCCAAAACCCCGACCGAAGCCGAACTAGAAGCGAACCAAGATTACCCTAAGTCTAAAAAACGAATGAACAAAAAGAAGCGAAAGAAAAAAAACCAACGGAGTGATGATGTTAAAACCTCGTAAACAAACTTTGGCTGCCTTGGGATGGTTCCCGCTAGGATTGATCGTTTTGTTTGCTTGCAGTGGCCAAGCGAATGCTCAAGACGCGATTCCGGAAATCGTCACGACAGGGCTCAACAATCCAAGTGGCGTGGCAATCCAGCCTAACACCGGACACGTTTTTGTTGCTGATTCGGGCGCAGGACGCATTGTGCGAGTCGTTGGTGGCAAGGTTGAAGCGGTAATCACTGATTTCCCAACCGAAGGTTACGGGACCAATCCCACTTATAAGATCGGTCCGTTAGGGTTGTTGTTTTTAGATGAAGAAACGCTCGTTGTCGGTGGAGGTGGTTTGCCTGACGGTGAAGACTTGCTTCGCGTATTCAAAATACCTCGCGTGGGTGAACAAGCGATCAAGGCTTCGAAGATATTCAGTAAATCGTTGCTCGCCGGTGACAACGAAGGCAAGAAGCCGGGCGAAGGTAATTTCTACGGGCTCGCCTTAGGCAATGCTGGAATCTTTGTCACGTGTAACGGCGACGATTCAAAGGGCTGGGTTTCGTTAGCAACGTTGAGCCCTGACAATAGCATTAAAACATTTTCACGGTCGATCGCTACTAAAGTCGCCACAAAAGTTGATGCTCCTGTCGCGATAACAACCAGTCCCGAACGCTATTTGGCGGTTGGGCAAATGGGAGAAGTGAAGAACGTAAAGGACTCCCTGCTAACTTTTTACTCACAGGCCGGCACTACGCTCGGTGTGTTTGAAACTGGCTTGAACGACATCACCGGACTCGCCTATGGGCCGCGTCATGGTCGCCTATTTGCACTCGATTTTAATTGGGCTAATCCCCAGCGAGGTGGGTTGTACAAGCTAGTGAAGATGAAAAGCGAGACAGCATGCGAAGCGGTTTTGATGAGCCGACTTGAGAAGCCAACTGCACTTGTGTTTACCGACGGTGGAGACTGCTACATTACTTTGGCAGGTTCAACCAACCCCGCCAACGGAAAGCCAGACGGAAAGCTAGTTATCATTCGCCAGCTGGACATTGACCCCAACCAATAGGCGACAATATGCCAGAGCCTAATAGTTCATCCGATGACTCTCAATCACTCCAAGGGGAGTTTGAGCAGGATCGTGTTAAGATGGTGATGGTGGCCGATATTGAAGGTCAGCCACCGAACCGGATTTCAAACGAATTTGGTAAATATTGTGATTTTCGCTCGCTGACTCAGGGCGGCAAGGCCACACTGTCCTCCTGCAAGGACACGAATCTCGGAAGACGCGTCGTGCTAAAGATGCTCCGCAAAGAACTGCGGGATAACCCCGTCGAACTTCGGCGTCTGATCCGCGAGGCTCGTATTACCGCACAGCTTGCTCATCCTGCCACCGTCCCCATGTACGAGCTAGGGCAGAATGATGAGGGCGATTGGTACTTCGCGATGAAAAAAATCGAAGGCTGGACGCTTTTCGAAATCATTGTGGGGCTGGCGCAACGCAAAAAAGAGATCGAAGAAGAGTTTGATTTGAACCGCTTGCTGAATATCTTTACTCAAGTGGGCGAGGCGATGATTTATGCCCATGCACGAGGTGTGATCCATCGTGACATCAAACCAGAGAACATTATTGTTGGAATGTTCGGCGAAGTGACACTGATTGATTGGGGAGCTGCTAAGGTCTGGGGGATGCCCAATGACGGGGACGAAACGACCGCAGGCGACCGCGGAGGAACACCGCTCTATATGTCACCCGAGCAGGTCACTGGCAGTCGGATGGTCGACGAACGGTCGGATGTTTATAGCTTGGGGGTCGTGATGTACGAAATGCTCTGTCAACGAGAGCCTTTTCGTGGGGCCAAGATTGCCGACACGTTTGACAATATCGTCAATCGACAGCCGCAACCTCCCCGCTCGGTGGCCCCGCATCGATTCATTCCGGCTGCGCTTGAAGAAATTTGCCTACGAGCGATGAAAAAGAAACCGGAAGATCGATTTCAATCGGTAAGCGATTTTATTGCGGCAATTAACAAGTTTCGTAATGATGCGTTGATGCGAGGTAGCGTCTAAAACCATGAGGAGGCCCGAAGATAACCAGCAACGCTTGGCAGCAGTCGAGCAAAAACTTAAACTCCTGGTATCACTTGGAATCGCTCAAACGGTTTTATTGGTCACTATTCTTATCTTATTATTGATGGGACAGTTGCTGCCAGACTGGTCTACCCTGATCTTGTTCACGATGATCGCGTGCATGGTGGGCTACGTGTTTCGTAGGCAGCTGCCGAGTATTCTTGGGCGAGTTGCTCGGTTTATTTTTAGCCGGCTGTCATCGACCCAAAAAGATGGGTCCAATAAAGATATCTCATAGGCATTTTGCTTAATTTTGTTTTCCTGCTAGGCACCGTCAGAGCATGCCTGATCAAACCTATCCAAAATCCGCTCGTTTACTTAAGTCCTTTGAGTTTCAAAGAGTCTATGACGGCAGCGTGTTTGTGGCAGACGACACACTTGTGATTAAAGCTGTGTCTAACCAAATTGACGAATTACGACTGGGGCTGTCGGTTAGTCGCAAGGTCGGCAACGCAGTCGTGCGAAATCGCTGGAAACGCCGTATTCGGGAGGCTTTTCGTCGGCAAAGAGAGAATTTTCCGGTTGGTATTGATATCGTTATTCGACCGAAACGGGGCGCGATTTGTGATAGTAAAAAAATTGATCTGTCACTCAAGAAACTGCTCACTCGTATCCTCAAAAAGCTGAATTAACGAAGGACTCGCATGCAATCCGACCCCGTTCCATCGGAATCCCCTGCTGCTGGCGAGGGAGCGGTACCAGATGAGTCATCTTCGCAACCGCCAGCGAGGCACTTAATCGGCCGTGCGATTGGGCGACTTTGTTTTTTGCCAGCGATGGGGCTGATTTCGGTCGTTCGCCTCTATCAGATCTGCTTGAGCCCATGTTTACCCTCAGTTTGTCGGTATACGCCGACTTGTAGCACCTACTTTATTCAGTCTGTTCGAAAGTACGGTGCGATTAAAGGCTCAATCAAGGGGGCTTGGCGAATTTGCCGATGTCAACCTTGGGGCGGTTGTGGACACGACCCGCCTTGATTGTCATTTCAAGAAAGTTGTATTTTGACATACTGCTTTCGAAGAGCACTGCTTCGAGTTATCACGACTTGAAGTTATCAATCAAGGCTGGCTGGCCAAGAAAAGAAAGTCCTTAGATTTCAGGCTTGAAATGTTTTGAGTTTGCTTACAATCTCCTAATCAAACAATCGCCAAAAATCAAAAACGTTCAGGCTCGCTGGCTGCGAAACCAATGGCATCAAAAAAGTTAACCCGTCACGACTCTCCCAACGATCCGAAAGTAAATCGGAAGCGTAAATCTGGAAGAGTTAGCGCTAGTGCAGGAAACAGACTTCCGTCACCTGGCGGTGTTGAGCAGTTTGCACCCGGTGCTGACGTGGCTGGTGTCAAAAACAAGGTATCCGCTCGGCCGTCCACTTCGCAAATATCTGCTAATCAGCAAAACGCCCATACTGCTTCAGCCCCCAAACCAACAAGTAGTCTAAGCCGACAAGTTCATGTTTCGTCGGAACCCGCATGGGCCAAGTTTAGCGACCGCAAACTTTTGGACATGAAAATCTCTGAACTGGGAATCGACTTTAAGCAAACCAGCATGGTCAATTTTCGCGATCAGTTATATTGCGAACTTAAAGAGTTGGGATTGTTGTTTAAGCCGCACTGTTGGTTTAGTGATGACTGGTTTTCCCCAGATCAAATACCTGGCATTGCCATACCGTTTTATATGGCTCATCGACGCTTGATGCGTCTGGAGCGAAACCAAATGCTAGAGGTCGAAGGCGGGACCAAGGAGTGGTGCATGCGAATCATGCGCCACGAAGCGGGACACGCAATTGACACAGCATTTGGATTGCATCGTAAGCGCGGTTACAAGGCTACCTTTGGCAGTTACTCTGCACCGTACCCCGAAACGTATGTTCCTAAACCAAGAAGTAAAAAGTTCGTCTTGCACTTGGAGCCTTGGTATGCACAGAGCCACCCGGCAGAGGACTTTGCGGAAACGTTTGCCGTTTGGATGACACCAAATTCGCGGTGGCGGAAGAACTACCAAGGTTGGCCGGCACTCAAGAAATTGAAGTTCGTTGACGGGATGATGGAGCGAATCCAAGGCCAAAAGCCAAAGGTGACTTCACGAGCCAAAGTTGATCCGGTTCACCGTATCGATGTTACGTTGCGAGAGCACTATCAACAGCGGCAGCAGTTTTATAGCTTGGGGGCGTCTAGTGTTTTTGACGACGAGCTAAAAAAGTTGTTCTGCGAAGCAAGTGTTCCTCATCAAAACAAAACGGCTGCCAGCTATTTGCGCAGGAACAAAGTTGACTTCTGCAAGGTGGTGGAGAAGTGGTCCGGCGAGTATCAGCACAATATCGTGCAGGTAGTTCGAGAAATGACCGAACGTTGCCGAGCTCTAAAGCTGTTTTTGCCGGTTAACGATGAGAATCTCAGGCAAGAATGCTTGTTGATGATGACCGTTCAGACGATGAATTATCTGAAGCGTCGCCACCGCGTTGCCCTATAGCTGTTTGACGGCAGACAACTAAACTGCCGCTTTCTATTCGGCCAACGCCACCAGTCGCCGCCGATTCGAACTAGTTGGCAGGGCTTGGTTCGGTCTGTCCGGCAGCCACTTCGTATTCAGGCTGCGTCTTTTGGGAACGACTACTTCGCCCCCAGCCAATCACAGCAGCGATTAGCGTTTGAACCAGCGGTACGTCGGTATACACCAATATGCGGAAGGCAAGCATTTTCCAAAGTCCGGTTGCGGTTCGCTGGTCGCCATCCAAGGTAGACACACCCATCGCCAACCAGATGGTGAGTAAAGTGCCGAAGACCAGTGTGAGGACGAACCAAATTGATTTTTGCTTAAGTATCGGTAAGACCCATTGGCCCAAGATCACGGCGGGGACCAGCAATGCCAGCCAGAACATGTGCACTGAAACTAGTGCATTAGTCGGAGGCAGTCAGCCGTAGGCGCCGCATAGCCCTTGAAGTGCTGGCATCGGTACGTTTACCAACTGCAACGTCCCAAATAGCAGGCCAGTCCAGGCAAACACAAACGCCAACAATTTCAACGCAAATACTCTGGTTGGATGCAATCCAGCTCGATTGTCGTTCATGATTTCGCGCTCAGTTCGTTTTTTTGTGGTGTTCCTAGCATCTGCAAAGCAAAGTTTACATATCGCCCAAACAGCATTGCATTTCTCTGGTACTTGGACGGACGCCGTTACCCCAACAAATCTTACGCAGTAAATCCGCTTACATTCCACACAATCGCAAAACAACATCCTACCGCATCTTATTCACCTTTGATTCGTGCCGCCCTCCTAGTTTTCAGAATGAGCCTCAGAAGCGTTCGGTTTTTGGTTTGCAACTGGTTGGTTTTCTCGGATTTTTGCTAACTGCTTTTTAATCGTTTGCAAGCGACTTGCCGCCACACTAACGACTTGCTCGTAGCCCGGCTCGCCAGTTCGATCGATAGTCAATTCTACCAACGCTGCTTGAGCCGTGGCCAGTTCGACTTCGGTGACCGCATTTTCGGTGCTGGCAATCTTGGCAATGATTTCTTCTGGATCCGACGGCCATTGCAATTTGCTGTTAAGCGAATCATATAATTGCTGGGCTGCTTGTTTGACGTGTCGATTCTCTCCAGCCGGGTCTGGATCGTTGGCTAACTTTAAAAGCAGTTCTGATGCTTTTGGGTACTGCCCTAATTTCTGTAGCCCAACCGCCTCGACAAACAGCTTTTCTGAATCGGAGTCGGTGCTGCTATTCTTGCCAGTTTCTGCACGAGCTAACAATGTCTTTTGTTTTGACTCGTAATACAATTCAGTCGCCTCGCCAGACAGGGGGCGATCGGATGTCATGATGGGTTCCAGCAAAATACGTGCATCAGCCCATTGTGCCATCTGATTCGAAGTGACCATCTGCTGAGCCTGTGCAATGATTTTGCTGTCGGATTTAGGTTGCAGCAAAAAGAAAATCAACACTGCAATCAAACCTAGCAAACCGATTTGAACCGGTGTTCGTTGCAGCAACGATGTTGAATCGGTTGGTTGTTTGGCTGCTTTCACTCCGAGCAACCGCCGTGCCTCCGTTTTGTCCTTGCCGGCGGTAAGCGGATTAAAGCCGGAGGTCATCTGAGATACCGCGGCTTGTTTGGTTGCGTCGATGTTTTTGATTTCGTCGAGTGCTAGGTTGATCCCGTGAGCTGAGTGAGGGCGTTTTCGAGGATCGGGGTCCAGCAGGTCAGTGACAATTTGATTCAACCAAATTGGACAGTTCATCACGTGGGTGGCGACCGAAGGGGCCGGTGAATTGGCTTTGCTCTTTCGCATTCGCCCAAGCGTATCCGGCTTGTACGGTAGTTGGCCACTGAGCATTTCATACAGCATTACACCGAGGGCGTATAAATCCGATTTGTCGGTTGCGCCTTCAGTGAATTGTTCCGGAGCCATGTAAGCAGCCAGCTCTAGGTCACGTCGCCGAGGAGCATCCCAGCGTCGGCGTTTGGCGCGATTCAGTCGCAAGTCGGTGACTTTGATTTGATGGTCGGCGGTCACCATGATTTTTTCAGGCGTTAACTTCGAGTGGATCAAATCGTGTTCATGCAAAAATTGCAGCACGGAACAAATTTGCCGACCATAATCGACAACTTGATCCGGCGCTAACTTGCCGCGGCGCGACAAAATCGCGGCCAGCGATTCGCCTTCGACTAACTCGGTCGCAAAGAACACATCCGTTTCGTCGAATCCAGCTCCATAGACTTGCACCAGATTCGGGTGCCGTAGTTTTTGTAGCTGAGCAACCTCACGGTTGATTTTGTCGATGGCGGAATCCCACTGAACCGTTGGTGGGATTTTTACAAACTTGATCGCCACGTCTCGATTTTGTTCGGTTTGTCGCGCGTGGTACACTTGGCGGCGTCGGTTACGACCAAGCCGTTTTAGAATTTTGAATGGACCAACGGTTTTTCCTTCCACAACCAGCTCGTTTACTACAAGTTTTGATCGACAAACCAATACCTATCGGTGTTTGTGCTCTAGGTCCACCAACATCGATAGTTTCAAGATAAAGACACAGCACTGCAGCCAGTTACAAGTCTAAGCTATAAGCGATCCAACGGTCGCTACGATTTTACAATCCAACTCGATTTCTTGGCAAAACTAACCGTATATTGCATAATTCGCCCTGTCTGCCAAAGATCCCGGTTTTGCACAATGCGACATTCGTCAGACCGACTGTCATTGGCAGATTGCTGAAGTTATTTGCGACGATGGCATGAAGAGATGCCTAGAACCATTGGGCGGAGATCCAATTTTTCATGAATTCAAATAAGCAAATTCTTGAATCTGACACCAGCTATGGCTGGTGGCTGAGCAGGCAGCATCAGTTGGCGATCGCGTTATTGAGTACGATTGCACTGTTTACGGTTGGATTACTGTTCGGTTGGTCGGCATGGCAAGGAGACCAAAACGATATCGATCGAGCTCAATCTTTACCGCAAACCTTTCGAGTAGATATCAATCAAGCAGCGGTGGGTGAATTGATGGCCGTGCCGAGTGTTGGTCCAAAAATGGCTCAAGCGATTGTCGATCATCGTGATTTAAAAGGCCAATTCGGATCGCTTGACAAGTTACAAGAAGTTCCAGGCATTGGCCCCAAAAAATTGGAACAGCTCAAAAAATACTTACTGCCGATTGATTAGCAGCCTGTTTTACAGCATCACCATTGAGTTGTTGCTCAAGTGTTCAATTTCAACGGCGATCAGTTCGTCTAAGACCTCACATGATGATGGACGCATGAGTGGGTCTTTGGCCAGCATTTGCTTTGTCAGCGATGCTAAACGAGGTGGGCATGCTGGTTGGACGATGATCAGATCTTCGGGGATCACTTCTTGGTGAGCGATACGAAGCGAAGCGACGTCTTCACCAGGAATCGGTGGTTTCATCGCAAGTGAGCGGTAGATCAGAGCCCCCAGAGAATAAACGTCACTAGCAGCACTGGCGATGTAATCATCTTCGAAGGTTTCGGGAGCACTGTAGCGAGCGGCTTGCGTGCGGTCGTGTGGTAACCAAGCCTTTTCACCAAAGGCATGTGATTGCGACCAGCCTATCAAGGTTGCTCGCCCTGTTCTGTTAAGCAACACGTGCGTTGGATCGAGCCCCAAATAAGCTCGGCTTTTCTCGTGCCCCGCACGGACTCCTTCGGTAATCTGACGAAGCACCCAGAGCATTCGTGTCAGTGGAAGGTACGAGACACGGGAAAAAAGCCGATCTAAAGAGCGTCCTTGGATCCATGGTTGAACTAAAAAGAAAGTTGGTTTGTCGAGTTCAGAATCTAACAAACGAATGACGTTCGGATGCAAAATCTGTTCTGTCGCCATCGATTCACGGCTGAGTCGATCGATTGCTTGATGCCGGTCAGTTTGATTAAGATCAGGTGAAATGATCTTGATGACAAAATCATGATGAGCATCAGCACTTAGGGTCCGAGGGGCAGCGCGGAAGGTTTGATACCAACGTCCGCCGGTGATCTGTTCGCCGAGCCGCCAGCAGGAGATGGTTCGGGTTCCGTTTTCGTGTTGGGTATATTTTGCGTCGACTTGCATATTTTCAATCAGGCTTACGGTTCAAAGGGGCGTTAATTCAATCCTTTGAAACGCCATGTTCTTTCCCAGATGTGTACTGCGTTTTATCGGGCGGTTTGGCTTATGCGATAAACCGCAAGCCACAGATTTCAGGTCGCAACGGAAAAGTCTGGCAACAACGAGCGACATTTTTTGCTCAAGTCATTTCGAGCCTGTGATACCAGTTAATTGGGTTAGTTGCCTTGTCGACCGGTCAAAGCGGGAGCAGGCGGTGCGGATTAACCGCTACCAAGCAACCTTCGTTGCTTTTTGGCTATCCGCGACAGGGTACGATAAGTGCGATCGTCGCAACCGATATTGCAAAGAACGCTTGCCGCTTAAAAACACATCTTTGGAATATGTTGGTAGTATCGCCTTTAGGCGATACTCTTCGAAGTGAGGTGGCTAACCCTCTACGAAAACTAATGGCAGAAACGGTTTCGCCGGTGTAACGAACCTCTCATTCAAAAATGCCGGCCGCTCCACAAAGTATCTGGCCCGCGTAGACGCTCCAACGACTGGATTTCACGAATCTTTATCAACGGAAGAACCAAAAAAGAAGCCCGCAACTGGATCACCAATTGCGGGCTAAAAGGGTTTCGGTCTCTGTAAGACCTTAAGTGGTCAGGGGCGGGCTCGAACCGCCGACACATGGATTTTCAATCCATTGCTCTACCAACTGAGCTACCCGACCAGTAATTATTGTGTTTCTCGATCAATTCCATGAACTGCTACATCAGCACATCATAGTTGTGCTGAACCGTCATCGTCTCAATTGAGAGGCAGAATTTAGCCGATTCAAGGAATATCTGTCAATCGACGTTCTGCGGATTCTGCCGAAGTTTCTTTTTTTGGTTTTCGTAAAGCAAAAACTCAGTTGGTTTATTGCTTATTGGCGAAATCACCCGCGAAAATTAGCGTACAATATATGTATATCGGTACGGAATACCTGTTAACGAGCACGAAAGACGGTAGAAGACATGATTAGTTCTCGAGAAAAACTAGTTAACGAGCGGATCTTCGGCAGCATGGCCGCTGGGACACAGGGTCGTTTGTTCTCAATTATCTTATTACCCGTTGTTTGTTTGACGTTTCTGGTGCTTCCCGATTTCGCATTGGCTCAAACAAAATACACGCCCGCACATCCTGACGTTAAGGCAATGGCTGACCGGGCGATTGCGTTTTTGCAAAATGCTAAAGGGAAAGCCGGCTACAGCGCGATTGCGGCTTTGGCGATTGTTGAACATTCCAAACGTTACGACAAAGCAGTGCCAACCGGAAACGAATTTGTCAACAACGTGATTAAGCAGATTCGCCAGAAATGCGACGATGGAAACTCGTTTCACAGAGAAAATGAAGTTTATTATCCGGCCGTCGCACTGATTCTTTTGGCGGAGTTTGACGCTGCTGGAAATCACGATCAGATCGTTCATCTGTTGGATGTGATCAAAAAACGGCAAAACAAAGCAGGAGGCTACAATTATCTAAAAAAAGGTAATAGTGGCGCAAGCGATTGCTCGCAGACACAGTTTGCCGGTTTAGCGATGTGGGTTGCCAAGTCACATGGCTTTGACGTTGATATTCCGACGGCCAAAAATACGCTCTTGTGGTTTTGCAGCGCTGCCAAAAACGGGCAGTGGTCGTATATGTACGACGCAAATGGACGCCCGGAACGAGGACCAACTTTGTCAATGCAAGCCGCGGGCATTAGCTCCGTTTACTTATTGGCGGATTTGTTGCAGTTAACCCGCCGCGTATTCGACGTGGAGTCCGCTGTCGGTTCAGCACAGGGATTGGGGTTACCAAAAACCGTTAAAATTTACGTCCCTCCAAAAGAAGGCCAAGATAAAAGTGGTCGGCCTGATCAGCCATTAACTGATTTCAACAAAAGCTTGCTGGGGAACACTGTTGGAGCTGGAAACCGTAGCTTCGATAGTGCTTTCACTTACGAGCACCCGAAATGGAATTACTACTACTTATATGCCCTCGAGCGATACTGCTACTTTCGGAAGCAGGCCGAGGGCAATCTTGGCGGTGGGAATTTCAAAAGTTGGTACGATGGAGGAGTGAAATTTCTTGAAGGGGAACAGGCGGACGACGGAAGCTTCGCGCCAACCAATAAAAGGTATCGAGTTTCCGCGACCGCATTCGCGGTTCTATTCCTGGTCAGAAGTAGTGAAATTATCAGTTTGCCACCGGCAGAAGGCGAGATGGCTGGTGGAACAGGGTTTGGCTCAGGGGTTTTATCGCGTTCCAAGAGCGGAAACGTTGTTTCCTCCGAAGCCGAACAGAACTTGGGCGCGATGATTGCATTGCTGAAAGACAATGAAAAATTGAGTTCAGAGCAGTTGGAGCGAATCAACGAATCGCTCAAAAAGCAAATCGTAGAATTCCGCAACGAAGACGAAAAGTCGAGAGCTAAAGTACAAGCTTTCCTGCGTTCGATGGTTGGCGCGAAAAATTATTACCGGCGACTGATCGCGGTTCGCTTCCTTGCTGGCGAACAGGACATGGACAATGTGCCTGGCTTAATTTATGCCGTGTCGGATCCAGATTTCCGTATTGCTTTCGAGGCCCACCAGGGCTTGAGGCTGATTAGCCGAAAAATCGACTCAATGAAACTCTCACAAACGACAATCCAAAATGCTCGTCGCGATCCCGGTCCACTCCAAAAAAATTCACCGCAGATCGCAAATCTAATGAGGTCTGAATTTAACACGATGGAGAAACGTTGGTCGGAATGGTTCCTGAAAATCAGACCCAATGCCGAACTGTTTAACCAAGCTGGATCTGAAATTGAAGGAGTAGCGCCGTGAGTATTACTACCGATTCGACCAGGTATGAACCAAAGTTAAACGTCGGCATCAAAGTCTCGATTGGTGATCATGTGCACGCGATCTTGATTTCAAGTTTGCTGATGTCTGGCGTTTTGTTTGTTTCTCTTTTCGCAATCTGGTGGTTTCAGGCTCCATTTGAGCCAACGCCCTTTGTCGATCCTACAACAATCATTTTTCCTAAAGATGACTTAGCGAAAGATACTAAGCTGAGCATTGTCGAGTTTGACAATTCAGAAATCGCAGCGTTTGAGAAAGCAGTAGAAATGTCTGGCGCTAGCATTGCGAGTGTTGTTCAAGCAAACGGGCTGTCAGGCGATGGGGTCACCGAAATTCACGGTATTGACCAGGATAAGCGGCAGTTGCTGCCTGAGAGAATAGTTGCACCGAAGTGGAGCGTTATTCACGAGGCTGCTGATTTAGAGAGTTACCAGCAAAAGCTTGATTTTTTCAAAATAGAAATCGGCGCGGTGCACCAATTCGACGACCGAATTTGGAGAATCAGCCAACTATCAATAGACAAGATCGTTTCTGAGTCCACCCGTGAGGCGGAATCTGGGTATCGATACTTCGTTAACAAACAAAAACGACTTCAGCAGTTGGATCGTCAGACAATCACTCAAGCCGGATTGGATGTTGAACATGTGATTGCGGTTCATTTTTACCCAAATGATTTAGTCTCGAAAATGCAGCAGTTGATCGATTTTCGTTATGGAGATCGTGCCAGTGATTTGCAAGAAGTGACGTTCAAAATTGCCGGTGCCTCTGGAAATTTTCGCTTTGAAATCGACGACGTGAAGTTTGGCGATCAACTGCGATAGTAGTGACAGGCGATCGCATCCCAATCAGTGGCTGACTAATCAAATAAGCCAATTCGTCTTCAGCTGATAACTTAAAAATTAAATTAACCGAACAAAAGCAATTTCATGAGTACTGAGTCTTCCCTACGAGAAAAACCAACACTCAGCGTCGAAACCAAATCATCGACCTACGACCGCGTAAATGCGATCTTGGTAGCGGGGTTGGTGATGTTCGGCTTTTTGTTTGCCGTTCTGTTTTTGATCTGGGTGACCTCGGTGGTTGATTTTTCTCAGCGCACCGTTGGTCCGACTGTGAAAACAGGCGATGAAGTTGGTGAAGAAAAGCCAAAGGGGGAGGCCGACGATGCTGAAGACCCAGGCGTTGAAGAGTTCCCAGAAGTCGAGACGGCTCAACTAGCCAATGCGTTAGAGGCCGTTTCAAATTCGGTGTCATCAGTTCAAGGGGCTCTGGAAAAACGCAGTGGTACCGCCAGCCAGATGGGCAAAGGCAGTGGCTTTGGTTCGCGTGACGGTGGCGGAAACGGTGGCGACGGTATTCCGGAGCACAAACGCTGGATCATCAACTTCAGTGCGCCTGATCCGAGTACCTATGCCAAGCAGTTGAGCTTCTTTTCGATTGACATCGGTGTGGTCTCTGAAACAAAACAGGCGATCAAACGCTTGTCTGATCCTGCTGGAACTAAGACAGTCATCAATTCAAATCGTAAAATGGAATCCAAAAACCTGTATTTTGTTCACAAAAAACAACGTTTTTTGGCTTGGGACCGGCTGTTGTCCGGGCAATCCGGCATCGATACCAACGCGTCTTTGACCGTTCAGTTTTACCCGGAGAAAACTCGCCAGATCATTCGCGAGGTTGAAGCTGCCAAGCTTGCTGAGGTTGGTAAAGTGTTGGCAGATGTTAAAAACACGATTTTGAAGGTTGTCCCCAACGGCAGCAATTACAAATTTGAGGTAACCGAATTAATCTATCGTTAAAATTGGCGATCACCGCTAACAACGAACCCGTGTGAAGCATAAAATACCGGCGCGTGTCGTAGGTGGATTTGTCGATCGCCAGCATTGTGGTCGGCCGGTTTTTACATAGTCCAGAAACACAAATTTCAAATCGCCGGAACGTGGCCTATGTCACTAGATGGAACCCGGCAAGGCTGAGATTGAATTACAATTTAGGCATCCAACTTTTAGTTTGTTGAAGCATTAGGAAACAATGGAACAAGTATTCACAATTCTAGGAAACACGATTTACCTAGTCATGTTTTTAATTGCACTATGGGGTGCCTACTGTGTTGTCATGGTCTTTGCGCGGGTGCGTCAAAAACAGTTTGCTAGTGAAGAACAGCAATCTTTATTTTTAGAAGCCGTCGAACAGCCGTTGAGCGTAGGAGACTACGATGCGGCCGCGGCCGTCTGCGAGGGAGACCGGCGCGCGACGTGTCAGTTGGCTCAGCTGGCCATTGATAACCGGAAGCTCAGCTATAAAAAAGTCCAGCAGCTCGTCGGAGACCGTTTCCAGCGAGATGTTCTGCAAGATTTAGAGTACCGGTTGAGCTGGGTTTATACGGTCATTAAATCGGCGCCGATGATCGGACTGCTAGGTACCGTATTGGGGATGATGGCAGCGTTTTCGAAATTGGCAGACCCAAACGCCACGGTCGAAGTGTCCAAGCTCGCCCAAGACATTCAGTTTGCATTGATTACAACCGCATGTGGTTTGGCGATTGCGATTCCTTTGGTGCTTTGTACTGCTTACATCAACGTTGCAATTCGAAAAATGGAAGACTTAGTCCAATACGGATTGAATCAGTTCCTTGAAGTTTTCAAAGAATCTCGCGTTCGATTTCCAAACAAGTAGTTTTTTGACGACGTCGATCGTTTTATCAATACAGTAGCTTGAGACCGTTTCATGTTCGCTGATTCAGCCGACACAATTGAATTACCTAAACGCAAGCGAAATGCGGACGATGGTGAATTGGATGTCACTCCGATGATCGACGTCACCTTTTTGTTGTTGGCGTTTTTTGTTGTGGTTTCCAAGATGGACCCACAAGCCAGTGTGCCGCTGCCAACAGCCAGCTATGGTGTTTCAATTTCGGACAAAGAATGCGTTACGATTATCGTGACAGTAGACGATTCTGGAAAAGAATCTAATATTTTCTTAGGCACTGGAATGAAGAAAGAGGAACTGGTTCCGCCCGGTGAAGAAGACGACCGAAAACAATTTATTACCGACTATGTTGAAAGGGAATTGACCGATAACCCGTCCAAAAACGCGGTGCTAATCAAAGCCGCTGGGGATTGCAAAACCGGGATGGTGGAAATGGTCAAACAAGGTGTCGCAAACTCCACACTCGCCACTGCCGAAGGTCGCAAGGTCTATGTTGGCATTGAAGAGGAGCAATAGGAGCAGCCATGGCCGACAAAGAAGAAAATCAAAATGAAAATTCGCCCGCTGAAGAGCCTGCGAAATTTGGATTGAACGAGCCGACGGGGCAGTTTCAAGACCTCAAGGCAAGGCTCGACCGTGAAGCGGAGATTGCCGATGATGCGGCGGATTTACATGAAGATGTACCTGTTGCTAACGAAAGCGATAGCATCAAGTACAAGAACATGGGCTGGAAAGGCATCGATGACGATGATGATGACGGCGGCGATGATGACGATGATGGTTACCAAGGAAGACCTAAAGAGCCAATTCCAGAAGACGAACTGGACATGACGCCAATGGTTGACGTCACGTTTTTGCTGCTGATTTTCTTCATGGTCACCGCGTCCTTTACAATTCAAAAATCACTTGAACAGGCTCATGCCAAATCTGATCAGCCATCCACGACGCCGATTGATGATCCCCTACAACCTGAGGATTACGTTGAGATCTTGATCGATCAGACGAACACGTTTTACGTGACTTCGAGATCCTCGGACGAAGTCGAGTGCCCGAGTGATAGTGAAATGCGATCGAGAGTAAAAGACGCTTTCGACAACGAAGGCGCCAGGCGATTGGTCATTGTGGCTCACGTTGATTCACTGCACCGTAAAGTGGTTACCGCTTGGGATGCCGGTGCGTTTAACGACGCCAGCGAAATCGAAATCCAAACCACTGAAGAAGATTACTGACTCATGTCAGTGTTTGCTGTTTTGCAACCATCCATTCCGACCTCCCAACCCAATTATATTTTAGGTTTCCCGGTTAGCTTTTACGCCTAGGCCGCCTGAAACTAAGGAAACGAAATAAGAATGACACCGAGTCAGTTGTTAACCCGGATCGAATCACTTGGCTCTATCGACGCCAAGTACGTGGAGAAGATCCGTAAACAGATCGAAGATCCCGGTAAGGTTGTCAAGACGAAGGCAGTCGTCAAGTATTTGTTGGGTAAAAAGCAGATTACCAAAGCTCAGGCCAAACAGCTGCTTGCCCCGCCTACCGAAGACGAAATAGAAGTGGTTCAGCCAGTCGTCGAAGATTTCGACTCAAGTGCGCTCATCGACACGGGAGACTTTCAGACTCAACCAGCAGAACCGGTTGTCGAAGCCATTGCCGAACCGATAGATGAGGCTATCGCAGAACCCATCCTTGAAGCGGTTGCAGAACCGATTGTCGAGGCCATTGCAGAACCCATCGAAGTGGATGCTACGATGGATGACCCGGCACCTTTGGCAACTGACGTGGCCGGGTACGCCGACGGATTTGATGAAGAATTCAGTGAAAACCAACCCGCCTACGACGATTCGGCTTTTGATGACGCGCCCGCTAAATCGGAAAAAGAATACGCTGCGATTGAAGCCTTTAAGGGTAAGCGTGATCAACGTGATCAGTTTAAAACCAAGTGGTTGTTCATCGGGGCTGGCATCCTCGGATTACTCGGGATCGGCATCTTCGTGCTTTGGATCGTCGTGTTCGGACAAAACGCCGATGCGATGGTCAAAGGCGCCAATGAAGCTTACGATCGCAATAACTGGGGCGATGCTACTAAGAAAATCACTGACTTTATCGAGGCGTTTCCGGATCACAAAGACGTGCCAGTGATGAAGGCCAAGCGAGTTCAATCGATTTTGCGCGGCAAACATGATTCGCGTGCTTATGGCGAGATGTTCAAGCAAGCAGCGCTGCTATTGCCTCCGTTGGCCGAAGAAGAAGACACCAAGATTGACATCATTCGAGATGACTTGTCTGTGATCCTGCCTAGCGGATTGGACGAAATATCTTCCAAGGCCGCTGAGGAAATGGTGGCCAATGCCAACAATGATGTTGCCAGCATGGAATCAGAGTTAACAACTATCATGAAACACATGGAAGTTGTCGACAATCCAGTTTACATCCGCAACTCGCAACGAAGCAAACAGATCCTCGCCGAAGTCTTGTCACGGATCGACAACAACATCAATTTGATCAAAGGATTGATTGCGAAAGAAAAAGACTACAAACAAGCGTTGGTCGAAATCGAAGGCTTGCGTACCCAAGACAAAACAGACGACGCATTTAACTACTTCCGCGTGTTGACGCGGAACCATCCAGAGTTAGCTTCGCGGACGCCATTGACCGACCTGATGCTTAGTATCAGCAAGAAAGAAAGCGAACTCGTCAAGCCGATTCAAGTCACTCTGGAACCCAAGAACACTTGGCGGTCGAGCATTGTGAGTCAATCGGTTGTGCTCTCATCGCCCACGGGAACTGCTATTACATCGCTCGAAGACGAAGTGGTTCCAATTGTGGTTGACGGGGCGGCCTACGGGTTTAATGCGGGCAACGGTTCGTTGGTTTGGCGTCACTTTGTCGGACAGCAAACGACCATGGCGCCAATCGCTTTGGACCCTGAACATACTTTGATCGTAAACCAAAAAGACCATGACTTGATTTGTGTCCAAACACAAACCGGCGAATTGGTTTGGCGACAAGAGTTTGGTGAAGCAATTCGACCTCCCACCATTGGCGCCGATTCTAGCTTCATGGTCGTGTCGACCGAATCCGGCAAGGTGATCCAGCTTGATGCTGCGACTGGCCAAGTTCAGCGGGCGGCTCAACTGCCGCAATCAACCGGGCCGAGTGCTCTGCTTAGTAATCGCGATCCAATTGTCTATCAAGTTGGAAAGTACTCCAACTTATACGTTTTGAACCAGCAAGATTATTCTTGTGTGGAAGTTTATTCGTTGGGACACTACAAGGATTCGATTGTTGCACCTCCCATCCAGTGGGCAGGCTATATTTTGGTGGCGGTTAACGGTGGCAATTCCTGTGACTTACATGTGTTTAAGCCACAGAAAAACGGCACCGACTTGGTCAGAATTCAGTTGATTCAGCGTGCGTTGGACTCGCCGATGTCACTTCCGTTTATTAACGCGGGAAGTACACAGTTGATGGCCGGAGAAAATGGCGACATCAACATGCTGACAATCGACCCTACCAGTGACTTTGATCCAATCACTGCCGACGCTAATAAGGGGATCGGTGACTCGAGTGGGCCTCGACCGCTCGTATCAGCAGCCGGCAGTAATATTTGGGTGGCTGCTGACGGGATTGTCCATGCTCGGATTTCTCGCAGCCAAGGTAAAATCACACGTCTCACCACCAAACAAACAGGCGATCAGTTTTTACTAGCCGCTCAGAAACTAGACGACTATGTGATGCACGTTCACCGACGCAAAGATTCAGGAATGCTGACGGTGGCGCTGTCCAACGCAAAGGACTTGGAGGCTGTTTGGAAAACGAATTTTGGTGGCGAAGTCGCTGGCAAGCTGGCTGACACCGGCGGCGCATTAACCGCCGTTTCGAATCAAGGCGATATTTTTCGCTTGGATGGAGATGTCATTTCTAGCGGAAAAGCAGTTCCGACCGCGCAGTCCAGTAAGGTAATCGAAAATTTGCAGTTCAATGATGTCGTGCAGTACGAAGATGGGCTTGCAGTGGTCGGCCCGATCGGACAACGCGCAATCGTGGCTGCGGTCGGAAACAGAGAGGCGACCCGACGCGATGCCGACATGGTGTTTTTCGATGGCGAGAAAATAAAATTGATGAAATTAACTGCGCCAGCGAACAAGCCGGCCTGCCGTCCATTGAAGCTCGATAATGACCTGATCATTGCCTCTTCGACCGGATACGTTGCTCGGGTGAACCCTAAAAACAACAGCAGAGTTGGTACACCGTTCCAACCCGCAATCAGCCCGAGCTCAGTGATCAATTGGTTGCCGCCAATCGAATTTGGCTCCGATCAGATTGCGATTGCAATGGGCGAATCAGTAGGCGAACCTAATAAATTGTTTGTACTTTCAGTAGCGAATAAGCGAACGATTTCAAAAGTGGCCGAGTATGAGTCGGATATGCCTTTTAAAGGCGAATTGAATCGCCTAGGCGATTCATTAATCGCCGTGGTCGGAGGCGATCAAGTTGATTCGCTGGTCATGTTGGCCGGACAGTCATTGGATAAAGCGAAGGAAGTTGAATTAGATGGTGCTGTGGTCGCAGGACCTTGGATAGTAGGACAAGACGTATTGGTAAAGCTCGACAATGACAAGTTGTACATGTTTGGCAGTGATCTGACTCGTAAATGGGACCTGGATTCTCCGAACGTGCAGTTCGCTGGCGCTCCAGAGATGGTAGATGGAAAACTGACGTTATATCTAAAGTCGGGAAAAGTTAATTTCATCAATCCAACTACGGGTGAACGTGCTGGTGGTTTTGATTTACAGCAGCCGATTATCAGCCCCCCGGTTACAGTTGGCAACGAAATGTTTTTCAGCGGTACCGATGGTACCGTGCATGTCGTTGATCGGTCGCAATTACCTGACTGATCTGATTGTCAACGACTTCCCAGGAAAACAACCAAATGCTGCTCACAACGACGCGCGGTATTGTCGGATCTTCAATAAGAACTTTTAAATCGATTATTAGCATGTTCAAGCTGTCGCTTCAATCGAATTCACGCCTTCGTTTTGTCACTTTCGTTGTGGCGATCACTACTGCCATCGTCGTGACAGTTTCGTGCAACCAAGCAAATGCTCAGTGGTTGAAAAAAGGCAAGCAAGAGCTCCCAAAGCCATTGGTTGACAGCGAACCATTTGATTTGATCATCTTGAACGACAGAGGTGGTAACGCAATTCTAAAAGTCAAACCGCTGGGCAGCCAACTGCCAGATTTCCCATTGTCCGCAAAAGGAGCTGTCGCATTCGATCTGTTTGCTGATTTTGACGAACGGTTAGATGTACCCAATAGCAGCATTAGCGAGATCCAAACGTTCAATCAACTGTTGTTTGAAGAGTCACAAGAACTGATCGATGAAAAAAAGTACAGCAAGGCGTTTCGTAACTTGTTGTACTTGTACGACAACGGCGAAGAAAATAATACAGATGTGGTCACCACCATGCGATCGTGCATGTTCTTGGATGCCACGCGAAGTTTTAAAGCAGGAAAGTACGAACGATCGCTTTCGACTTACGAAGACATTTATTCGAGCGATCCAAATTTTTCGTTGTCAGATTTTAAAGATAAAAAGTTGATCGATGTAATCATGCTCTGCTTTGACGGAATTATTCAGCAGCGATTTGATGCAGGCGAGTTTTCGACCGTTCGCAACAATGTAGATGCGGTCGCCAAAAAGTATCCGAACGAAGCTGCGGCCTTGACTGAGCGGTGGGACGAAATTTTCTTCAAACGCAGCAGTGAATTTTTGACTGAAGCCAAACAACATGCCAATGACGGTAACGGGCTATTGGCGAATCAGTTTGCTCGTCTGGCCGATCAGTTGGCGCCTAAGCGACCAGAGGTTTTGCAATTCCAAAGAGAATTGCGACGTCAGTTCCCGATGGTTGTTGTCGGCGTCAGTCAGCCAGGCGCCGACGGTGATCCGTCGCGAATTGACCACTGGGGGTCTCGTCGCACAGGCCGCTTGCTCAAACGTCGAGTACTAGAGTTGGCATCACTTTCGGACGAAGGGGGACGCTACGAGTTTCTCAACGGGTCGTTGAAGCGAGACGATGATGCTGGGCTGCGGTACACTTTCGAAATCGATCAACAGCCAAGGTTCGGTGTGCCTCCGATCAATGCATTTGAGCTCTCTTCTCGGTTGATCAGCCGCGCACAAAAAGACTCACCAAACTATAGCAGTAGCTGGACGAAGGTAGTTGACCGTGTGTTTGTCGAGGGGGAAAACAAAGTTAGTTTTACCTTGAAATCGCCTTTCGTACGGCCTGACGCGTTATTGGGAATGACATACCAAGATGCTCCCGACGCTTTCGACGGACCTTATTGGCAAGCGAGTCAGCAAGACGACATTACGACTTACGACGTAAATTCACTTTATGCATCCGAAAACTCACCCAGCCAACGCCCCGTTATTATCGAACGACTTTTCGCTTCCGCTTCGGAGGCGGTCGACGATCTAATTTTAGGCAACATCGATGTCGTGGATCGTGTGGCAATCGGTGATGTACAGCGGCTAAAAGAAAACCCCAAGATCGGTGTACGCCCCTACGCCTTGCCAACCGTTCATTTGTTGGTTCCCAAAATTCGTAGCGAAGAACTGGGCAACGATCTCGACTTTCGCTCAGGTTTGTCACACTTGATCGATCGAGACTTGGTTGTTAACGACGTGATCTGCAACGGCAATTTGATTGACGGCTGCACACCCATCAGTGGGCCATTTCCAATCGGCACCCCTGATAACGATCAAATTTCCTATGGGTCCGATTTGTCGGCCAATCCGATTGCTCACAATGAAGCATTGGGACGAGTGTTGGCGGATTTGGCCATGCGTCCCAAACCACCCAAACGAGAGTCAAAACTTCAACCGCCAAGCCTGACGATTGTTTATCCGCAGAGCAGTGTTGCTGCGAACGCTTGCAATGCGATTGCCAGAACGTGGTCTCAGGCTGGATTTCCAACAGAGGCCAAAGCGTTAAAGTCGGGCGAGTCGATCCCGGCTGATCCCAATTGGGATTTTTTGTATATGGAAGTCACTATTGAAGAACCGCTGGTCGATGCTCGGAAACTTATTGGCAGCAGCGGCGTCGCGACGAACGTAAGTGCTCCGATCGAACAAACACTTCGACGACTAGACTATGCTCGTAGCTGGCGACAAGCTTGTGCGGACCTACGTCGACTGCACCGGCAGGTTCGTGTTGACTTGTCAATCATTCCACTGTGGCAAGTAACCGAGTTCTACGCGTTTCGCAACTCAACTCGCAACCTAGGCCGTGACCTCATTCACTTGTATCAGAACGTTGATCGCTGGAAAATTGATCCGTCGGCAAACGAGGAACCGAAAAATTAAGATGATCCGATCAACGCCCACACGTTCTGATTACGCCTTGTTAATGGTCACCGCCATCGTTTGCCTTTGGCTTGGCCCGGTAAACAACCTGCATGCTCGGCAGTCTTCTGCCAGGCCATCAGCCAACGTCAAACAGCAAGAACAACCAAAAAAAGAAAAGCCCACCAGCGAATCTGCACCTGCAGTCCAGCGCCCCATTGAGCCTTGGGAAAAATTTGTTCCCGATGTTGCCAACGCAGATCTTGCGGGTAGCGAAAACCGTGCTTGGGAGTACCGTCCATACAAAGTTGCTTGCTGGTTTTGCTTAGACGGTTCACCACGCGTCAACGCAATCTACCCCAAGGCTGCTCAAGAAATTGCCGACCGTTCGGAGCTCTTGGACCCTAGTGGCTGGACACTTGCAATTGGTCAGGCTCCTTCGAGATTCCGCAGTCAGTTTTTAAAGTTCGTCCGTACTCCCGATCGTTGTGTTGGGTTCGCTGAACACGAGGCTTTAAATGAGTATGACAAGTTAATGATCGTATGCTTGAGCGATCAAACGTCACAGATCAAGGCAACCGTGCGAGAGTTCGACGTTCAGACTCAGCAATGGGGCCCGATTAATTATGAAACCATTCCCTTTGGCCGGTCAGCAGGCCAACAGTTAATGAACGCGATTGCCAGTTCTTTCATGCCATTAGCGCAAATTGAACGAGTAACGGCGATTGAAGTTGATGTCGATGGTAAAAAACAGCAACGAGATGAGGTGCTGATGCAACTTCGCGCCGTTCGTAGTTGTTACGCGACTGAGTTTACCGAGGTCGTCGAGTTGGCAGTACCTGACGGCGATGGTTCGGAATCCGAACAAGCCACCGAAGACACTCCAGTAACGCCCGAGGCCAACACGGAAATCGTGGAAGCCAGCTACCGACAATTCAAAAGAACCGTTGTCCCAGCATCCAACTCGCCAGCGTTCATTCGCAAGTCGGATTTATTTTTGCCGGTCATTCGTCGTACTGATCGGGCTGGAAAACTAATCGGGCTGGAGCCGCTTGAGTTTACATTCCTGACCGTTGACCAACAGCAAGACGCCGTTGTGCGTGCGTCCATCCAGTCGACCGGCCGAAATCCACTTGGGCAGCGTAAAAGTAAAAAAGCCAAAAAGCTCGCCTTGGTGATCCGTCCGCCGCAAAATTCCACGACCCTTCAGTTGCTTTCAAGAGAAAAGCAGCCAATCCCGATGGAAGGATTCACCATTAAAGAAGTTCCTATTGGTGCTCCTCGAACGGTAACCGGCGTTCCAATCGGCAGAAGTGACTACCAGGGGAAGTTCGATGTAATGCCATCCGAAAGCGGAATGCGAGTGTTGGTAATCAGTCGCGGCGGCCGAAATCTGATGAAACTACCGATCGTACCAGGGCTTTATGATTCTGTGGAAGCAAAGCTGCCCAACGATGAAGTACGTCTATACTCTCAAGGTGTTTTCAAAGGTTTTCAAACAGAGCTTTTAGGTTTGATCGTCCAACGAGAAGTCGTTCGAGAACGCCTTAACGGGGCTCTTGAAAAGAAACTCGCCATCGAGTCGAGGCAGTACTTAGACGAGCTCCAGGACCTGGAAGACATGAAACGATTTCGTGAACGATTCAACTCTGCCGTCTCTGAATTGAAATCCCAAACGTCTGATAAACGGGAACTAAAATTTATTGAAAGCCGACTAGATTCGTTAAAAACACTCATCAATAAGAGGATTGAGCGAGAAGGCGAAATTCACTACAACAAAGAGACCAAGAAGTACAACAAAGGCTATCTAGAACAAGTCTTAGACTTGGAAACCGAAGCTAAAAGAAACGTACGCTAACGGATTTGCAATTAAAGAAAACATGAATCGCAGCAAACGAATTGGCGTATTTTGCAGTGGCGGAGATGCGCCGGGAATGAACGCTTGCGTTCGCAGTGCCGTGCGAACGGCAACCGATGGCGGGCACGAAGTCGTTGGAATCATGCGCGGGTATGAAGGTCTGATCAATCGTAGCTTTTGGCGAGACCCAAGTGGCGATCAACGGCTGACTGCGTTTCGAGTTGCTAGTTGGGCCGGACACGGTGGTGCTCATCTACGCAGCAGCCGCAGTGAAGAATTCCGAACGCTCGAAGGCAGACAAAAAGCCGTTCAAGTTTTGAAAGACAACGGCATTGACGCGTTGATCCCAATTGGCGGCAATGGAACAATTGCGGGTGCGCTTGCGTTGTCAGAGGTATGGGACGGCCAAATCGTCGCTTGCCCAGGCACAATCGACAATGATCTTTTCGGCACCGACTACACGATCGGATTTTCCACCGCGGTTGAAACGGCCGTCGAAGCCGTGGACCGGATTCGTGACACCGCATCAAGCCACGATCGCATGTTCTTAGTCGAAGTCATGGGGCGACACAGTGGCTACATTGCACTTTATACCGCACTGGCCAGTGGTGCGGATGTGATTGCGATCCCCGAAACCGAAACAAACTTCCCCGAGATAGTCGCTCATCTTAAACGACTAAAAGAAAACGGCAGAATGATGGCCATCATGATCGTGGCTGAAGGCGATGAAAAAGGTGGCGCCGTTGCGATCAACGAATTACTTCAACAACACGAATGCCCCTTCGCAACTCGGACTGTTGTTTTAGGGCACTTGCAGCGTGGCGGAGTTCCCACGCCTGAAGATCGCCGTCGTGCGACTCAGTTGGGCGCGGCGGCTGTCAATGCGATTGTCGCTGGTGAGACCGGCGTCATGGTTGGAACGGCTGACGATAACACCATCCTGACTCCCATGTTAGAGGCGATTAAATCACACCGTCCCGTCCCCGATTCACTGCTGAAATTGCTCAAGCAAATCCAATTGTAATATTGCGACGGCAAGTTGGTTTTCGATGTGAACTGAATGGTCGCCGAGGTTTAGTTTCTATGGCAATAAAAAACGGCGACCAATTTGGCCGCCGTTTGATTCCCAGCCGCTTAAGTTGAAAACGCTGCTGCGTTACATCGAAAACTCAGCCGCGTTTTGCCACGGCTGTTGCCGCATAAAACGCTTCGTTGCTGTCAATGAAGCATAAACGACTTGCTGGCCATCGTTAATTACTTGGCCTTCGAAGTTTTCCGACAACGCGGTGAATATTTCTACACCAGCCTGAGTCTCTTCTTTGGACAGCGTGAGTTTTTCGTCCAACAACTTACGAACGGTATCCCGAGCACGCTCGTCTTCCTGTTCTGCAATCTGCGAGATGATCGATTCAAGTTCATCCAAACTACAAATCTTTTGGGGGAACGGGTTTTCGTTTGAACGCTGTTCGCTCGTACCACTGGCAGTTTTGGCATACTCGATCGCCAGTGAACCATAGCACTCACGAATCAGGCTTGGCCAGATACTCATCCAGTAATCGTGAGACGGCGCACGTTCCACCCCCGCGACGCGGTTGTCAATCAGAACAATCGCACCGATTTGGTTGGGAACACTTTCGAATTCTGCAACGAACTCATCCAATTCCTTTTTGAATGACTTCAAAAAGTACTCCAAATGGCCCTCGGCTTTGACACCAAGACTCCGATTGAAATCGGCGATATCGTTCCACAGTTTCCCATACTTTTTCTTTTTGCGAATCGCCAGTGCTTTGCTGCGAAGCGAATGCGGCAGAATCATCATGCGATAGTCGCCGTTGCGGATAAAGCCACCTTGCGCGGCTTGGATGCACATCGCGGTGTCGTACGAGCGTTGACGCTGCGGGCTAACAATGCCTGCATGAGCCATGGCGTGGTCTTGGGCCTTTTGCTTGACCACATAGCCTGCGTGACAAGGCACGATCATCACGTTTTTCGAATCGTTCTTAAAACCGAGCGTACCGTAACTGGTCGTGTTTACATCGGCGCCGATTTGCACTGGCGAAACGAAGCGATCGTCAGACAGTTGACTGACAAGCGGAATCACTTGCATGTAGCCGACGCTTTGCAGACGGCCTGTTTCACAGCCTCGCAACGTTTCGCGAAGTGTAGCAGTGGAAGGTTGAGTTCGTTTAAACATTGGGATTGCTCCTAAGAAAAAATATTGCAATCAAACAACATGGGAAATACAAAAGGCCGCCGTCACCTCGATGACGACGGCCAGTTTTTCAAACCGGGTTTTCATTCGCCCGTTTAATTGACACTGACGATCGTGTTTGAATCAGCACTTCCAGTGCCGACCCGCAGCGAAACTGAGGACCGTGAAATGCACACCTGACTCATCACCGACAATGCCTGAAGGCCTCGATCTAAATCCGTTGCCAGCAGAACTTTAACAAAGCCCAAGCCTAACGCATCGGTGCGACTGACTGGCATTGCCGCGATTGCTGGCGACAACGTCCGAACGCCTTTGCTTTCAGACGCCAACACTGGCGACATTTGAATGACAGGCGTGTCGATACCCATTTCGGCAATCGCAGCTAACGTTTGCGAAAAACGACCCGCCGGTGCATTCTCGTAACCATCCGTCAAAACAAAAACGACTTCCGGTTCGTCCTTCAGCAGTCGGACCAATTCGATCGACATCGAAGTATCACCGCTGGTTTGAATCAACTGCCCCAAACCTGACGCTTGACCATGACTGGTAAGCACAGTCGCTTGCCCTGCCACCTCGGTCAACAAATCTCGCATCGCCAACGCAGTCGCGATGGGACGATGAGCCTGCGAAGCGACGCCCAACATTGACTGTGAGGCATCGATCAGTACACCGATTCGTCGGTATCGCAGCGGAAACTGCTTCGCCGTCTTTTCCGCATTGGCTTTCAATGCGTCCTGGATCGGTTCGGTCATTCCCGTTTCGTAAGCGTGAACGTACAGTTTGACGGAGTCATAACGAGTTGGATCAAAATCGACATCAACCTTGGCTGCTTTCGCAGTTCGTTGAATTGCGATTTTTTGTCCGGCCGTCAGTTGCTTTTTGGATAGTTCCAAAACTTCAGCCGACGTTCGATTCGCATGGTAACGGCTGCGAATACCTTCCATCGTTTCAACTGGCAACGAAGCACCGCGTTCAAAATTGACTTTCGCGTCGCGGTAATCAACAAGTCGAGTCAACGTGAGGCCGGTTTCTTGGCCCATGATAAATCGCACGCACTGCTCAACCGCCGAAGGGTTTCCGGAAGCGAATCGCGTCAACTTTTTGTGAACGATTGAAGCTTCACGAGTACTGCGAGCAACCGTTGGTTTTGACAAAATCTTCGCCAAAATACTCGTCATTCGCTGACCCCACGCATGCGTCAATGCAATACGAAGTTTAGTCCGGTACTTAACGGCCCAGAATTCTAGTCGTTCTGCGTTGAGCAACTCCGTTAGAATCAGTCGTTTGATTGCAGCTGAGTTGAGCTTTGCGTTACGGATCATGATGAACAACTTCAGCATCCGCTGGGTTGGCAACGAACGAACGATTTGACTAACAACCGCTTGTTCATAATCACTGTTGGATTGGTGATCCGGTGATCGCTTCGTCAGTAAGTTGATGACGGCCATTTGTCGGCTCAGATCAGCCACACCGGGTAGCGAAACAACCATTGCGTACAAGTCGCGGTCCAAGTCCATTAGTTCTTGGTGAGCGGTTTCGATATGCTCTCGCTGTTGGGCTTTTGAGTTGTAGAACGTCGCTTGCCCGGTGCCAATGGTGGCAGCATCAATAAAATTGCAAACCGTTGCCGGGACGAGTGCGCGTTGCTGGTCTGTCAACTGTGAAGCCGAAAAAACGAGCGGTCGTTGGATCGTAGTCAAAGTTTGCATGGGAACTCCTGTCAAAGAAACAGCTTGCCATAAACTGCGATGGCATGTGTTTGAAAACCCAGACGAATTTGCAAGTCAATCAAATACGCAGGTCTAGCCTACGTCCTTCAGGGTAAATAGCCTGATGCTCTATTCAGGAGCTTGCTGTAATGACTTACGAGCGTCTGGGAGAATGGTGCGCGATCTTGGTCGCGACTAATTGGATTATAAAATCACTTGAGCGAAGCAACCGGTCATGGTGTTCGCGTAGGATTCGAACCTACAACAATCAGTTTTTGTAACTGAGACTCTTCCAATTGAGCTAGCTGAAATAACAGGTAAGTACTCAAGCGATGGTATTAAGTCACTTGCCGCCAGAAATGGTTCGGGCCTATCGCCCAGAAAGCAGAAACTTGTGACAACCAATTTCTAGAAGGGTTGCCGTGTTGCTCAGTCGACCATGTGAGCCAAAGTTTATGAGCCACACTGGCCTTGAAGACTCGTTTCAATCAGTTCTAACGTTTTGTCGAACGCTTTGGAAACAAATTTGGGTCGAATTTCGAATTCGTAATGCTGTTTTGGTCAGCGACAGAGACGGTCGCTGGAGGTTTCGTTGGGATGTTGCGAGGCCCTCCCACCAGAACGGAAACACCTGACCGTGCAAAAGAATCCGTCAGGGTCATCTTCACAGGCATTGATACAGGATCGACGACTTTAGGCGATTGGCGGGTATTCGCTGACGGGCGGGATCCGACTGCAGTTTGAGCGGTTTGGATGGATACACTTGGCGAAACAACAGGTTGACGCCTAGTTCGCTGCGCTGGCAAACTCAGCTGTGGCTTGGCGGCCTGAACTTTCGTTGGGGCTCGATGAGCAACTTGTCGGGGCGTTGACGGGCGAGTGCTTTGCCGCGACGCTGAAGCTCGTGTCGCCGATAGAGCCTCGTACTGCCGCTGATGTTTGTTGGTTGCTCTTGCAAAAACTTGGTCAACGACGGACTCAAAATCTTTACGAACTTGCGCGTCGATTTTTAGTTTTCGCCCCATCCCTTTGACGCCCGGACCATTATTGCGAGTGGATTGGTTTAGACGCTGTACAAACTTCAAAGATTCAGTGAAGTTGTGATCAGCAGTTGTTCCAACGAACGGTTGGATGGTTCGGGTGAGCAAGGAAGCGGTTGCGTTGTCGACTCGCAAGTAAACATCCAGCACGTTGGTAAGTTCGAAACCAGTAGCGGTTTCTTTTGATTGAGTTTGTAAGACGATGACACAGCGACCATTGAGCTTTTGCTTTAGCAATGGCCCTTGGTAACTGCCGGTGCAATAAAAAACATGCAACCGTTCGTTACCATAGATCAACTCGATATCACTAATCGTTCCAGCACCGTCATTGGCTCGAACCGAAAACGGACCAGTTCGCTGGGTTGACATCTGCGTAACTCCCATCAACTGCCAGATGCTGACAATGAGTTCGGGCTTGCGAACCAGCAAACGAAAATAGTCGGGGTCGGCGTCGATTGATTGAACCGGAAGTCGACGATAGAAACTTGGACGGTTAACAACGTCCTTGATGCGTTTTTGAGCATTCGCGTTGAGCTTTGCGAACGGAATGGCTTTGATGCCTTCTATCCGATAAGTGCGATGGCTAGAACCAGTCGAATTCCCACTGGTCTGTTGAGCCGAAACTGGCTGAAAGCTGACAGCAAACAAAATCCCAACCATGACCAACTGCAGCGATGACCACTTCATGGCCTGTTTTAGGCCAGTGTGCTTTGAACAATGTTGGAAAATTTGTTGGATCCGATTACTCATAAATCATCCAGCCCTGGGACTTACGCCATCGCTCAAGTTGCGATCACTGTAAGATGCTTATTCGGACGACTGCTAAAAGCCGGTGTAGATAAACCGGTTCACTTTCGAGGCAAAACAATTTAAGCGCCGGATTCTTGTCCGCAGTTTCCGCAGTTTAACATGTCGATGCTGTCGGTTTTTGATAGCACTCGATGGATGTTTCGGTTAAATTGAAGTCTCACCAGTGATCAGTTTGATCTGTGCTGTGAGGTTACAGTGTTCCAATCAATGTAAACCGACCATGTAAAAACAAGTGTTTTGCGATGTGGCCGGTGTCTCTATTTTCGAACGAACTTTAGCCTGCTTTTTACACATTCTACGAATATACATGTCCATGGACTTAGACGCCCCTACTGATCCAATTTCGGAAAATGATTCTCCAGAATCTGCTGAACCAATCGAAGTTGCTCGGTACGCTGATCCAAGCGAAGCAATTCCAACCGCGACAGAGGCCTCGCCGGATATCAGCCACGAACTCCCACCGCAGTTTCAGAATGTATCCGCTAAGGGCGGAGCAGTCGCCGCAATCGTGTTGGGATGTCTGGCTATTTTTGGTGCGTTTGTGACGCAGTGGAGCCTGTTCAATGCAATCGTTGGATTGGTACTTGGGCTATGGGGCCTTAATTCGAATTTGACTCGAACTGCACTATTGGGAATTTTCTTTTGCGTAATCGGCATCGTGTTGTGCATTGTCATGCAATCGATTGAAGTAGCGCAGTAGCCCAAACGTTACTGATTGGTCGGTTTGGCGATCGCCTGTATATCGTACAACGCATTTCCGTTTTGATTGAAATGGCTGGCCTTCCGTTGGCTTGCGGCCTTCGCTCCGTCGCTCGATTCACCTTCGGTCAGGTGAATATTAAATCGACGAAGCATCCCTCCGGTGACGAGCTCATAGTTCGATAGAGCCAAATTGTAGTCCGTGATGGCTCGATGCACGCTACTCTCGGAAGTGGCCAACCGCTGTTCGGCGTCCAATAAAAAGAACACTTGGTCTTGGCCTTCTTCAACGCGTTGCCGCTTGGGCTCAATTTCTTCTTCGGCCGCGATTCGGTTGTTAACCGCAACCTTTACCGCCGCCAATGCTCGATCGACTTCCGTGTAAGCCGCATTTAGGTCCAACAGTAATTGACGCTGTTGTTCTTCTAGCAATACCCGCTCCCGCGACACGTTAAGTTCGGCGTTGCGAATCGCGACGTGTCCCTGTCGATTTCCGATTGCGCCGTTAAGTTCGAGGCCGAGTTGCCAGTCATCCAAATCGCCGTTGATCAAGCCATCAAAGGCACTTCCATTAAATCGTGATCGACTGCCAAACAGATTGTCACCAAAGCCGCGAAATCCGTAGTTGCCGACGAAATCGAATTGCCAACGGTTAAGGGCTTTGGCTGCGATAAGTTCTAGTTCGCGTTGACGTACGGTCCATTTCTGCCGCCGCAATTCGACTCGACGCTCAATTGTTTGACGCTGAGCTTCCGCCCAATCGTAGACAACTGGGGCAACAGTGGGTTCGGTTGATGGACGGATTAACGTTCCATCGCTGCCAGTAATTCCAAGCAGTCGACGCAAATTGCGTTCGGCTCCCAAGACGCCCAGTTGACCGTTGGGTACACCTGCAAACGCATTTTGTGCTTGGCTTTTGAAAGTGAAATACTGTTGCCTGGCGAGGGCTTCATCGTCGGGCCTGCCGACTTCGTTTTCGTAACGTAGTTGTCGGTTTTCCCATGTTTTTCGGGCGGCATTGCGAGCTTCGACCTTAGTGTCTAAATCGCGATATGCAAAATAGAGTTCCCAATAGTTGGCTTCAACGTTGGCGACTAAGTCTCTTACCGCGGTTTCAAAATCCGCTAACGAAATATCCGTTCTGATTCGGCCAATCAGTACACCGTTGTAGTTTCCAAATGCGGCGTTTGGGCCAGCAATTCGGTTGACCAGCGTCCCGCGACCACGAGCCAGAGGTTGTCGAAATTCCAATTGGTTGACAATGTCGTAGCTACTGCCAAAGTTATTCGCAGGTGAGTTCGACCGGTCGTAGTCCGTGATACTTCGCGCTGCGAAAGTTGCCCCGGAGGCGGTTTGTTTTGATATTTCAAAATTGAAATTGCTTGTGTTGGAAATTAATTCAGCGGCACCGCCACCAATGAATAGATTGTTGAACCTGCGTTCGCTACGGTTGTATACGAAGCCGCCACGAAATTGAGCGTCAAAGGCACTGAGTGCGGCCTCGACACCCCCGCTGCTAGTCTCAATTAACGCTGGATCGTACAGCGTCGTTGTCGCGCCCGGTGAATTGACGACAACGCCACCCAGCTTTTGCATGACCTCGCTGTTTGCTAGGGCTGTTGCAACGCACTCGTCCAGTGTCATTTCTTTTGATTCGATCGACTCGAAATTCGATAGCGTTACGGGTGTTGCAGAGTACAACTGATCCGCTGGTTGCAGGTCGCTAACGGAAGACAGTTGCGGATATTCGATTCGCAACGTTTGACTATCACAAGCAACGCCACAGTCTTTCCCGATGAATTGAATCGGTTTTGAGTTTGTAGTCGACGCACAGCCTATCCAGCAAACCATGGCGGCAGCCAATGTCGCGGAGCTAAGCAACCTAGTAGGAGTATGAATTCGTTGGCGTTGCAGGAACTGCATATTGGCACGATGACTGAGAGTTACGCTTGAAATCATCCGTTTATCTGGACTCTTCCTTACAATCGGAACCTGACAATCGATTAAACAATTAAACCCGAATCAACCCATTAGCTTTGCCAACATTGACCATCGGAACAATCGGCAAACTCAACCCAGACCGCCCAGCCTGACGCAAATAAGCCATACGCCAGTGTTTTAGCCAGTTCGAGCTTCATCAGGCAACGGCTACTTTTTGATTTCAATCGCTATCAAATTAACCACGTTGTTGTGATTTCCAAACCAGTTGATTTCAATGGTCGCATTATCAACTCGATCATGAATCAGCATTTTTAATTCGTTTGAAATCTCTGCTGCAATTTCGGTGTGGTGGCGGACCAAAATCCATGCCCCGCCCTGCTCGATGACCTCGGCGAGATAACGGTCGTCGAAATGTTGCTTTGGTAGTGTCGGGCCGGCGAATACAATTCGATCGTCGCAATCGACGTGATAGCAACTTCGAACTGGAAACTGCAAATACGACTGAAAATCAGCGTCTGGATTGGACAAAGCATTCCCGTCTTCGATCACGGCTCCAAACAGAAACAACGGCCACTTCATTTTGTCGGCACTGCAATTAATCACCTCAATTGGCGACTCCCAATTCTCGGTTCGCAACAACGGCAACTTGCCACTCAGTACAATCAAGGCCACCAACTGGTTGTATGGCAGGGACGCCGAATTGTTGGTAAGTCGAAAATTTCGAACGTGAACGAACACGATCGCGCTCAAAATAAGCGGAATCGCAATCCAGCGACTTTGCAGATTACAATTGCCAATTAAGCCTCCTACAAAAATCGGTCCGGCGATCAAGGCAACCGATAAGTATCGAGAAAGCGCGATTGGAATGCCTCCCCAAGTGTGCAATCCAGTAAGGAACACCATTGGCACTAAAAACCAAATCGCGATCCAAGCCAGCCAGCCCATGTTTCGCCAACGATCACAATTGCCATTGAGGCCGGAGTTGCGCCGTACAACTGCAACGGTCGCAGTCGAAACCACCACCGCCACCAACGGAATTCCGAACCAACAAATTAAATTCACTGTTTGTTCAAGTTGAAATTGCTTCAGCGACACAACTGACTCCCAGTCGCTCGGGCTTCCAAACGCTTGATTCATTTGCAGTAGCAGTGGTAAACACCCAACCGCAAATAAAATCAACGTCACCAACACTTGTTTAACGGTTCCACTGACAAGCCCACGAGTTAACCACCGAACCAGTAACACCGACGACAGGAACACAGCCTCGGTCACTAATAAAAACACACCCGTGTAATGAGTGTAAATCAACGCCCAAGAAGACAGTAACAATCCAAAGATGTTCAATCGATGGTCGATACTTTCCTGCGTGTCATCATCAGCCGCTTGCCATCGCTCACATAATCGCCAAAAACAACTCGCTTGCACGACACTCAAAAGGTGCAGCATCGCGTAAGGTCGGGCCTCGGTCGCGTACCAGATGAACGTTTCATCCACGGCGATCAATGCCAGTGTAACCATAGCAGCGGCGATTGACTGCGTCCGCAACCAAACGAACCTCGCCGCCATCCCCATTGCCACCATACCAGCCAGCAGAGAAACCAATCGCAAAGAAAGTTCGCTTGTCCCCAAACCTTGGACCACTGACCACGCTAAACCAAAAAACAGTGGAGCTTGGTTACCTTGCGCTGACCGTGTTAGCATCTGCTCAAACGAACCACCAACCGTCCAGCCAGTATGCAATTCATCCAGCCATAGCAATTCGCCGGATGTGATCACCCAGCGAATCCAACAACCGGTGGCAAACACCAACGCGATGCCGAACCAACCAACAACGTTCCACCTAGCCACTGACGGTGTGGCCGCATCGTCTGATTTACGGACGGTCGTCGCGGTGGTCAAATCGTTTTGGTTTTCTTTCAAAAGCGGATTCGCAAATTGAATGGCTAACTCGAACGTTCCAGCGGTCTTTTAACCAACGAACCTTGCAGTTTATCGGTTCAACACACCATTGGCTTTTTCGTACGCTTCGATTGCGTCCAAGTGTTGCATCGTCAGTGCGATGTGGTCCAGGCCTTCCAGAAAGCAGTTCCGGCGAAATTCGTCGATCTCAAACGAAGCCGAAAAGGCATCGTTGTCCGTGACCAAATTGTTTTCAAGGTCGACCGTCAGTTGATAGCCTTCTTGGGCAGCAACTTTTTGATGGATCTGTTCAACTTCGTCGCCGGTCAGGCGGACGGGCAGCACGCCGTTTTTTGAACAGTTGTTGTAGAAAATGTCAGCAAACGATTCAGCGATCACGCTGCGAAAGCCAAAATCATCTAGAGCCCAAACCGCATGTTCACGGCTGGATCCGTTTCCGAAGTTCTGTCGTGCGACCAAAATCGATGCGCCTTGGAACCGGGGCTGGTTTAGTTCAAAATCAGTTTTCGTGTTGCCCGCTTCGTCGAACCGCCAATCATAGAACAGGTATTCTCCGAAGCCAGTTCGCTCGATACGCTTCAAAAACTGTTTCGGAATAATCTGGTCGGTATCGACATTGGATCGATCCATCGCGGCAACCAAGCCTGCGTGTTTAACGAATGCGTTCATTAGTTTTGCTCTCCTGAATCGGCAAAGTCCCAGTTGCGAATGTCGACGAAGTGTCCTGCGATTGCTGCTGCAGCAGCCATGGTTGGTGAAACCAAGTGCGTCCGTCCTCCTCGTCCTTGTCGGCCTTCAAAATTTCGGTTGCTGGTGGATGCACAGCGTTCACCGCTGGCGAGTTTATCAGGGTTCATGGCCAAGCACATGCTACAACCTGCCTCCCGCCACTCGAAACCGGCTTCAACAAAGATTTTGTCCAGGCCTTCTTCTTCGGCTTGTTTTTTGACGACGCCGCTGCCGGGCACGACCATGGCGTTAACGTTGTCATTCACCTTTTTGTTTTTGACCGCTGCTGCTGCCGCTCGAAGGTCTTCAATTCGTGAGTTGGTGCAGGAGCCAATGAAGACTCGGTCAATCGAAATTTGTTCGATCGGCTGTCCCGGTTTCAAATCCATGTATTCAAGTGCTTGCTCGCACGACTTTTGTTCGACGGGGTCACTAAACTGATCCGGCGTTGGTACCACCGAATCAACTCGGACAACTTGACCAGGATTGGTGCCCCAAGTGATTTGCGGCGCAATGTCGGCAGCTTCGAAGATCTCGACGCGATCGTAAACGGCACCGTCATCTGAAGGCAGTTGCCGCCAACGTTCAACGGCGGCATCAAAATCCGCTGGCACATGTTCGCGGCCGCGAAGGTATTCAAACGTTGTTTCATCGGGAGCGATCATGCCAGCTCGTGCGCCTGCTTCGATTGACATGTTGCAAATCGTCATCCGTTCTTCCATCGACAACGCTTCGATTGCCGTGCCGGTGTATTCAAGCACATAGCCAGTTCCGCCAGCGGTCGAAATTTTTCCGATCAAGTACAGGATCAAATCTTTGGCCGTTACGCCGGGCGCGAGTTGCCCATTGACGCGCAGTTCGCAAGTTTTTGGTTTGGTTTGGATCAACGTTTGCGTTGCCATCACGTGTTCGACTTCGCTGGTCCCGATTCCGACTGCCAGCGAACCAAAAGCACCGTGCGTAGCGGTATGCGAATCGCCGCAGACAATCGTCATACCCGGTTGAGTGAACCCGAGTTCCGGGCCGATCACGTGAACGATGCCTTGGTTGATACTGTCCAAATCGTACAGCCGCACGCCAAAGTCGGCACAGTTATTTCGCAGTGTTTGGATTTGCTGTTTAGAGATGGGGTCGACGATCGGCAACGAGCGATCGGTTGTCGGGACGTTGTGGTCCTGCGTCGCGACGGTCAACTTGGGCTGGCGTAACTTTCGCCCAGCTAGTCTTAAACCCTCAAACGCTTGTGGGCTGGTCACTTCATGCACTAAGTGCAAGTCGATGTACAACAATGAATGCTGGTCGGGGACTTCATGGACAACGTGCTGGTCCCAGATTTTCTCAAATAACGTTCTGGGACCAGATGAATTGGACGCGATCATGGCTTGAATGTCAAAAAACAAAAGGTGGTCGAGTTTGCCATCGGTGACCGACTACACAGGGTAATAGGCGCTTGGCAGGTAGGCCATCAGACTAGCGAACCAAACAATGTCGGCCGCTGAGCCTCCCTCGAACTAGAATTTATTAGCAATTAATTCTAAAGGCTCATTCGAAAAAACAACAGCGTAAATTATTATGTCCGTCCCAATCTAGCGCGAGTGTTGGGTGTGTCCACCCAGCCTATTGTGCTGGCAGACCCCCGCTTTGCTTAGAATTTAACGCTCGATTTACTGAGGTTTCAGGTTCACGACCATCGAAACCGATACGTGGTTATGGTTGCCCAGTCTTCACTGGACCACTAACTTTAACCGCCGTCAACTGACCGTTGGGCTTGCGATTGGGATAAAACTCGGTCAGCCGTTACACCTCTTGCCTCAACTTTTCGTCCATAAAACGCCGCTATGCCTGACATTATCAACGCGATTCTTCTTGGGATCGTCCAAGGCCTAACTGAATTCCTGCCAGTTAGCAGCAGCGGCCATCTCGAAATTGCCAAAACCTTGATGGGAGTTGACCTGGAGGATGAAACTAAATTTGGTTTGATGATGACCGTTGTTTTGCACTTCGCTACGGCGCTGAGTACGATCGTAGTCTTCCGCAAAGACATCGTAACAATTCTCACGGGGTTGGTCCGCCCGGGCGAAGACCGCGAGCATCAATGGTTTAGTTTGAAAATCATATTGTCGATGATACCAGCAGCTGCAGTTGGGATTCTGTTTGCCGACCAGATTGAGTCTTTGTTTACCGCCAACATGATGCTCGTCGGTGGCATGTTGATGTTTACCGGCGCACTACTGCTGTTGGCTGATCAAGCACAGACTACTAACAAGCCAGTTGGAGTTGTCAACGCACTGATCATTGGCATCGCTCAAGCGGTTGCGATTCTACCGGGCATTTCCCGATCTGGTGCAACGATTTCGACATGTGTACTACTAGGCATCGACCGCGAGAATGCCGCCAAGTTTTCGTTCTTGATGGTCGTGCCGCTAATTTTTGGAAAGATGGCCAAAGACATCTTGGATTCGTTCGATGCCGAAGCCGTCAGCCCTAATTTTCTATTGCTGACCGTTGGGTTCATTGCCGCATTCGTTACTGGTTGGCTGGCTTGCGTGTGGATGATTCGTTTGGTCAAAGCCTGCCAATTGACTTACTTCGCCGTCTACTGTTTTGTAGTGGGACTGATCGCAATGGCTTCGGACTTTGTGGCTTAACTCGCTTTACGGCTAAGC
>CAZORR010000004.1:45040-56892 GCA_964582115.1 uncultured Pirellulaceae bacterium
GACTTCGAAGGGGTTGTCGCGATACGGATCGCGATGACGAAACCACAGCCAAACGGAGCAGCCTAAATAAACAGGCACGAACAATGGGCCCCAAATTTCGTACTGTCTAACATGGACTTGTTCGTGGTCGCGAGCGTGTTCTAGGACTTGCTGGTTTTGGCCGAGGATCGTGTGACCAAGCGTCATCGCGATCACTCCTCGCCCCAGTCGCGAAAGGATTGCTTTGGCCAAACCACCATGGAATTCCAAACAGCCTCGTTGGACCACCACACCACCACCAAAGCATAATCCAATCACCCCCACGGTCATTCCAAGTAACGAATACGGAGCAGCCCAAAAGTAAGTTACCCCACGCCAGAACAAGTTTTGAGATGGAAAAAATTTCTTGCTCGCCAACTTGGACACCCAGTTTTGAGTTGTTGAAATATAATAATTGCACATGCTTGCTAGCGGCGAATAGGGCCGCTATTTCCGGCAGCTTATTCGACGATCTTACCAGCAGGACCCTCGCTTGTACCACCCAAAGTAAACTTTACCTAGAGCGATGATAGGATTTCAGCCGATAAATAAAACGTTTCTAGCTGATATGATCAGCTTCCTCCTGTCACCACTCAAAATTCGTGCCAGCCTATTTCAAATTAACGAGTTTTGGAGATCACAAAAGTCTCCATACAAAACAATGCAACTAAACTGGTTGCTAAGTTTGTTCAAAAACTTGAAGGAGCCATCGATGTACATCACTCGAACGTTCAACGCAAACCTGCATCTACTTGCGATTGTGATGGCCCTGAATATTTTCTGTAGTTCCCAGCAACTCGCTTTGGCCGACGAGCCAGGCATCGAGCGACTGAATGAGCTCAAGCGTGTGCAAACGCAGGTTACCGACGTCGTCTCGCGGGTGATGCCGGCTTGTGTTTCGATCAGCGATGGTGTCGGTGCCGGATCGGGTGTGATTGTTTCGGCCGACGGATTGATTTTGACTGCAGGCCATGTCATGACCGAAGCTCCGGTTTACGAAATCATTTTGCCGTCCGGACAAACCGTCAAAGCAAAGCCATTAGGGCGAAACCTAAACATCGATGCAGGCATGTTGCAAATCATTGATGGTGGTTCAACGACTTGGCCGCACGTTAATATTGAAAAAACGAAATTGCTTCGCCTAAGTGAATGGGTCGTTTCCATCGGACATTCAGGCGGTTTTGAAATTGGACGAACGCCTCCAGTACGAACGGGGCGAGTTTTAAAAATCGACCAAGCAAAAATCATTACCGATGCGGTTTTGATTGGTGGCGACTCTGGTGGTCCGCTGTTTAACTTGAACGGCGATTTAGTTGGCATTCACAGTTCCATTGGTGACACCATCGCTGAAAACACGCATGTTAGCATGCCGGCGTTTCTGAAGGACTGGAACCAAATGAAAGCTGGCAAGCGTTGGGGCGAACTACAGGAACTAGATCGCCCGACTCCGAAAAACCGAAGGGGGGTTATCGGAGTTCGCGTCGACCTGACTGCACCGAACTGCAAAATCCGAATCGTGAATTCAGGCTCGCCCGCAGAAGATGCAGGCATCTTGGTTGGCGACGTTGTGTTGCAGTTTGACAATGTTCAGATTAATGATGGTCGCCACTTAATCGACGTGATCAAGCGGTACAACTCTGGAGATATTTGCCGAATGGTCGTCATTCGCAATTCGGAAACAATCGATTTTGAAATTCAACTGAAGTAATAAAAACATCAATTGTTCGGCGAAAGGGAATGGCGCCGAGCAACCAGTATTCGCTGAAAAGTACCCAGCAATGTTCAAAGGATTGAAAAAATGAGAATCGCATCAATGAGCTCATCGCAATCATACAACAAAAATTCGTGCCGTTCGCTCTTGAGCGGTTGGTTTGTTGCCGCCTTTGCTGCTGCCGCGTTTTTCGTGTTTAGCCCTTCGCTTGCAACTGCACAAATACCCCAAGACGTGCGAGACGTTTTTGAAGGGTTGCTAGAGTACTTGGACGACGACGTTCGCGCGAGATTTCAAAACGCGATTGATAACGATACGACTCAAGTCGAATTCACGCCTGACCAGCTAAAACGATTTCGCGAAAATCCAGCGAACCCGTTTGAAGGGTTGGCAAAGATTGATTTGAATGGCCGTCGTGCCAATGTGGTGCTGAACTTTGAGCTACCGAGCATGCGAAATCGGCAAATTGGCATCCATGAACGCCAGAATCAGTCAGTTCTGAGTGGTTTGGGATCCCCCGTTGCTTCGGCCGCTGCGAGTACCGTGAAAATTTTCTCTAACGATCGACAAGTTGCTTTAGGCACGATCATAAAAACGGATGGCTTTGTTTTGACGAAGCTAAGCGAAATTGAAACTCGCCCAAACATTCGAGTGGAACGGAACGGCGGCGATTCGTATTCGGCCAAAATCTTAAAACGTGACCAAGAAAATGATTTGGCCATTTTAAAAATCGACGCACGGGATTTGCCTGTAATTTCTTGGTCGGACCTCACTCCTAAGCTAGGTGAGTTTTTACTAACCGCCTCGCCGACGGGGGAACCGGTTGCAATTGGAACCTACAGTGTTCAACCTCGTTCGACTCGTAATGGAGAGCAGGCGTTTTTAGGCGTCCAACCAATCGTGGCGATGAATGGCGTACGCGTGACAGACATTCAACCGGGGTCGGCATCACACAGCGCAGGAATCCGAGACAACGATATCATTACACAGATCGCTGGCAAGCCAACCGTTGATGTGCCGAGCCTCGTTAAAGTGATTCGTGAGCACCGACCGGGTGACCAAGTAGCCATCGTTTACTTGCGCGACGGAGTTGAGAAGACGACGCAAGCAACGCTTGCCGGTAACGGCCTTTCTGGCGAACGCGCTGTTCGTTTCAAAATGATGAATCGCCTTGGCGCCGTTCCCTCTCGACGCGACGGCAATTTCCCGAACGTGTTCCAGCATGATACGCCATTGTTCCCAGAGCAATGTGGCGGGCCGATGGTGGACTTGGACGGTCAAGTAGTCGGTTTGAATATCGCCAGACGCGGCCGCGCAGCTTCGTTTGCTTTGCCTGCTCAATACGTCAAAACGCTGGTCTCCGAAATGCTACGCGAAAATGTCGCGAGTCGACCGGCAAATTAATTAGATCTTTCGCCCTTGCCAGTTCTGCTACACGGACAGAACAGGGCACGACCAAGCAATCGATCGAGATTGCGTAAAACGACAATGCTGCCAAGTCGTTACATCTTAGGCTGCCCTGTTATCCAGCGTGGCCGTATTCTCTTACTGGATTACGCAACGCCTTCTCAAGCAGCAGGTCCAGAATTGTGGCAATTCGAGCGGCATTTTCCCATCGAGAAATCTGCTTTTGCGACTTTGTAAAATATTTCTTCAGATCGTTCGCTCAATTCATTGCCCGATGGTATCTTGTTGGTTAGAAATTTCAGTTAGAAAACATAACTAGGATTGTTTTTCCATTGGTTTTGCTTCGTAAACGCTTAGGCGAGCGAAATCCAAAGCGAATGTTACTAATAATTATATAGTTACAACGAATAGCTGAACGCGATAAGATAACCGAAGATTCTGCAAACAAATCGCGTCGGTTGGTCCCGTTCTTGGTGAGGTAATTTTAAGATGATTTTTGGAAAGTTTTGGCGAGCAATCTCTGCTCAGATCAACAAGTTGGCAAATTACTTTTGGACAGCGGACCCGATTGCACAGATGCAATACGAGTACGACAAGGCCGTCGAAGAAATGAAAGGCGGTCGCCAAGGTCTGGAGCAATACCGTGGGCTCGTCGAACGGGTGACTCGCCAAGTTGCCAATGAGAAACGCCACATCGATCAACTACAAGCTAAGGTTAAGGCTTACCTTTCCTCTGGCGATCGCGAAACCGCAGGCAAGTTTGCGATTGAACTGGGAAAAGCGAAAGCAGACCTAGTTGAAAACGAAGCTCAACTAGAAATGCACGAAAAGGCTTACGATAACAACATCCGTAAAGTCAAAAGTGCGATGAAGAAGCTCAAAGACGTTCGCGAAAAAATTCATGCGTATGATGCCGAACTAAAGATGAGTCGCGCCGAAGCGGAAATGGCGGAACTGGCGAAAGATTTTGACTTTGATGTGACGACTGATTTCGGCCAGATCGAACAGGTCATCCAAGAGAAAATTTCAACCAACCGCGGCAAGGCACGAGTTGCGGCTGACCTGAGCGAAGAAGGAATGGTCGACATTGAACGTCAAGAGGCCATGGAGGCAGCTCAAGCTGAAGATGCACTGCGCGGCTTCGAAGTCGAACTGGGGCTTGTTTCACCTCAGACAGCCAAAATCGAAGACGATGTCAAAGAATTGGGACCAGCGAACACGGAAACTGAAACCAACTAAGTTTCATCCCAAAACCGCCATCGCCGGCTTTCGCTGCCACGAAAGTTGTGTGCTTTGGCGGACCTTAGGTGACCAATCGAATCTCGAAGTTCGGCGACTCCGGTTGCCTTGCAAATGATGCTGCCTAGAACTCTTGACCTTCCAACACCGGATGCCCAACTATGAATCAAACGGACACTGACAAACTGACGTCTTCGCTGGTTGAAGAGGGACGTTCAGTATCGGTCCCCGATTGGTATCCCGGTTGGGCTCGCGAGATGGCGAATCTCTATTTCGCCGCCAACACGTGCTTGTTTGTGATTCACGGCAACGTTAACGACCTGATTCACTGTGAAGTGGAAGAAAAAGGCAAGACGGTCAATCGCTTTTGTGGCTTGACGGATTTCCTATCGCAACAAGTTTTTGGGACTTGGGATGTTGTCGCTTCTTATGACATGGGGCGTGGTATCCAGGCTCAGGCCGGTCCAGATCCGCAACGATTGCGGGACATGATGAAGACACTTTCCGAACAAATCGGGAGCCCGTCGACATGGACACGTACACCCGATGACGTGCTGACGAACTACCAACGAATGATCCAACGAAATCTTCTCGAAGAGGATCCAAGCGAGCGTAATCGGATGGCGTTTCTGTTTCCTTATGCCCAGTTTCTGGTACCAGCGGGAAGCCAGTCCAATATTGCCAGAACTCAAGCTTCTCACTTGGTGCGTTTTCTGTCGTGGGCACAAAACCCCTACATTAAACGCGTCAACATGTCGTTTTGTTTGATCGCAGAAACGCTGACCGAAGTGAATAAGCGTTTAGTCGAAGACGCCCATGTCGCGACGATCGAAATCCCTCTGCCTTCGGCGAAGGTTCGACGGATTTTTATTGAAACGAACTTTGATCTCGAATCAGACGAAAACAACGATCCAGCCGCCTCGCCTGCTGGCAAGGATAAAAAAGAGGGCGAAGACGAAAGCCAAGAAGTCGTCAGCAATGACTCGATGTCGATTGAATCGGTAACCCAAGTTTCCAACGGATTAAACTTGGTTAACTTGAACGTAGCGATGTCACGAAGCAAGCTCGCCGGTAAATCCGTCGACATCAAGGCCTTTCGTGATTTGAAGAAAGGGCTGATCGAGCGGCAATGTCATAACTTGGTGACATTCCTTGAACCAGGGCACACGCTGGACATGGTCGTTGGCCATACTGCCGCTAAACGACGCTTGCAAATGGATGCGAAGTGGATCGTTGAAGGACAGCTTGATGCGGCGCCGATGGGCTATTTGATTTGTGGCCCCGTCGGCACGGGAAAAACTTTCATCTCCGAATGCTACGCGGGATCAATTGGGATACCATGTTTAGTATTAAAGAACTTTCGCTCCAAATACGTTGGCGAAACCGAAGGGAACCTTGAGAAGGTACTGAACGTTCTGCGTTCGCTTGGCCCGGTGATGGTGATCATTGACGAAGCCGACGCAGCGCTGGGCAATCGTGAATCGGGGGGAGATTCCGGGACAAGTAATCGTGTGTTCTCGATGATTGCGAGCCAAATGGGCAACACTCGCTTTCGAGGCAAGATCATCTGGATGTTGTTGACCAGTCGTCCAGAACTACTGCCGATTGACTTGAAGCGTCAGGGTCGCGCCGAAGTTCATATTCCGCTTTTCTACCCACACGAAAAAGAAGAGATTCGCAAAATGTTTGAAATCATGGCGCGAAAAAACAAAGTCAAACTGAAAGACGATGCCATCCCAGACGTGTCGGTCGAACGAGAACTGAGTGGAGCCGACATTGAAAGCGTCGTGTTGAACGCAAAACGAGAGATGATGGCTGACGGTCGAAAGCTGCTTACTCGCGAAGATCTTGACATGGCGTTAGAGAGTTTCATTCCATCAGCACAAGGCTTGGAGAAAGAACTCCAAGAAATGAACGCGGTGCTTGAGTGTACTGACCGGCGATTCTTAACGGATCAATGGCGAGAGGTTTTAGCAAAACCAACCGGTCGTAGTGACTTGCAACGAAAAGTCGCTGCGGCAAAGACGATGCTTGACCGTTAGGGCGTTAGGCGCATTAAGCGTTTTCGCAGAGACGCCTTTCGTGCCGCGAAAGTAGCGTTTTTGCAGATAGATTCTTGTTTTAAAACAAATAAACACACACTAAATCAGAACAACTAACCATAGGAGATATATCATGGCCCGAAAAGCTTGGCTTGACGCAAAAGGCGAATCAACACTAATCGATGACTACGCTCAACAGACTAGTTCATTTATCGAAGCGATGGCCGATGGGAAAATCGTTGCGGAAGAAGTTTCCGCGCAAGAAGCGAAATTGGTCGAATTGATGAAGCAGATCGAACCGAAACTGGATGACGATCAACATGCAGAGATCACCGAACTACTTTGTGAGCTTTCGGCATACAACGTGATGCAGATGTTAAACATGTTCCACGAGTCGCGTCCGAAGGTAAAGTTAGATTTGTAAATCAAACTTTAGGCTCTGTCGCAAACGTGAGTCTTTGTTTTGCGAAGGGCCTTTTTGGTCGTGTCGTGACAACATAAAACGAACTAACACATAATAAAACTCTTTCCGATATTCCGGGGGCATTTTGAATGGCTGGTAAACCAACACCCATCTTTTACATTGCGGTTTTGGCCGTAATCTTAGGCTTGCTTGGCTTCGCCGCCTATCAAGCGCGTGACGTTTTGATGCCAGGCGACAATGCGGGTTCTCAGCCAGTCGCTGGCGGCGATGACATCAACATTAAAGATCTAACGGGCGCCGCCGAAGCACCTGATTCTGTCGGTGTCACGACGGTTCAAGAGTACACGTTTAAGCCGAGTGAACGGTTGCCGCCTGTCAGTGGAACCGCTGCTTACAAAAAGATGGAAGACAATACGGTTCGCTTTGCACTGAACGTGTGGGCGGGCTGGGCTCCTATCATTCAGGCCAATAACGGCTTCAATGCCGGTAAGGTTTGGAAGACGCCAGATGGTAAAGAATTCAAAGTCGAACTGGTTTTGATCGACGATCCAGTGGCCATGCGTGATGCCTACACGAGCGGTGAAGTCCACATCGGTTGGGCGACGTTGGACATGATGCCCCTGCTAATGGAAGGTTTTGTCAAACGAAACGGTGATCCAATCGATAGCCGCGTCATGCCTCGAATTTTCCAACAGGTCGACTGGTCCAACGGTGGTGACGGAGTGGTTGCGCGAGGTGGCATCAAAACGATCGCAGATCTTCGTGGCAAAAAAATTGTGTTAGCAGAAAACTCCCCGTCGCAGTATTTCATTCTGAACATGTTGGTCTTCGCAGGTGTGCAACCATCGGAAGTCGATTTTGTTTATACGGCCGATGCGTTCCAAGCGGCAGCCGCGTTTAACTCGGACAAGTCAATCGATGCGGTCGTTTCTTGGGCTCCTGACATTTACAACCTGTCGGACGTCAAGGGAAACAAAATGATTGTTTCGACAGCGACGGCGAATAAGCTGATTGCTGACGTATGGTTTGCTCGGGCCGACTTTGCGAATGAACACCCAGATATCTGTGAAGGGTTGGTGCGAGGCATTTTTGACGCCATGCAGGAACTCAACACCGATGAATCCAAGAAAGCGGTTTCTCAGTTAATGGCAGACGGATATGGTTTGCCAGCAAGTGAAGCGTTTGGGATGTTGGCTGACGCCCACAGTACTAACTGGGCCGAAAACTATCAGTTTTTGATCAACAAGAACAACCCAGCGAACTTTGAGCGAGTTTGGAACCAAGCGTATTACATCTATCGCCGCGTCGGAAAGGTTAAGCATCAGACGGTTAAATTCGACCGTGTGATGGATTTCTCGATCATTGAAAAACTTGGCAAAGAAGCAAAGTACGCTAATCAGACCGATGAGTATTCGGTTCCGTTTATCCCGACGGCAACCAGTCAAGTTCGCGGGGCAGAAGAAATTTTGACCAACACGGTCGTGATTCACTTCTTTCCCAACAGTGCAAACTTGTTTAAGAAAGTTGTCAAAAAAGAAAACGACAAGGATGTTGAAACGCTTTACGATCCGAAAGTAGACTTCGTCCTTGAAGAAATCGCCAAGCTTGCAGGCCAGTTTGGAACGGCCAGAATTATCATCGAAGGGCATACCGACAGTTCGATGAAAGGCCGAGCTCCTCCGGAGTTGGTTGAAGAGCTGTCAAAGAATCGTGCCGACTCGGTCAAGCAAGCTTTGACAAAGAAGTATGAATTGCATCCAAATCAATTTAATACTGAAGGAATGGGCTGGAGTCGTCCGGCCGATAGCGATGATGCTCTTAATCATGCTCTAAATCGTCGAGTAGAGATTAAGATTTACCCGGCTGAGTCATTGAACTAAAGCTGAGATGATCTACCGCTCGGTGCTAGGGCTGGTTTTGTAGTGTCGCTTTTAGCCGATACTACAAACTAGCCGAACATCGTTTCACATTGCATGGCCACTTAAAGATTCTAGACGCTTAATGAGTAATTCGGAAAAACCAGCTTCGAAGCAAACTGGCGGCGGTCGCCGGAAGTGGTTTCCGATACGTGGTGAAATCGGAATCACTGCTTCCGTGATCTTAGGGACGCTGTGCATTGCAATGGTGTTTGGGCTGTGGTGGTTTGTCACCAACGGCGAACAAGCTGAATCGAGAATCGTCAGTCCGCAAGCACTCCCAAGCCCGTCAGAGACTTTTGAAACGTTTCAAGAGCTTTGGTTCGATCGCAAACTGACTCGAAATACCGTCACCACACTCAGTCGAGTGTTCTTTGGTTTTTCGCTCGCGGCTGCGGTTGGAGTGCCACTGGGCATCATGGCCGGTTGTTTCCCACCCATCAAGGCGTTTCTGACTCCGTTGATTTTGTTTGGACGTAACATTCCGATTGCGGCGTTGGTTCCGTTGACGTTTTTCTTTTTCGGAATCGATGAAGGCCAGAAGGTCATGTTCATATTTTTGGCGTGTGTCGCATTCGTTGTTTCGGATACCGCAACTTCGGTTGCCAATGTGGGACAGCAGTATATCGATACCGCTTATACGGTCGGTGCTAACCGCTGGCAGATCATCACGAAAGTTCTCGTTCCGCTGGCGATGCCAACGGTGTTCGATTCGTTGCGTTTGTTGTTTGGTCTCGCCTTTGGCTACATCATGCTTGCCGAAACGATTAAGCTCGGCAATGAATCGGGTGGACTTGGTAATTTGATTTTAACATCGCAACGAATTGGCCCGCGAGCACACATCTATTTGATCATTTTGATCATTCCCGTTGTCGCGTTTTTGATTGACCGGTTGCTGTATATGATCCAACGAGGACTGTTTCCCTACAAATATGGTGGCAGTGGTTGGTTGCTTCAGATAGTGACTTGGTTTTTACATCGTTTGGGCGATGTGAAGTGCATGTTGTTTTCGGCCAAACCGCCCTTTGACAAGCTTGTTTCAGCCAACGCACCAGAGATTCCGACTGAATCGAATGTCATTAAACCATCTCGCCGAACCAAGGGCGACGGGGATACAGAGTGGCGACCATGAGCGATCCAAAAAAACAACAACCCGACGAAGCCAAGCCCGATCAAGTTAAAATGGGCATGGGCAAGGAAGTCGAACAATCGAAAACACCAACTGATGATGGGGTGGTGCCGGTTGTCGAATTTAAAAACGTCACCAAAACCTATAACGCAGGACAAGCCAATTCGTTTACTGCGATCAAAGATCTGTCTTTTGTCGTGGATGATATTCCCGACCAAGGCGAGTTCATTGGGATCCTCGGGCCAAGCGGTTGTGGTAAAAGTACTGTCCTAAAATTGATTGCTGGTTTGACGCCGCAGCATCCGCCGACATCGGGATCGGTGTCAATCCTTGGCAAACAAGTGACGGGTCCAGGTGCGGATCGTGGAATGGTGTTTCAAGATTACACCAGTTTCGATCACCTAACGGTTTTGGACAACATTACCTTTGGCTTGGAATGTCATGGCGTCTCAAGGTCTGTACGCGAGGAACTGGGCCGCCACTGGATCGAACAAGTCGGCCTTAGTGTTGATGATGACCAAAATAAATACCCACATGAACTTTCGGGTGGTATGCGGCAGCGAGTGGCGATCGCTCGCAGCTTGATCCTGAGCCCCCGCGTCATTTTGATGGATGAACCGTTCGGTGCGCTCGACCCGCAAACGCGACTGAACATGCAAGACTTACTGGTTGAACTCTGGCGAAAAGTGCAGGCGACCGTGTTTTTTGTAACGCACTCAATCGAGGAAGCCGTTTACCTAGGTGATCGAGTTTATGTGCTGAGTAGTTCGCCGGGAACTTTGGCTCGAGAAATCGAAGTCGAACCGCCAGATCGCCCAGCGGCTAAAATGCAGCGAGAGCAAAAATTCCAAGACACGGTCTATCATATTCGCGACTTGATCGCGGCCGAGGAAGCATTAAAACAGGCTGGGATTAGTTAACACAACCAGCACTACTCCGCACGAATTCATGAAATCGTTATACTATTGTCTTGGCGTGAACCGAGACAATTGATAGTTTTTATGGACTTCTGATGTCACTGAATCGTTTCAATTAACTTTTTCATTTTTAGACAACTTGTTTAACTACATCAAAACTGCCTTTTTGAACCATTGGAACCTGCTCGTTTTTGCAGGCGGGATGGGTGCTGCTGTCATCAGTGGTCGGCCCGATATTGGGATTCCCGTAGTTTTGGCGGTAGAGGCGGGTTACTTGGGTTTACTTGGTACGCATCCCAAGTTTCAACGCTACGTCGATGCTCAGGCCGCAAAAGAAAACCGACAGATCAAAACACAGCGAAACGGCGACATTCTCCGCAAGATTCAAAATTCACTACCTCCAGGACACTACCAACGCTACGTTTCGCTTCGTGAACGGTGTCAACGGTTGGGGCAGATTAGCGAGGATCTTCAAACACCGACGGGTACTGCAACCGACCTGAGCTTAGATGATCTACAAACCAAAGGACTGGATCGCCTATTGTGGGTTTATCTTCGCCTACTATTTTCTCACCACTCGATGAAACAATTCTTTGACACGGTATCGGAAAGCAAAATCAAGAAGGATCTTGCCCGTATCGAAAAGCAGCTCGCGGAATTAGGGACTGATGACAAGTCGAGCCACGCCGCGAAGATACGCCACACGTTATTAGACAACCAAGCGACACTGAACGATCGATTGGTTAACTACGAACAGGCGAAAGCTAATTTTCAATTTGTGGAACTGGAGCTCGAGCGAGTGGAAAACAAAATCAAATCGCTGGCTGAGATTTCTGTCAATCGACAGGACCCCGAGTTCATTAGCGGGCAAATCGACGCGGTCGCCGATAGTATGAAAGAGACCGAGCGTACGATGAGTGATCTTCAGTTTGTGACCGGAATTGGCGATCTTGATGAAGAGGCCCCACAGCTCATGAACGATCAGGTTTATGTTATCGGCGAAGAAGATCTTCTGTAAGGATCAGCGTTTTTTAGTGTGTTCGCTGAAC
>CAZORR010000005.1:0-51775 GCA_964582115.1 uncultured Pirellulaceae bacterium
TTTTGCACGGTTGTCTGGCTCGCCGCAATTTCGAGATTGCTGGCGCATTCAGGGCAAATCAGTTTTTGAAACTGAGTGTTTTGGTAACCCGACGCGTTAGCGAGGAACCCATTAAAATCCTCGCTAACGCGTCGGGTTACCATTTCAACAAGCCCGTCTAACTTGAAAAACTGATTCGCCCTGCTGGCGCATTTCGTTAGGTGGCGTTTTGTGATGTCGATCGCTATAATCAAAAGCTTGGCGTTTCCATAATTTTAAGGATTCAATATGAACCGTTTGCTCTCTGCCATTTTTCTTGCAATGGTGTTTACTGTCCCGAGCGGTACTGCGACGGCAGATTCAGTTGATTTGAAATACCGCAGTTATCGTAACTGGACAATCGAATTGCCCAGCGAGAAATGGTTTGCGGTTAAAGATGGAATCAAGATACCGCACGCAGGTGGTGATGGTTTCGCCGTTGCCATGGAGGGAAATGACCTTCAATTTGACACCAATGGCGATGGAGAGCTTGATCGGACTGTTAAACCCATCGTTGATTTAAAAACCGGGGTAGCAACCACCAGAGTCGTTTTGTCCAGCCAAACAAAATCGGGATCAAAGTTTCGCTATGCGGTTCGATTGCGTAAAGATGCAAGTGGCTGGGAGTGGGCTCCCGGTGGAGCGTTGGCGGGAACTATTTCGACGGATGCCGGGCCGGTGCCCATTCGCATTATCGATCAAGACGGAAATGGCCGTTTCAACGACATCGGTCGTGACGCAATGGTTGTAGGTGCCAGTGTGCACGCAACATTGTTGTCGAAAGCTATTTATGTTGGCGACACGTTGCAGAACATTGAAATTGCCGGTGACGGAAAATCGCTTACGCTGTCAACCTACGACGGGCCGACGGCTGAAATTGACATGACATCGACATTCAATTCTAAAGCCGCAATGATCTCTTCAGTCATTGTGTCGACTGACAATCAGTATTCGTTTGACGTGGGTGCGATTGAGGGATCAGTCAAAGTGCCGGCGGCCAAGTATCGTGTCGTACGTGGTGTGCTGGGGTTGGGTGAGCAGCGAGTCCAGATTTTGGCAGGACGTATGACGGCGTTTGAGTTAACAGCTGACGAAACCAAGACGGTTGATTGGGGTGGCCCAATTGCTTCGGAGTTTGAGTTTGGACGAACGGGTGGTCAGCTTCAATTTTCGCCTGATCACGTTTGGTATTACGGAAAAGCCGGCGAACAGTATGTGGGTTGGGATCCTATCGGCAAGTCTCCCGAGTTCAAAATTGTTGATGCGGATACTGGCGAGGTTTTAGAAGTCGCTGTGTTACCGGGGTCGTGCTGAGGACGTGGTTTTACACCGGTCGCCGTGAGCGTACCGAATGCCGCTAAAATCAAAGTTGAAATGACAACCGATACGTTTGCCTTTGGAAAGATCACTGGAACACCAAAGTCATAGTGGATAACGATGGCTTTTGAGGCTCTTTCCGGAATTTAGCGGCTGAGATATTAGCGACCTACAAGCTCGATGCGCGAGCGAGTGCATCGATCACTTTTCATGAAAATACATTTGCTTGCGGCGCGAGCTTGTATTTTAAGGTGTTTTCACTAAGCGGTTGTGCCGGTCGCCAAAAAACAATCGACGTTAGCTTCGAGTATGAAGTACTTGGCACCATTGATCCAACTCGCGAATTGAATTTCTCATTTGCGCTAGATCGATTTCGTGTACGTCGACTGGTTTGCCGACGTCTTCGAGCAACGTGATTGTCAGTCGTCCGCCTAGATGTTGGCGGAATTCTTCCAAGCCCGCCAAAATCAAGTCCACGTTGTCCAGTGCGTCGCACCACAACCGTAAGTCTAGTTCCGCGAAGCACTCGCCGACCTTGCGAACAACGGATTCAGGCAGCCCGTAGACTCGCGAGCTATAGATGCAGTCTAGCATCACGCCGATCGCCACTGCTTCACCGTGTCGAACTTGATACTCCGTGATTGACTCAAGCTTATGAGCTGACCAGTGTCCAAAGTCGAGCGGTCGAGCTTCCTTGGTTTCGAAGGGGTCACCGCCTTGGGTGATATGCTTCAGATGGTGCAAACAGGACTGTTTGATCGCCTCGAAAGTCACGTCGGTTTCTCTTTGGCGAATTTTAGCAGCATTGCGACAAAGGAATTCAAAATCTCCGGGCGATTTCAACAGAGCCACTTTTACTGCTTCACTAAAACCGCAACAAAAGTCTCGATCGGACAAGCTGTTGAGCATCGCATGGTCGTTGACGACTGCCCAAGGCACAGCGAAAGTGCCGAGCCAATTCTTTTTGTTGAAGTAATTAATTGCATTCTTAACACCCACTCCTGAATCGGCCTGCGCCAGTGTTGTGGTGGGAATTCGGATTAAGCGTACACCGCGATGTGCCGTGGCAGCCGCAAAACCAACGGTGTCCAATAGTGCGCCGCCGCCGATTGCGACGATGACACTACGGCGGTCAAATTCAAATCGATTGATTAGGCCGAGAATCTTCTCTACGTCGTCGGTGTCGTTTTTGCAAATCTCGCCGCCCATCATGATATAGGCAGGCGATTTTTTCGGGGAAGTAGTAGAAGGCTCGTCCGTGTTATCAGTGGATTCGTTGTCAGCGAATTCGTTGACAGTTGATTTGCGAACGGTAACCGAGCTGCAGTCCATCACCATGATTTGTTTGCTGTCGCTTAAACGAGACACCAGCTGGCTCGTGGCAACGGAATTGGCAACACCGTGGTCAACAATCAATAACACTTTTGTGGGAGGCGCGACGTCATCGTTTGCTACGATCAATTCCGTTAGTACTTCGAAATCTCGACCTGCCAAATCGGTCGTGAATCGGACTCGGTGCCGTAGAGGGACGGTGAAATCGATGTCAAAATTCACAGGATCTTAGTTCCGATATTTCGAAGTTGCCGCCGTGAGATGCCCCGCGGAGTGCTAAGGCAATTGATGGCGGAAGTGCATGGGAATCGAACCCACCGGCCACATGATTTCCATGCAGCCCGACGGTTTTGAAGACCGTGGCCAGCACCAGCTGAACAAGCACTTCCAGTTCATCAATAAGATGCGGTTGCTTGAAAAGAAGCGACACTAACTGTCGCGGAGCGTAGTTTAACCTCCAACTAAAACCGTGACTACTCACTTTTATACGAAATCAAACATAATCAAGTTCGCAGCAGAAGAAATAAAAACCGCCAGCGGAATGGTCACGCTGGCGGTACGGAACCGTCGTTTGGATTGGGGCGATGGCTCATCTGGGGTGAGCCCATCGATGCGAAAGTAAGGCCGATGCGTAGTTTCGGGCTTAGATAAGTCGGTAAGTCCTAGATTCGAAAACGATTATCTCGGTAAACTTGCGACTCGCATTTGACCCCAAAACGGTTCTTTGTCTCGTAGGATATAGAACAAAAAGTTTTGACGTTTCTTGATATCCGGCTGTTGTAAAATATACGCCAGGTTTTCTAACGATTCAGTTTTCCAGCCGTGCATGGCGACGACAACATCACCGGGCATGATGCCCTTCGAATCGGCAGGGCTGCCTTTGCGTATACTTGTTACACGTAAGCCACGCTTGTATTGCGGATGGCGATTTTTAAGTTCAGTTTCGGACGCTGGGACTAGTTTCATGCCCAATGGATGCCAAGCCAATAACGCAGCTGTGGTTGGTTTTGAGGGAACTGCGGGGTTGCCACCCAATGCGACTTTTACCGCATTGTCACGGACCGCGTAGTTTGGCTTTGAATAGACAAGTTCAGTGGTTGTGTCGTCTGCGAATTTGATTTTGAGTTTGTTTTTTGACGAATTCAATAATGCGGTTTGGAAAGCCAGTCGACTGTTTACCGTTCTTCCGTTGACCTTTGAAATGTAAACGCCGGGCTTAATGCCATCTTTTGCCGCTGGGCTAGAGGTGGCAACTGAAATCACTTTTAGTCGCGGAGTATGGTTGACGTATTCTGTTTCCAAAGTCAAACCGTGAGAGTTTTCCTTCGGTAGAATCTCCGACATTAAATCCGCAGCGACATCGATCGCGTCGTTCGCCGGAATCGCGAATGCGATGCCTTGGGCTCCAATTCGCACGGCAACGTTGATGCCGATCAACTCACCCTTGGTGTTTAGCAATGGCCCACCTGAATTTCCCGGGTTGATCGCAGCATCGGTTTGAATCAAATTCCGATAGATCTGTTCATCGTTAACTTGAACCGTTCGGCTGAGCGACGATACGATTCCCGTTGTAACAGTGTGTTCGTATCCGTATGCGTTTCCGATCGCAATCACTTGTTCTGCTAACAGCAAGTTCGATGAAGTGCCAATTTTGATCGGCGGCAACGGACTTCGTGTGTCTATCTTTAAGATGGCTAGATCGGTTTCGGGATCGTGAGCCAACAGTTGTGCGATTGTTTTTTGCCGGTCACTGGTAGTGACTTCGATCTTGCGTACGCCTTGGACGACGTGATAGTTGGTTAGTAGGTATCCGCGAGAATCGATGACGACCGCGGTCCCCATTCCATTGACTTGTTTCTTGCCGTCGGCGTTTGTGTTGTCATCGTCTTTGACGGTCTTGCGTCCGCGGATGTTGACAACCGATGGTTGGCACGCTTCAACTGCGTTGACAATCGCAGTTCGTCGGATCGGACTTTCGTCAGTGTTGTCAGCCGAGACATGGTGCGATCCCAAGCTAACAAAGAGGAATACTGACGAGAGCTTGAGGATGAGGTGAGATCGGAAATGCATGAAACTCGTGAGTCCCGTTATGATCAGCAAAGCTTGAACCATGATGGCTGTTGAAGTGAGCCTAATGCTCACAAGGCGTTAAATCGTCCCTAAACGGGCAGCCCGTTAAACGGTCAAATCGGGGCCGCAAAGCTTGCCAAAACTGCCAAATGTTGGCTGTAATAGCACTTCTGAATTGGCTTCAAATTGATTGTTTTGTAAGAATTTCGCAAAAATTAGATTTTCGATTCAATCGGAATGTGGTTTTGCAAACAAAGGCAACTTTGTGCTCGTAGTGCGTGTAATCGCTACTTTTAATTCCAGTGCTCCCATGCCACAATGTTAAAACACTGGTGGTGGGCCGGATTGATTTCGGCGTGTTGTTCACATGTGGTCAAGTTAGAGAGAAGAACCATGATTTCAAAAATTTTAATGTTTGTCGCTTGTGCGTCACTACTTTCGACCTCCCAAGCCGAAGCGCAGATATTCCGTAGATTTCGTGTCCCGCCTCAACCGCAACGATACGTGCCAAGTTACCCGCAGAACGGGTATCAAGGCCGGCTGACCGCAGCACCATCTCGTCAGCCTGTATACATCAGAAGAGCGGATGGTTCGGTGGTACGATATTTCCCTAACAATCGTGTGCAACAGCCAGTACAAACTCAAAATTTTCCTCAGCAACGACGAATCGTGTCGAGGCCGAGCCTTCCGCGGCAAGTCGCAAGTTCTAACACCAGACCGGTTCAAGGCCAATTGATAGCGGTTCAACCAACACCAACACCAACGACTGTTGTTCCGGTTGGTGTGTCGGCCTTGAAAGGGGCCAACCAAGGCCAGGCGGCTACTTCAATTTTGCCAGCGACGTCGATGCCAGAAGCGTCACTGGCCAGAACCGCTGAAAAGCCTGCATCATCAATTCCGGTCAGTAACAGTATTACCAACCCAGTGCCACAAGGGCTTAGTTTGTCTTTAGCAGATGATGCTGTTGTCCCTGCGTCGGCGGATGTTCCCGTTAATTCGATGCCAGAGAAATCCCAAGCCTTCTCGGTGCTTGAATTCATCGAGTAATTGTTGATCTATTTTAAATACTATTGGTAGCCAGCGGTATTTTATGGATTCGTTTGCAAACCTTTTCAATATTCAGCACTCTGTTTTGCTAATTTGAAATTTACGGTACAATTTTCATAGTCCTTTCAAGCACGGTCATGGGGTCGTGCTTGTTTTTTTCTTGGTTTCTCGACAGCACTTTTTCAATCATGATGAATTTCAAAGAAGCACGGTCGCTAGCGGTGGCTGGTTGTTTAACAATCACTTTATTGGTTCCCTGTCTAGCGATGGCTCAACAGGCAGCGGTGGATAAAAATGATTTTGATATGTCCGTGCGAGCTCAAGATGACCTGTTTGAGCACGTGAATGGGACGTGGTTGAAGAATACAAAAATCCCAAGTGATAAATCGAACTTTGGCGCCTTTACGGTACTGATCGACCTTTCGCAGAGCCGGATCAAAACGATCATTGATGAAGTTTCCAAAGGAAACAACGTTAAAGGCACTGATGAACAAAGGGTAGCCGATCTGTTTCGTAGTTATATGAACGAGGATCGTGCCAACGAACTGGGGATGACGCCAATCAAAGACGAACTGGCGCTGGTCGCAGCCATTGAGAATAAAACTGAATTAGTCGATTGGTTCGCTAAGTTCAGCAAGTTCGGCATTGGGTCACCAATAGCCGCCGGCGTGTCGCAAGACAAAGGCAACGCAACAGAACATATCATGTATCTATCGCAGAGCGGCACAACGCTTCCCGATCGTGACTACTATCTAAAAGACGATAAACAGGCCGAGCGAGATCATTTATTGGCCTACATGGAGAAGTTGTTTGAACTGACTAACCTACCTGAACAACGCAAACTCGCCAAAGCTGTTTTGGAACTGGAAATCGAGTTAGCCAAGGCTCAATGGTCTCGTGTTGAAATGCGAGACGCAAACAAAACTTACAACAAGATGGACATGCCGTCCCTTAATAAACTTTCTGGCGATGCTATCGACTGGAAAAAGTACTTCGTTGGTAACGATGTGCCCGAAGCGATTGAGATGGTCGTTGTGCAGACTCCTAGTTTCTTCGAGAAACTGGCCACGATCGTCGATCAAACAGAGCTTGATGTTTGGAAGGCTTACTTGCAATTTCGATATATCGACGCTGCAGCTCCGTTGTTATCAAAAGATTTTGTTGATGCTAATTTTGTTTTATATCAAAAACAACTGTCGGGCGTTGAAGAGCAGCAGCCACGTTGGAAACGCGGTGTTGATTTGGTGTCAGGGCGAGCGTTAGGTGAGGTTGTTGGCAAACTGTATGTGCGAAAGCACTTTAAGCCAGAGGCCAAAGCCGAAATGGAAAAACTGGTAAAGAACCTGTTTCAGGCCTTTGACGATAGCATCGACAATTTGACTTGGATGACTGACGCGACCAAGGCGAAGGCCAAAGAGAAACTTTCAAAGATCACTCCGAAGATTGGCTACCCCAATCGTTGGCGAGACTACTCAAAGCTAGAAGTCGAAGCAGATGACCTGTTCGGCAACATGATGCGGTCGAACCTAGTTGAACATTATCGAAACGTTTCAAAGCTGGGCCAACCGATCGATCGTGAAGAGTGGGGGATGACGCCGCAAACAGTGAATGCTTATTACAATCCAACTAAGAACGAGATTGTTTTTCCTGCCGCCATCCTACAACCGCCATTCTTCGAATTGAACACGCCCGCGCCACTTAATTATGGTGGTATCGGAGCAGTGATTGGTCACGAGATCAGCCATGCATTCGATGATCAAGGCAGCAAATACGATGGAGACGGCAACCTGAAAAATTGGTGGACCGAATCGGATCGTAACGAGTTCGCTAATTTGACTAAGCAGTTGGTAAACCAATTCGCCGAGTTCGAGCCGCTTAAGGGCAAGAAGGTCAATGGTAGTTTGACATTGGGCGAGAACATTGCTGATTTGTCAGGTTTAGAAGTTGCTCACCGGGCATTAAAGCTGTCCAAGGATGAAAGTTTGGACAAAACGGTAGCCGGTTGGAACAGCGATCAGTTGTTCTTTGTTGGGTGGAGTCGCGTGTGGAAGCGAAAGTACAAAGAAGAGGAAATGATCAAGCGTTTGCTGAACGATCCTCATTCGCCGTCCCGCTATCGAGTCAACGGACCAATCACCAATATTGATGCTTTCTATCAAGCCTTCGACATCAAGCCAGGGGACAAGCTTTATCGCCCAGAAGAGCAACGGATTAAGATCTGGTAGGCAAATCATATCGCCCGACGATGGAAGTAGTTTTCTGTCGAGGTGATCGAAGCTATTTAGCTAGTCTCTGTAAGCTGGAATGACAGCAAAAAAACACGCACGGCGATACTTCCGTGCGTGTTTTGTGTTAAAAAGAGCGTTCGACGATTGGTCGTTTTAAACCTACGTGCTCTTTGGAAAGATAACACAATGCACAAGTTCATTTTGATATTCGCGATTCTGGCTACTGTATCGATGTCGTCTATTGTGACTGCACAACGCCCTGGCGGTCAAAGGGGTGGCGGTCAGAGAGGTGGCCAGCGGTCGGGCCCGTCTCCCATGATGATGGCGCTTGATGCTGACAAAGACGGAAAATTATCTGCTGCAGAAATCGCAAACGCAGCAACCGCGCTAAAAGCGCTGGACAAAAATGCCGACGGCATTCTCGATTCAACTGAATTAGCACCTTCACGCGGTGGTCGAGGTGCAGGCGGACCTGGCGGGAACTCTGGCTCGTTTGTCGACCGTGTGATGCAGCGCGATGCCGATGGAGATGGTAAGATCTCGAAGGATGAAGCGGGGCAGCAAATGGGAAGAATGTTCGGTCGCATGGACGGCGACGGTGATGGCTTCGTAACCAAAGAAGAACTTGAAACGATGGCCAAACAGTTTCAAGGAGGCGGACGTCGAGGTGGTGGCGGTCGCTCTCAGACACCAAGTACAAAAGAAAATCGACCTGCCTTCGACGAATAAGTTTGCCTGTAAACTAAGTTGTCGTGTAGTCGTTCACGGCTATTGTCGCACGATTCTCCGAATCGTAAGCGTGGAGTGGTAAAACGCGAACCAATTGACAACGGTTGGTATGGCGAAAAGGCTTCCAGGGTTACGCTAACAACTTGGAAAGTTGAGCGACATTGGGTTCTTCGAACCAAGGCCGTGAACGGTTACGTTCTCGTTTTGGTGGCTTCTTATACGTGAGTATGAGGTCGGCGTGGCAATTGTCGCCACTTGCCACGTTTAAATCGAGAACTTATTTCGGTGTTGTTGGAGGAAAAGGTGTTTTAGGATCTTCATCACTCCGTTTTTCAACCCTACTAACAGGTGCCTAACCAACTAAAGTCAGCACTAAAAACGAGTCAACTCAACTTAGACAGACCATAAATTTTCGGAAGAACCAAAGAGATTACATTAAACACAGTAACGAACTCAAATTGGATTCACCAATGAAGAATAATTTTTCGATCTTAATCGCCGTTATCTCGCTAACCGCGACGACATTGTTTTCTTTTGCCGCGAATGCCCAAGACAACGATTGGCCTCGTTTCCGAGGAACTCAGGGTAGCGGCATCAGTGAGGGTAGTGTGCCAACGGAGTGGTCGCCCGAAAAAAATATCCGCTGGAAAACCGCTCTGCCAGGCGCCGGTTGTTCTTCTCCGATCGTTGTCGGTGGTAAAGTATTCGTAACCTGCTACTCAGGTTACGGAGAAAGCCGTAGTAACACCGGCAAGAAGGAAGACCTAGAACGCCACGTGGTTTGTATCGACCAAAAAAACGGTACGGAACTTTGGTCAAAAACGATTCCTGGCACCAAAAACGAAGACGACTTTAGCGGGATTGGTGTTACCGCTCATGGCTACGCTTCTCACACGCCAGTTTCTGACGGAGAGTCGCTGTTTGTTTTTCTTGGCAAAAGCGGAGTGATCGCTTACGACTTTGACGGCAATGAACTCTGGAAAAAGGATGTCGGTGACGGATCGGATTCAAAGCGATGGGGGTCTGCTTCCAGTCCAGTCGTTTGTGACGATTTATTGATCGTGCCAGCGTTGGCAGAAAGCCGCTGCGTTTACGGACTCGACAAAAAAACCGGAGAACAGCGATGGAAGTGCGAATCTAAATCGATGGACAATACTTGGTCAACTCCAATGGTGATCAACGTTGATGACGAACGCTCTGACATTGTGATTGGAGTCCCAAATGAACTCTGGGCCATCAATCCCAAGACAGGAAAACTCGCTTGGCTCGCAGCGGGCATCGGCGGGGAACAAACTGGTTTTTACACCAGTCCCGTCTTAAGCGACGGAGTTGTTTACGCTTCGGTTGGAGGTCGCAGTGGCGGTGGGAGCATCGCGGTTCGAGCCGGAGGGGCCAAGGACGTGACTGAATCGCATGTGCAATGGAAGTCGCCGGTGAGTGCCAGTTTCTCTAGCCCAGTGGTGTTTGCTGGTCAAATGTATGCGGTGACTCGTGGCGGAATCATGGAAGTCGTCGATAGTAAAACTGGCGAGCAACTTAAAAAGCTCAGGTTTAAATCCACCAAAGAAAGTCGTCCAGCCAACGCAGGCGGTGGTCGTGGCGGTTTTGGTTCGCCGGACTACGGGTCACCAGTGATTGCTGGCGGAAAGGTTTACTACACAAAAGGTAACGGAGAAACGTTTGTGTTCAACGCCGACGCCGATTGCGAACAGATCGCGGCGAACAAGTTGACCGATGATGCTGAGATCTTTTCAGCAACGCCTGCAATCAGTAACGGGCAACTGCTGATTCGTTCCAACAAGTTCCTTTACTGCGTGGGCGAGTAATCTCGACGGTTTAAGGTAATTGGATTAAAAGCAACAGAGCCAGTCTGCTGAAATCTCCGGTTGGAGGCGAGCAAGCTGGCTCGATTGCTAGGCGGTAGCTGGTTCCTTGCGAAGCATTTCCTTCGCCACTGACCACCAGCCGGGCTGTGACAAATCATGGTACGGCGAATCCGCGGGTAGCTTTCTCAGCAGATACTCGTGAGCACCCGACAGGTTGTGATACGGAAGAGATGGAAACATGTGGTGCAGCGCGTGGTATTGGATCGAAAATGGAAAGAACAGCCAAGTAATGGGGTCGCGGCTGGTGTAGTTGCACGAATCAATAATGTGCTCGGACATCGTCAAATGACTTCCATCGCCTTCAAAGTGATGGTCCGCAAGTTGTCGTAACTGATTCAAGATCACCACTGACGCTCCCAGTGAATATAGCATCAGCATTCGCGAAGGCGATGCGATACCCAGTACAGCCGCACCGGGAATGCACCAAGCACGCAAACTGCAAAACAATTCCAGTGTCGCGAATGTTTTGCGATCAATGCGGTTTATGGGACGCTCGTACTTCCAGTTGAACGTGAAGGCCGAAAAGTGTTTTAACGAGTAATCTCGAATTTCAGGTGTGATAAAAGTCAGCGGGGCCAACGCAAACCGAGTGAACACGATCAACGGAAAGGCGGCAACAAAGCAGAAGTAGAACAGTAAGTTCATGATGCTGCCGCGTTTGCAAACGTTGACGACGTATTCAGGGTCTTGCGAAGTTCCATAAACACGTTGCGAATGGTGGTCGCGGTGGTGCCCCGTAAAAAACGTTGACGGCGTTAGGGTTGGGATGCCTACTAGGATATTCCAAGCGACTTTAAATGAAGTGCATTCGTGCCGCCCGAGATGGCAAACTTCATGGACCAATGATCCGACTCGGTAGAGCCAGAACACGGCAACAACGAAGCCTACGAATTGCCAAATCGAAAACGGGGGTGCCTCTAAATAAAGCGTAGCTGCTCCATACGCGACAACCGCGCCGACCAACATGTCTCGCCAGTAAATCCAACTTTTGACTTGGTGAAAATTTTGATCTGAGTCTTTCAAAGTTGCGCGCACGTCGCGCACCCAGTCCGTGGGAGCTGTAGGAGAATTCAAAACCAGTCCTTAGGGGGATAGAGAAAGTAGAGCCATGGCAGTCAATTAACTGCCAAGTGAGGAGGGGAGTATGAGGTAAACGATTCAACGCCACGCTTGGTGAAGATCGTTGGTCCACCGTTGATGGCGGATTGCACAATCGTGCCTAGTAGGGTGAGTGGGGACTGTTGTGACGGACAATGACGTAACTGTCAATCAACGATTAAGATCTACAACGTGATTGAGCGCAAAAGCGTTAAAAGCAATGGCGTTGCTGGCATAAATAAACCAGATTACCGCAAAGTTGAGCCTTTATCGTGTGGGTTTGAGCAGCAATTTGGTTCCACCCGAAAGTGCCAGCGTACCAAGGTAATAAGCGCAAACAGATAAGTTTTTGAAACAAATTAATTTTTAAGATCACAAACTGTGACTGCGGCAAAATCCTGAGTAGCTCGATTTTTGTTAGGTGGCTATTTCTTTTAAAACGCAAATAGGTTCTTCCGAAGACTTAGTGCTTATCCCAATACCTCGTGACAAAGTAGAAAAATGCGTCTCTCGAAAAGGTTGTGGGATAAGCTCTTATTAGCCGGCTAGTTTCGACATGCCCGTTTGTTCATTCGAGGGTTTGGGACTGACATTCAGATTCGCTTTAGGATGCAGGCTACGTTTTTCGAATTTTTGCCCACTGTTTTTCTAACCGCGTAGGCGACACTTTGATGCAGGTTCCCAGTTGCTGAGCAAACAAGCTGACTCGGTATTCTTCAATCATCCAGCGATACTGTGCCATTTCCGCATCGACGATCGCTTGGGCGCGATGGAATTCTCGCATGTCGACAAACTGCTGCCAAAATGAACTCACCGACTCCCGAAGCTCTTTTTCTTTGTCCGCTGCCGTCGAATCTAACTTGCTGATCCGATATTCAATCGCCTCAAAGTAACGCGGGTAATGCTGCAGCCATTGCCATGGTGTTCGAGCCAAAAAGCCGTTGTCTTTCAGGCCATCAATCTGCATACGAATATCGCCTTTGGCGGAACTGAATCTTGCTGGCATGGTTTCCATTTGCAGTTCAACTGAATGAACAGCTGCCGCTAACTTTGGTAACCACTTCGCAACCTCCTGCGTCGCGACACTGATACGTTCGACGGCGTTTGTTTGCAAGGCATCAAACTGTTCTTTTGTTCGTGGAATCTTTTGACGATCAACAAAGGCAATTCTGGCAATCAAATCCGCCAAGTGTTTTTTCAAATCGCCAGCGCTGACCATTCGGCTCAACGTCAACATGCTACGATCCAGATCCGGCAGCCAGTTGACTTGTGACCGAAGTGACTTCCGGTTTTTGATTTGCAGCAAGCGAACGAGGCCTTGGCGAGTCACCATGTCGCTGGCGTTGGACGAATCAGACAACCGAAGTGAAACCGAATCGCCGTCGTCAACGAGGGTCGGATAAGCGCCGAGTTGGGTTCCGCCGCGAGTGATCATGATCTCACGCGGAAAGTCGTCCCATGTCCAATCGCGAAGTGATTTTTGATTCCACGTTTCGTCTTCGACCTCGACGATGTTCGACGCGTGTTCAGCCCCAAGCTGCTGGCGCAATTCACCCACCGATCGTCCTTGAGCCAATAGTTCGCCGGCTTCATCGACGACTTCCAAGTTCACTTGCAAGTGCTTGTCGATCTTCTCGGTTTTGAACATTGTTTCTAAAATCGGCAGCCCTCCAATTCGAGTTAGCTCTTGGGCGACCGCTTCGATGAAGCGACCTTTGCCAAATTCAATGCTACTGGCGACTACCTTAGCGGTGTCTGGGGCCGGGACTAAGTTGCGGCGAATTGCTTTTGGCAAGCTGCGAATCAACGCCACGATCCGTGGCTCTAACATCCCTGGAATCAACCAACCTGTTTGAACGTCATCCAGTTGCCCGACGCCTTCGATTGGAATCCTAACTGTCGCACCATCGTCGGCCGATCCTGGCGAAAACTGATACTTGATTGGGATTTGCATCGACCCGATTTTTACTTCGCTTGGGAACTGTTCGTCGATATTGTTGATCTCGGTCGCTGGCAACAAATCGGCTCGCGTCATGCGTAGCTGAGCATCTAGTTCTGGGTTTTCGCGAAGGGCCTTGGTCAGTGTTGAATTGCTGAAAACGTTGGCGGGCAAGTGTTTTTGATAAAATGCCTCGATGTTGTAGCGATCGACGATTAAATCACGATCACGTGTTTTGTCAGCTTCGGTTTTGATTTGTTCGAGTAACCAGCGATTATGAGTTAGAAAGTCAAAGGTGCCTTCAAATTGATCTTCGACTAAGCCAGGATCGATCATCAAGTTTCGGCTGACTTCCGCATCGATTTTTCCGTAGCCGGTTTTACGACCGGCGATGATTGGAATCCCAAATAACGTCACATGCTCGGACGCCATCACTGCCTGTTGTTTTTTGCTCCAATGCGGGTCAACATAGCGATGTTTCGTCAGGTGCGACGCAAGCCGCTCAATCCAACTGACATCGATCTTGGCAACCGTGCGACCGTAACGACGGCTGGTTTCGACAATTTCAGCGGCGACGATCCATTGCGGTTTCGCTTCAAAGACTCCTGAGCCCGGCCACAAGTTGAATTTGATATTACCGGCACCGGTGTATTCGCGTTTTTCGGTCAATAATGCGACGCCCGAAAGCAAGCCCGTCAACAGGCTGCGATGGATGGAATCGTAGTCGTCCCGACGAGAATGCGTTTTAAGTCGCTGGTCGCGTGCCATTGATTTGAGTTGCCGGTGGATATCGACCCATTGCCGCATCAAAGGAAACGACAGAAAGTTCTGTTGGCACGCTTTACGAAGTTTACTGGCCGACAATGCTGCTTTGCGATCGTGGTAAAAGTCCCATAGCTTTAGCAGTGACATGAAGTCGGAAGTTTCATGTCTGAATTTTTCATGTGCGGCGTCGGCTGGTTTGCGTTTTTCAGGTGGCCGAACGCGAGGATCTTGGATTTCGAGTGCTGCAGCAATGATCAAAATCTCGCTCAAACAATTTTCATTGTCCGCTGCAAACACCATTCGCCCAACTCGTGGATCCACTGGCATTTTGGATAACTTGCGACCCAGTTGAGTTAGCTGTCTTCGTTCGTCGACGGCGCCGATTTCGTGAAGGGTTTTGAACCCGTCGCGGATCGCTTCGGGGCGAGGTGGATCGATGAAAGGAAATTCGTCAATGGCGCCGAGTTTGAGCGATAGCGTTTGTAGGATCACCGAAGCAAGATTGGTTCGACGAATTTCGGGTACGGTGAATTTTGGCCGCGATTCAAAATCGTCTTCGTCGAATAACCTGACGCAAATGCCGGGGCCGATTCGGCCGCAACGTCCACTGCGTTGGTTGGCACTGGCTTGAGAAATTGGTTGAATCGGTAGTCGCTGTACTTTACTACGAGCCGAATAGTGGCTGATCCGAGCGGTGCCGGTGTCGACGACGTAGCGTATTCGAGGAACGGTGATGGATGATTCAGCAACGTTGGTGGCGAGGACGATCCGTCGAGCCTTTCCCGGTTGGAAGATTTGATTTTGTTTGTCGGTCGACAGCCGCGCATAGAGCGGTAAAACTTCGGTGGTGCGGCCGGGCAGTCGAGCGGCATTGAGTGAGTCGGTGGCGCGTCGGATGTCTGCTTCGGTTGGCAAGAACACTAGCATGTCACCGTCGTCGATGTTTGCTAGTTCTCGGCACACGTTTACTAGGTGTTCTTCAAAATCTGCGGTCGTGCCATCGGCGAGCAATTCAGGAGGTTGGTAGCGTGTTTCGACGGGGTAGGTGCGGCCTTCAACGTTGATGATTGGAACGGGGTTTGCCGGATCGGTGGTGAAGTGCGCTGCAAATCGCTCGGTGTCGATCGTAGCCGAGGTGATGATCAATCGAAAGTTTTTACGCTTTGATAGAATGCGTTTTATGTAGCCCAGCAAGAAATCGATATTCAACGAACGTTCATGGGCTTCGTCGACGATGATCAATTCGTATTGGTCTAGGAAACGATCGGTTTGAGTTTCGGCTAACAAAATTCCGTCGGTCATCAGTTTGACGTAGCTGTCGCTGCTGGTTTTGTCGTCAAATCGAATTTTGAAACCAATTTCTTTGCCGACACTGGATTTCATTTGTTGGGCGATCCGAGCGGCGACCCCGCGAGCGGCGATTCGCCGCGGTTGCGTGTGGCCGATCATTCCCGAAATCCCATAGCCAGCCAACATCGCCATCAATGGTAGTTGCGTCGATTTACCACTGCCGGTTTCGCCACTGATCACGACCACTTGGTTGTTTTGAATCGTTTCAATGATCTCGGCTTGTCGTTCGAAAATCGGCAGCGTCTTATCAACCGAAACCGTTGGGAATGCGTCAGCACGTTTTTGACGCAACTGAACAGATGATTCCAGTCGATCGACCAGTTGCGTTAACCGCGGGTCATCGTCGACTGGGGCAGGGGAGGGAGCCGATAGGCTGTTGCCCAGCTTGATTGGTTTGGGGGCAGGTGCTTTGGCTTTTTTGGCGTCGGTCTTTAATCGCTGCAGTTGTTGTCGCAAGCGATGTTGATCGCGCAGCATCGCATGAGGGACTTTTTTGATAAGTTCGTCTAGAGAAAGCGACACGGCAGCTTGTTACTACTTTTTATTTCCGAAATGCAATTCGCAGCTGCCGTTTTCATCGCATTCGACTCCTCGTTTTCCCGCGATCTTATACCGGCTTCGAGCAACAATTCCATATCCCCATTGCCAGATTGGCATTGTGAACGGAAAGTTCAACAGCGGAGCAAAGATCCACAACAACGGCAAGCGACGCGTTAGATAAGCGATGGCAGCTGCACCACCATGACGCGAATCGCTGTACTGATGTTCGCCTCTATCGCCCCCGGGAACCAAATAAATTTGAGACATCATTTGGTCGTAAGTCAGGTCCGGGAAGTTTTCGGCCACAAAATTATCATGCAACGAAATAAACGAAACGCGATTTTTGCCATCGAAGCGACGGACGTTCTTTACTTGGCCGATGCAAAAATTGCAATTTCCATCAAAAATCACGACATCCGCTTTGGGGAAATCGCGAGGCGAAGGAAGCCCATGAGTAGGCTCGGGGGCCGGTTGTGTTTCAGGTTTTGTCAGCGTTTGCGACATGCGTGCAACAGGATGTTAAAAAGCCGGAATAAACCAGCCGGATTGGATTCTTGTAAAACGATAGAAGCAGTATCGAACTTGCGGTATTTTTTAAACCGTGAAGTCGTTTTTTCCTACTCCCAGTCTAACCGAAAATTCTACGTTAAATAAACACTACATCACGTCAAATTTGCGGTTAAGTCTCTCAAAGCAGGCTCAAAATCCGTTTATGGTGGAAATAAACCGGTTTTCCTACCGAAACAACAGCACAAACCTGCCTGAATACTGCGTGCTTTAAGATTCATTGTATAGAACAGGCGGATTATTTGATAAGCTAATCACACAGGAATGATCAGATCAGTTTGCGAAATCGCGAAGATTGGTGGGTTTTAAAAATGACCGTTGGAACGGGAGCTTTCGATGAACGAACTTAACAAGGCAGTTTCAGTCGCTCGGCGTCGCATGGCCGTCGGTCACTTCTTTTCGATCCTTACTTGGGCGGCTTTTGTCAGCCTGTTGATCGCGGCGGTCGGGGTTGCGATTCCGAAAATCTGGCACCTTGATTTTCTCCAAACCGAAGATCATAAAAGTGCTTGGATCTATTGTTGGACCTTGGGCGCGATTGTGATTGGATTTTTCGTCGCGGCGATTGTCACCTATCGGCGGTTGGGTTCGCGATTGGCAGTTGCCAGTGAAGTCGACCAGCGTTTTGGTTTAAAGGAACGCGTGTCCAGTGCGCTTGCGATCCCCGCAGAAGTCGCTGAAGGACAAGTCGGACAGGCATTGATCAAGGACGCGGTAAATCGCGTCGAAACGATCGAAGTTTCAGAGAAGTTTGAATTGCGGCCACGCTGGAGCGGATTGTTGCCTTTGATACCGATTGCGATCATCAGTTTGTTGATGTTCTTGCCAGACGCTCAGCTAAAAGCAAATGCAGCTGGTTCAAAAGAAGCCATGGACAAAGAAAAGGTGAAATTGAAGGTTGAAGCCTTTAAGAAAAAAATCGAACAGGCTCGTAAACAAATCGAAGCCAAAGGACTCGCCGATGCCAGTGAAGATGTTAAGGCGATTGCTGAGAAATTTGACAAATTAAACAGTGACAACCTACAAAATCGCAAACAGGCTTTGGTCAAGATTAACGACATTAAAAAGGAAATCGAAGAGCGACAGAAATCGATCGGAAACAGCAAGAGTTTTCGTGACAATTTGAATAAACTCAAAGACACCGGAAAAGGCGTCGCTAAGAAAATTGCCGATGCATTGGCTGACGGAAAGTTTGAAGATGCGGACAAGGCGATTAAGGATTTGGCGAAAAAGCTAAAAGAGGGCAAACTGTCCAAAGCCGAAGCAAAACAAGTTGCGAATCAACTGAAAGAGCTTGCCGACCAAATGAAGAAGGCCGCTGAGCAACGACAACAAAAAATCGACGATCTACAGAAGCAAATTGAAAAGGCAACCGCAGAAGGTGACTTGGACAAGGCAGCTCAGTTGCAGCAGCAAAAAGAAGCCGCTGAACAAAACAATAAGCAACAACAGAACCTCGACAACATCGCAAAGCAGTTGCAAAACGCAGCCGAAGCGATGCAAAACGGTGACTCCGGCCAGATGAAGAAGGCGATGCAAGAAGCTGCCGAAGCAATGGAAGGGATGGGCGAAGACCTTGAGGATCTGAAGCAGCAAATGCAAGACATGCAGAATCTCCAAGATTTGGAAGACATGATCGACGATCTCAAAAACCCCAACGAAAATGACTGTGATTGTGGCGAAGGCTGACAGGGCGGCGGTGGCTGACAAGGTCAAGGTCAAGGTCGCGGTCGCGGCCAAGGTGAAGGTAAAGGGGATGGAAATGGCGGTGCCGGCCAAGGCTTGGGGGCTCGACCGTTCGAGGAAGATGAAACGAGCGGTTTCAAGTCGGGCGTGCGCGGCAAGGTTGGTAGAGGCGAGAAGGTGGTCACTGGCAACGCCGATGGACAGAATATTACTGGTCGCACGACGGCTGAAGTTGCCGAATTGATTCAAGCAACGGAGACGGTCGACACCGATCCAACGGAAAACCAAAAGCTCTCCAGAAAGCACCGCGAACACGCTGAGCAATATTTTAAAGCACTCCGTGATCAGTAAAGCATGACAGCTGCAAATGCGCTGATTCGGAGTTTGTTGGTCAGCCCGCTATTGGTGGGTGACTTGCCCGATGCCGATCAATTCAACCGCGAATTGCTGAGTCCATCGGTTGATTCGATTGAGCTTAACTTTGACCAGAAGTTAGGGCATCTTTACGAAGACGCACTTGCGATCCTGTTAGAGTCATCGCCGAAAGTTGAATTACTGGAAAAGAATCTTCAAGTTCAAGAGAGTAAGCATTCAACAGCGGGCGAGCTTGACTTTTTGATGCGTCCAGTTGATGGCGTGATCACGCACCTCGAACTTGCTGTCAAGTTCTATCTGGCTGTGAAAACAGGTGACAGTTTTACCTACCCGGGTCCTGACTCTCGTGATAATTACAATCGAAAAATCGATCGATTACTATCGCATCAGCTGACCTTGACCAAACGATATAAAGATCATTTAAAACCTGAGTACCGGGCTGCTGAGGTTGCCGTGAAGCAGCTGGTGTATGGTTGTCTGTTTGATCACATCAGCGAAGTTGAACCAAGTTTGCCGCGGTTTTGCAATCCGGATTGCCGCCGAGGCAAATGGCTGCACCATTCAGAAGTGGCGGATTGTTTTTCGCAAGAGAGTCGATTTGAATGGGTGCCTAAACACCTTTGGCCAGTTCCGTTTGAGTTTTTGAATGGATTGCATTTGGACGAGTGGCTGCCGAGTGAATCCGTTAGTCGCTGCCAAATGGTACGCGTCGATGGTTTGGTTTGTCCATTTTTTATTGCGCCGGACGAGTTCCCAAAGCAATCTTTGTAGTGGATGAGGCTGCGAATCCTGGCGGAGGTGTCTAGCTTCACGGTTCGTTGCTTCGTTCACTCCCGTCGCCCATTCATTTTCTAACCCTTTGCGAAAGTCTGCCTCGGGCAACGCTACTTTTGCGAAGCAAAAGGTGACTTTGAAACTGCACGTTTACTTTTGCCGCCAGATATCGATGTCGGCGATTTTTAATCGTGTTTGTAGTTCGTTAATTTCCAATTTGAATCGTTTCGCGTCAACCGGATACCCCTTCGTTGGTTTAAGGTCAGGGATTTGGTCAATCCAAAACTGGTTCCACGCTTTCATAAACACTTCTCTCACGTACTTCGAAACCATGGAAGCAAGTGCGGTCGGCATGTTGGATTCGCCGCCTGCTTGAAATCGCACTACCACGTCGCGCTGGTGTTCGCTAAACGAATAATCGCTGCATTGTTTTGTTTCAGCGCCGATGCAAACTGTTTGGTCGGTCAGATGAGTTTTGATTAGACCCGCATACTTACTGCGACCGCCGTGCTTGTCGCAGACAATTTCCAAATCGTCATCAGTCTTCGCTTTCAAGCTCGCCACGATCTTCAAGGTTCGATTGGAAAGCAGGGTCGCTTTATTGCCATCGCTTTTCAGGCCTGCATTAAAGTCTGTTGGAAAAACGGGCTGGCAATGAATCGATAACAAATCGACCTGAGCTGCGGCCTGTGCTTGCAATAGGCGATTCGCATTTTCAACAATTGCATTGGGGTCGGCTTTCAGCGGTAATTGCAATGCTGAAAGATCATAAGCTGGCAGGTCGGTTATCAATTGCCAATCGCAGTTGGGGCAAGCCAATCGAACAAGACTCTCAATGTCCTGCGGGATGTCGGCGACATCGATCGTCGTTTTTTCGGAGCTGGAATTATTTGCGACAAGTAAAAAACTGAGTACCGTGGATTCGAGGTTTTTGATGCTGCCAGACGATTTGTAAACGACTTTGCTGTCTGCAACCACCAAACGATTGTCAGGCTTGCGATCGGGTGCCGGTTTGATCACGTTTTCGAGGGCATCGTAGAGACAGGCCTGGTTGCTGAGATTCCTCCAGAGAGTCCCCGTAATGGTTAACGGGCCTAAGTTGGGGCCATAGCCTGCTTCATCGGTTCCAATCAAATGCGACATCTACCGTTGGCCTCGCTCGGTTAAGTTTTGAATGGTTCTGAATGCAACGACTAACGCAATAAAACCGATCACCAAAAAGTATCCTCGTGTTGGCACAGTCGGTCAAAAACCGTTTTATCGTTACTGTACAACTTTTGCAAACCAACTTAGAAGCCAATAAAACGCTTCTTCGTGGCAAACTCTAACGATCACGTATATTTGCAAAACGTTTTTCGGAATCGCATGTCGTGTGATTTACGAAGGATTTGTGCGAGTTAACCATTAGGATGTTTCACCGTGATAAACGTTGTTGGCTTTTCGAAATGCTACGAACAGTTCCTAGCCGTAGACAATCTTTCGTTCACAATTGCTCCAGGCCATGTTCTCGGTTTGGTCGGTAGAAATGGTGCCGGAAAAACAACCACTTTGCGATCGATCAATGGCATCATCCCACCGTCACAGGGATTGATCGAAGTCGATGGTTATTCTATCGATTCAAATCCTATCGAGTTAAAACAACGGACGGCTTACGTTCCCGACGACCCACAGCTATTTGAAGACTTGACCGTTGAGCAGCATCTTCGCTTTCAGGCGAGTGTTTATCAAATTTTCGAACCCGCCGACGAAATTTCTCGCATGCTGGAAATGTTCGAACTAGATGCTAAACGGCATAACGCTGCGTCGTCGTTGTCTCGCGGAATGCGCCAGAAGTTGGCCATTTGTTGTGCCTATTTGCAGCAGCCGAAAGCTCTGTTGTTAGATGAGCCCATGACCGGGTTGGATCCTCAGGGAATTCGAGTGCTAAAGCAATCGATCAAGGAGCAAGCCGAACGGGGCGCTGCGGTGATCATCAGTTCGCACTTATTGGCAATGGTTGAAGACATTTGTTCGCATGTTTTGGTTTTAGATTGCGGCAAAGAAAAATTCCTGGGTGACCTTGCGACACTTCAGGAACAATTCTCCAGCGGGAAGAACAAAGACAATCGGTCGTTGGAACAAGCTTTCTTTTCCGCTCTGGAAGGCGCTCAAGACGCTGTTGGTTCTGAGTTGAGTCTTGGAGTTGAATCGATAGGCAATGCATCGGCGGCGATCAGTGCGTCTGCTGCGGAGTAAACGAAAATGCTTGCAAACTCTCAACCGATCTTAGGCTCGTTTTGGAATCCCTCGCTACAACACTTGTTGCGTTTCCAAACGAAAGCAAAATTCAACCGCTTATTTGCCTCGTTTAAAAACCCTCGCAAAAAAGTCATGTCGATCGTCGCTGTCCTGCTGGGACTAGTGTGGCTATCGCAAACGATTTTCGGCATCTTGTTTCGCGAAGCCGCCGATCCAGCAGAAATTGCTCTGTGGCTGCCATTGGGTTTGTTTATCTACTCAGCTTGGCATCTGATCAAGGTTTCGACTCGCAAAGTTGTCGAGCCGTTTGAATGGACGGCGGCCGAAAAAGAATTTGTTATCGCCGCGCCAGTAACACGTACACAGCAAATCACCTACCGATTGACGTCGGTTGCCACGGCGGCACTGGCCAAGGCAATTTGTTTTTCAGTGATCATGAGCCCAGACATTCGAATATGGTATGCGGGGTTCTTCGGGATGTTGCTGGGGTTGGCATTTGTCGATCTGATTCGAGTGCTGTTCGAGTTGTTTTTTTATGGCTTGGGTAAGGTTGGGCGTCGTATCTGCCAGTTGTGTGTGTTGGCAAGCGTTGGTGGATGTTTCTTGTTTGCGATTTCGAATTGTTTGATTTCGCAAACCGCCAATAGCGACTTATCTTCGCCAGGAGCATTGTTGTTTTTTAAGAACTTCATTGCTGAAGTGACTTCGTTGGCTCAAACTCAAATCGGACAATGGTTGATCGCACCGTTCGCGGTGTTTTCAAATTTCACGCTATCGCCAACGACTGATTTTCAGCATTTCCAAAATATGTTCTTAGCGATTGCCTTGAACGGACTAGCGGTAACAGGTGTTTACGGCCTAGATCGCTGGATGCAACGGCGATGCCGTCAAAAGGAAGTAACGAACCTCAAGCATGCGATCACGAAAAAAACGAACGATCTGGTTGCCGATGCAAAGCAGCAAAGGCGAAAGATTAGAGTTCCGGCAAGATTAGGCGGAGCTGGCAGTCTGTTTTGGCGCCAGTTACTGGGTGTAAACAACTACCGAGGCACCGTTGTTTTTAGTTTGTCGGTTCCGGTGCTGTTAAGTTGTTTGCCGCTATTGGCGAATCACCACGCATCCATGATGTTGTTGAACGTGATCGCCAGCATGGTTTTTTATTCGTTTCTGCTGTTGCCATCAGCGTTAATTTTAGATTATCGCCGCGACATCAATCGGATGTCGGTTTTAAAATCACTACCAATTAGCCCACTCGCAGCGACGGTTGGTCAGTTGTCGGTGCCAGTTTTGATGTGCTGTTTGTTTCAGACGGTCGTGTTGGCGATCGCTGCCACCAGCGGCAAAGTCATCCTTTGGCAAGCGATTCTTGCAGGTGTGCTTTTGATTCCGGTCAATGTTTTAATCTTTGCGGCCGAAAATTACATCTTTATCGTGGCTCCCTACCAGCGAAACAAAGAAGGCTTTGACGTTTTCTTGCGAACGATCTTGACCTTCACGGCGAAGGGATTGTTTTTCGGGTTTGGGCTGGGGTTGGCGTTGTTGTGGATGGTAATTGTCATCGCCGCAAACAAATACTTGGGGTTAAGCAGCTTCGTATCGGTCACCTGTTTCGCCCTCGGGTTGTGGGGATTCACGCTTTCTTTGGCTTGGTTTTTTGTATCGGCCATCACCACAAGATTTGAACGGTTTGATCCAAGCCAAGACACACCTGGGGTTGGCTAGAGGTTCTAGGCATCATCAATTTTTTTAGATTGGCAAACGCCTGAATTTTGGCGAATCCAGCTACTTCATTCGTTGGCGAATCAGTTCCGCAAGTTTCGCGACCACCTGGTCAATCGTTAGGTGGTCTGTGTTGAATTCGATTGCGTCTTCTGCCTTTTGCAAACGGCCAATCTCGCGACTTTGATCTTGCGTGTCGCGGACCTGCTGTTCACGTACGATTTGGTCAAAATCGACGAAATGCCCTGCAGCCTGTAATTGCTCGGAACGTCGTACAGCACGAGAGTTTGCGGAGGCGGTCAGGAAGACTTTGAAAAACGCGTCCGGAAACGCAACCGTGCCTTGGTCGCGTCCTTCGCAAATGAAATTTCCTGTGCTGGCAATCCGCCGTTGAAGATCTACCAATTGAGAACGCACCGATACAGCGTCGGCAACCTTTGATACAAGCCGAGTTATCTCGGGCGTACGAATGTCCTCCGAAACGTCTCGTTCGCCTATCAAAACTCGATCTAAATCGAAAACTAAAACGAGATTCGATGCGATGGATTTCAACGCGGTTTCATCGTCCAAATCGATTCCGTTTTGAATTGCTTGCCACGTAACGGCGCGATACATCGCGCCTGTGTCGAGGCATTGGAAGCCCAGTTCCTGTGCAAGCTTTCGAGTTACGGTGCTTTTTCCGGCGCCGGCTGGGCCATCAATCGTGACAATCATGATCGAAAGTATAAGTTGACTTGTAGGAACGACAAGGGATCGACGGAGAAAGAAACTTTTCGATTGTCTGCTTCGTCCAGCGGTAATGTTGAAAATACTTCGCCGTTCAACTTTACAATTTCAGCAGCTTTCATCGGTCGGAAAGAAGAGATCACCAGTTGGGCTGCCCGCGCTTCGGTTTCTTTTAGCCGCAGTGCGACACCCTCGCACTTGCCGCTTTCACTGAAAATCGGCGTTGCGGCTGTCGCAAGGATATTCTTGCGATTGAAATGGAGCAACCGATCGACGCCCGTTTGTCTTGAGTCGCTCGTGTTACCACTTCGTGACGCAGAGGATCCACCGGCTGGAAACTGAATGTTCGGCGTCAGGCGCGAGGTGGCCGCAGCGGCTGGGTAGGGTTGATCGACAGCGATTGCAAATGAATAACGAGTTTGCGATTCGCCGGCGATCATTAATACACTGTCAAGCATTCTGCGGCTGGCGCGACGATGATAGGGAAGACCACCCGTCAGTAGGCTAACCGATGGTACGCCAGCGTCTTTAATGGTGACAAATTGGGTTGCGTGGAACCATTGATTAGCGACTTGCTCACAAGAATCCAATACGTTGGCCATCAACCGAGCACTCTCGGACTTCCAAGCCAGTCGAGAGCAAACATAGTGTTCGCGGCTGGCTGTCAGGGCTTCGACCGGTTGTAGATCGACATCGATTTCAACTCGATTGATACCACGTACGATTCGAACAGTTTGTTCAAATCTCGCCAATTCTAGATCGCCAGCGACGATACGGCCAGTTGATTTAACGGCTGCACTGAGAGTTTGGTTTTCAATAATTTGGACCGAGTCTGCGACCATACTCCCGTACTGTATTTTGCTGGGGTGTTTTTTGGGCAAGCGAACGGCAAGTTGCTGGCCAATCAAGTTTGCTTTGCGATTGTGTTGTTGAATACTACGAATGCCGCCTGATTTTTCGTCAATTTGAACTTTGAAAAATTCGTTTTGCAGGAGAAGGTCTGAGCAGAGTGGTGGGTCTTTTTGAAATAAGTTCTTGGTTTCTACGTTACTAAAATCGACGGTGGTGCTGCTGAAACCTGGCAAATCCAAAATCCAGCAAGACGATTGCTCATTTTCGTCGTTGGCTTGTTGATTGACACCAAAACAAATGGGTGGTTTTGATTTTAAAGACCCCGTCGGCAAAGATAGATCGACGGGAGGTTGGACTTCGACTCGTTGTGCTGATGAATGAGGGTTGAAAAAGTTCCTGACGTTGGTGAGATCCGGAGAGTCCATCGTGGTTTGGTTCGTTGGATCGGCCTTTACCTTTAATAACTCGGTAGCGTCGTTCAACAGAGATTGAATTTCGTTGTCAATCAAATCAGGGAAGGGCGGGGGGGCGTCGGAAATTGTCGCGACTTCGATTTTCGACTGAGTTTGCTCAATGCGTTGATGGATCGAAGCGACGGTTGATTGGTTCAAGTCGAGTTCAAGGACGGCCAGCAGTATTACCCGACGAGCGGTCTCTAGATGTTGAAAACGTTGCCAATAGTTTGTGTACCGCGAAACAGGGTTCTGTTGTCGTGATTTGATGACGTTTTGAAGGTAGGGGGGTTCGTATTCATCCGAGGTAAAGGTCTGGCCATAGCCGGGATCGTAAACTTCGTCGAAAATCTGGTCGACGGTTAAAAAGTTTCCGAACAGTGGTACGAACTTTGCGATTTGTTTCAAATCCGAAAGTGATTGGCACGCTTTGTGAGGCCAGTGAGTTAACAGTGCGGTGGCTGAATGGGCCAAGTCAAGCATTTCACCCAGATCTTCTCCCAAACTCAAAAATGTTCCACTGTCGGCGGCATCCATCGGTAATTCTGAAATCGCCAAAATGTGTTCTTCGTCATCGCCGGTCCAACGCATCGCGCCGCTACCCATGGTTGGTATCAATCCGTTGGAAAAATTGACGTGAAGGGCTCCCAGGTAACCAAAGTTCTTTAAAAGGTTGGGGGTGGTTGGGTTAAGACCAAAACTGCGACGCGCAAAAACACTTGGCATGTGGCCGAAGACCTGTTGAAGTGACTTGCGACCGCGATCGAGTTGACTGATGATCGTTTCACTACACACCAAGTCGTCGTCGGTTTCGTTTTCTAGTCCGCCAACGATCGATAATTTGCCAGCGTTAATTTGTTGTATGATCGTTTCGGCGGCAGACGGGTTTTTGCTTGCAAGCGTTTGTGCGTCTTGTCCAGAGATTAAAACGCTGATCGGAGTGTCGCTGGATTCAAGTTGCTTTGTTAGTGTTTTGCCAATTGTGTTTGGGTGGGTCAGTATTAATTCGCAGAGCTGTGGTTCGACGGGGTAGTAGGAGTTCTTTTCTTCTAGCAAGATGTCGAAACAAGCGAACAATTTATCAGCGGCTTGTTTTTCTTTGCCGGCGACGGCAGCTCCGGCTGCATCAATAACTTTCGCGTCAAAGTCGACGCGGTCCAAGTTGGTCGAGTACCGAAGTTTTAACGACATTAACATCGTTTGCAAAAAGGCATATCCGAGGGCATAAAAGTCGTTGACCAGATCAATCGATACGGAGCTAGTCCAATTTAGCAGTTCTTCAGAAGCGATTGCTGCTTGGTCGATGATCTGTCGGCGGTCGGAGATATCTTCGAGGGTTAACGCGTCGCATTTTGAAGTCCACCCCATCAGGGTTGCCGAATCGAGAGTGGTGGCAGATACATTCGGGACGACGATTAATGGTGATCGAAATTTGTCGTCGGTTTGCCAAAAGGCCGTCGTTTCCGAAACCGATTGGATTTCGGGGATCAAATTGGTTTGTCTAATGAGTGCGGGGTGCCATAGACCAGTCCAGCAGGCCAAGAGATTTTTAGCATCGGCGCCTTGGTAAGTGGTTGGGAAGTCCTCTAGGCCGTCGCAGGGGAGCGCGATTGCTAGATCTGTAAAACTTGGCATTTATTTTGGTTGTGCCTGTGAAACGGCCCATCATTCGCGAAACGTTTCGACTTTTGGAAACAATTCGCTAGGCGACTGAAGCATAATTATAAGAATTTTGTTGACTTTTGGATGCGGTACAGGATAAACTTTGTAGACGAATTGATTTGCATGAACGGAAAAACGCTCAAAACAGACCAATATTCGACTCTAACAACTTCCAACGACGCACCAAGTATAAAACAGGCTAACGAAATAGGTAACTTGGTCCTATAATAGTAGTAGGTACAGTGTGCCTTGCAAGTATCTCAGCATTTGATTCAGCTGAGGGTGCTTAGCTGATGACAAAAATTGGAAGTTTATAGTCGGAAAACGCGATGGCAAAAACGAACGCCGTTTGGGGAATTGATATTGGGCAATGTGCGTTAAAGGCACTGCGGTGCACATTGGACGCTGATGGAAGTACGGTTGTCGCTGACAAGTACGACATTGTTGAATACCCGAAGATCTTGAGTGCGACCGACGCTGACCCAGAGGAATTGGTCGCCGAAGCAATCAAGCAGTTCTTGAGCCGCAACGAAGTCGTTGGTGACAAGGTTGCCGTTAGTGTGGCTGGCCAGTCCGGGTTGTCTCGTTTTTTCAAGCCGCCACCGGTAGAAGTGTCGACACTGCCAGACATCGTTAAGTACGAAGTCAAAGCTCAAATTCCATTTGCGATCGAAGATGTGATCTGGGATTGGCAGCAAATGGGTGGCAGCGTGGTTGATGGCCGAACCGTCGACGCGGAAATCGGTTTATTTGCGATGAAACGTGATGCGGTCTTTACGGCGCTGCAACCGTTTGACGAAGCAGAAATCGATGTCGATTTCGTGCAGCTATCTCCAATTTCGATTTTCAACGTCGTCTGCCATGACTTGATTGGCGAATTGCCAAATCCGGAAGAGCTTGACCCAGAAAACCCACCACCTTCAACCGTTGTAATGTCGATTGGTACAGACACGACGGATTTGATTGTTACTAACGGGGTCCGGATGTGGTTGCGAAATATTCCGATTGGCGGAAACCACTTCACAAAACAGTTGTCTCGCGAAATGAAGTTGACGCAGGCCAAGGCGGAACATTTAAAACGCAACGCAAGAGCGTCGGAGAATCCAAAAGCAATTTTCAAAGCAATGCGGCCGGTGTTTACCGACTTGATTAACGAAGTCCAGCGTTCGTTGAATTTCTTTCAGAGCAACGAAAAGTCTGCTGAGCTTTCAAAGATTCTGTTGTTGGGCAACGCGGCGAAACTTCCAGGCTTGCGACAGTATTTGGCAAAACAATTGGAAATTGAAGTTGGCAAAGTGGCCAGCTTTGAAAAATTGTCTGGCTCAGATGTCACAACGCAAAAGTCGTTTCAAAACAATTTGCTGTCCTTTGCTTCTTGCTATGGTCTCTGCTTGCAGGGTTTGCAGAAAGCTCAGATCAAAACCAACTTGCTGCCACGAGAGATCGTGGTCAAACGAATTGTAGAGGCCAAAAAACCTTGGGTGTTAACAGCCGTTTGCTCAGTGATGGCCGGGCTAGCTTTAGGTTACTTATTCACCACGTCTAGCTGGTACAACGCGGAACCTACTTATCAAGATTCCGCAGGTGTCTCGTGGGAAGAGGCGATCAAGAAAGTGGCTGCGACTGATTCAACTAGTAAGCGATTTCTTAACGATGACATGGCCCAAAAGGAATTGCTGGGCAAGCTGAATGCGTTGTCCAAGGAATTGACTTCGGCGTCAGAGCAGAAGGCGAGTTGGCTCGAATTTCAGTTTGCGCTCTCGCAAGCTTTTCCAGTCGATCCGCGGATCAAAGAATTAAAAGAAAAAGGTGTGTCGAAGGTGGACCCGAAAAAGATCCCCTTCCGAGACCGAGAAGATATGTATGTCGACTACATCGAGTCAAAGTTTGTGAAAGACATTAAAAAGTGGCAAGATTTCATTGAGCCGTTCCACCAAAAAATGCGGATCGACTTCACCGAAGAGGTTTCGAAGGAAGTTGATGCGGCTAACGGTGAAGGCGATAACGCCACGAATGACGCTGTCGCTGACAGTGATGCAGAACCAACGTCTGGTTGGGTGATCGAAGTGAAAGCTCATCATTTCCATAATAGTACTAATGCAATGCGAAATCTGAAGGCTGGAAAGCAATACGTTTTGCATACGTTGATTGAGGCTCTTTTGTCCAAAAATGATGTCCAACTGCCCGATCACCCGGGCCTGGATTTTACTTATTCGGATCTAGGCGTTAGCCACCCAACGATTTCTTGGGTGTCGCAGTCAATCAAGAAAGATCGAATTTCATTTGATCCCTCAAACACTGGTGGTAGTTCTAGCCGAGGAAATGCTGGCGGTTTCAACGACCAAGTGACCGATGAGGTCGATGAAGAGAATATGTTTGATGTCGAGTTGTATGCGTTCGTGGTACAGATGGCTTGGGTGCCTCGAAGCGAAGAAGAAATTCTGGCAGCCCGCGATGCAAGGTTGGAAGCCGAAAAAGCAGCGATGGAAGCGAAACAGGCGAGTGAAGAAGAGAGCTAAATTGGCCAGAGTAGGCTCAAACGGTCGAGCTTGGTTCCTTTAAAAATTTTTGAAATTCAGATTACGAAGTCATTGTCATGGATAAATTAGCCCCCGCCATTGATTGGTTAAAAGAGTACGGGTTTTGGTTGGCCAACGGATTATTGCTGTTGCTGATGATTGGGATTTGGTATCTGCAAATCGGTAGGCTTACTGAAGAAAAAGATAAAAGCACTAGAACAATCGATTCTCAGTTCGGGAAGCTCGACACAGTTATGCGACAGTCTCCCGACGACGCTCCTGACGATGTTCGCTTGCACCCCAATCAAGCGACCCAAGAAGGCATGCAAGCCGAACTCGAAGAAACCGTTAAGTCGATTGTTGCTGCTTGGCATCTTCAGGTTAAACGACAGAAGCAATTGCTAGTGTTCCCGGCGGTTATTGAAAATAAAAAATTTGACGAGGTGTTTGCTCAATACAATCCGCCAGAAACTTTCCCAGTTAAGTATGCTGACATTAAAACGATCGATGCATTGTTGAGTCTGTATCGTGTTAAAATCAAAGATCACATGATTAACATCTGTGGCAAGAACGGCGTGAGGACAAACTGGTGTTGGGATGAAGAAAATTACGATCAAGATACCGGGGTTGGAGCAAGCGATGTCAGTCAATCGTCCCCGGTAACAGAGGCCGATGCAGCTCGGTTTGCCGTGTTGTGGAGCGTAATAAACCAAAAGTTGTGGAACGACAAACTGACGAAGTTTCGAGATCGTGACGATCACAACAAAGAGTCGAATGACCCAACGCCGCTGCAATGCTACATGCTGCAGCAGGACCTATGGGTGCTTGAAGCCATGTTCAACGTGATTGCCGGGCTCAATGGCGACTCAACTGCTACGGATACATCGGCCATCAAGCAGATTGACCACATTGGTATCGGGCGTGAAGGTTATCAACAAAGTATCGAGCTACAGCCCGTGGATGCTCGGTTTGGTCCGCAAGCCGATGGGGAAGAGGAGCAAAGCGGTGGTGAAAATAGCTTTAATGGTGGTAAAGGCAGTGCGGCAAACTACGGACTTCCTTTTTCAGAAGAGGAACTGGAAGGGACGGTAACCGATGATGCTGCGGAAAGTGAAACCAACCAGCCTCCTTTTCACAATATGTATGTCGATACGAAATTCGAGCCGATTTCTGCAGAGCAAGTTCTGGCAGTTGTCAAAGGTGAAGGGCTATCGGAAACCAATTTAGAGTTGTTGATCGCCAAGCGGTTACCTGTTCGAATTGGTTTGAAAATGGATGAGCGGAAGATTCCTGACTTTATGGCCGCTTGTATCAATTCACCTTTCTCGTTTGAGATTCAGCAGGTTCGAATCAATCGTCACACACCAGGCGGTGAATCGATTGGATTGGGAGGCGGAGGTTCAACTCGTCGTAGCAGCGTAAGTCGGACGGACAATGGGAAAAAAGATTTTGATGACGTTGAACGAATCGAAACACGGGTCAATTACGATGTCAATGTTGAGTTTTTTGGAATCATCAAGATTTACAATCCCGTTCGCGCGGATTTAATCCGTAAGGCTGTTGGTATTGAAACTGAAGATGCGGCCGATAGTGATGGAAATTCCTTAGACGCCGCTTCAAAACGCAGTGGCTCAACAGGTGTTCGAACCGCTAGCTAAAGTTGCCTTGCACAACACTTCCAAAACCATTTTTTAAAAAATTGCTTAACTTAATTTGCGACTGAGCAACCACCATGAAAAAATTTAGTAAAGAGTCGATGCAAAATTTCATGCTGCTGCATGCTGAAAAGCTAGTTCTTGGTGCGTGCTTGGCAGCATCCGGTCTGTTTGTGTGGACCAGTATGGGGAGTGGTGAGAAGCCGTTGACAAAATCTCCAACGAATTTGGTTGACGACAATGATAAAGCTCAGCGATACATGAAGAAGGATAGCTGGGAAGAACTCGCACCTTTTCGGCAAGGAAAGTCTTCCGCGGAACAGCAAATTGCCAATGCTGAACCAGTCGATGCCAGCAAGTTTTCGTTCACGATTGTTGGTCCACCTGCGGCATCATTAGCCCGTCGTAACGATCCAGAGATCTTTAGGCCCGAACAGCTTAGAATCCAGCGGTTTACTGCGGCTTTAATGATTAATCGACCGGCCGATGTAACATCACCACTAGACAACTTGGCTGCTGCCCCCAAAGGCGATGGCAGTGGTTCTTCAAACCGAGGATCAGGGGGCGGGAATGATGGTTCAGGATCCAAAGATGATGGTTCGGGGACGAAAGATGGGTCGTCAAGCAAAGGGTCTGCATTAAGGCCGTTGTATCGTAGTAGTGTCGTCAATGAAGTGAATAGCAAAACAATGGTCGGGCTTCAGCCGGTTAGTTTGGGGATTTCACCCGACCAAGCCATCACCCAAGTTTTTGACATGGTTGCGGTAACCGCATTGGTGGATTTCAAAAAACAATCTGCTGCTTTTGAAAAAGCGTTCGCAGAATCAGTGGCCTACAATAGCAAGCGAGACCGACCGGTCTACCAATTCGTGCAGGTTCAGCGACGAGAAGTATCGGAACAAGAAACTGAATGGACCGACATTTCAGAGCGAGTGACGTATCGAATTCCACAGGGTAATCCACTCAAGCCAGCGCCGTTTCAGCTGTATGGTTCAGCTCCAGAAGTTGTCGCACCAGAAAACTACGATCCGGTTCTTACTCAGAACATCCCCGCTCTAGCTATGATGGACTATCAGGAATTGGCAACGCACCCAGCTTTAGAGAAACGCAGAGAGTTTCCAGCTTGGGTGTCTGGATCTGCTAAGAAAGAATTGCCCTCAAACAAGGATGGTGGCAAAACGATATTCGACCAAGAGTTCGATTTTGATCGTGAAGAGGGGTCCGGGCGAAAGGATGACAATGAAAACAAGAATTCGCTTCGAAAAGGTACTGACACCGAGATCTATCAAGAAGCGATCGCTTTACAAAAACAAAGCGGCCAATATCGATTGGTTCGTTTCTTTGACGTTTTGCCTAGCCGGAAACGATCATATGAGTATCGCGTCCGTGTTTGGTTGGGAGACCCGAATCAGCTAGACCCTTCCGATGGTTTTCGCTCGCACCGAGGTCAACGTCTTGAAGTGAAAGAAGGAGAGTTGAAGTTTGTCGGAAATGGCGTTTCCATAAAAGAGATGTCGGAAAAACTAGCCGGCAATAAGGATGAACCAGATGGCAGTGACAACCGAAATAGCACTGACGCCGATCAGGTTGTCAAAAGAACGATGCTCAGCCCGGCAGCACGTAAACGCGTTGCTGCAGCGTTTCCTCGTGTCGATAATGAAGCTGATATGAGGGCAATGGGGCAGATGCTTTTCAGTCCAGAGCAGGATAAGCCGTTTTATGTTTCAGAAATTTCGGGAACGGGACAGTTGGAGCAAGTCGAACTGCCTCCTTCGGCAAGCCGGTATGCTTATTCCCAATACCTTCGTTTTGCTCGTCCATCTTCTTGGAGCGATTCAGTACGTGTCGGAAAGAACTTGGGTACGGCGGATGTCTATGCCGGAACAACGGTGCGAAAGCGCACGGACGAATTGCTTGAACCACACTTTAAAGTCGTGGTTTCGTATTGGGACAATAATTTGGGGGCTAAAATTCCCACCGAAAGAAATGCCTTTGTCGGTGAAACCATGAACTTTAACACGCCGGCATACCTGACCCATCCAATTTCATGGGAAGTGCTAGTTGCAGAAACCTCGCAGAATGGAGATAACGGCAAACACGTTATACCGTTTGAAACCAATGTCACTATCGTTGATGCAATCTTTGGCGAAAAGCAGGAGCTTCCCGATATCAAAAGGCAATCGGCAGAGGCTCCGACTGAGGTCTTGTTAATGGATGCCAACGGAAACCTGAAAGTTTCTAACCAGTTCACCGATGCAACTAGCTATCGCAACGAAATCATGATGCCAGATGATTCTCGCTTCATTGGCACCGCTAGAAAGCCCCGGAAGTCAAAGAAAGACAAGGACGAAGACAATTTCGACTTCGACGGTTAGTGAAGTCTGAAGTCTCCAACAACTTAAAGGGCTGGCCTTACCAGCCCTTTTTTATGCGCCAATATTGAAGCTCATCCTGTCAGCATTTCTATTGACCTTCGCATCCGTTTAGCCGACCCGAACACCCATATCGCTAAAAACGATCACGTCGGCCTGCTAGCAGATTGCCACAGCCGGATCCAATCAATGGCTGATATGTTAGCAAATCTAGTTTGCGGGCCGAGAAAACGCTAGCAGTGACCGGTCTCACAATTCGTCTAAGCCGTAAGGTCTAACTGCGAATTGTGATTTCGACCAGGTGCGAACTTTCGTTGGCGGTTTTGAAAGCAGCTTCCGATAATGGAAATGAGAAAGTTTGCACTGGCGATTCACTTTTGTGATTAAGTCGTCTTAAATTGCCACTGATGAGCTTTACGGATTCAATCAGGAGACCGATCGAACATGGAACGTCGTCAATTTATCGGAGCAACTGCGGCAGTATGGTTGGGCACAATGATGCCAACTGCTGCTAATGGTAGTCCAGTCGCAATGCCAGTCGATCTGAATTGGCGCAGCGATGTCATCAAAACCATTGCTCATAATCGCGCCGAACGTATGCCAGTTGTAACTGGTGTGAGCATGAAAATGGATGGAAGTGAGCTTGCCATTGTTGGTGATGATCACTACGTCGGGATCTACGACATGGTATCCCAGACCTATACCCATGAAATCGATGCCCACCACGATTGGGTTCGTTCAGCGGTCTACTCTCCTAACGGCAAACAACTTGCAACAGCAGGTAACGATCGCGCACTGCGAGTTTGGGCAAATGGCGACTACGAGTCAGCATTGTTCACCCGTAATCACGGCGATGCAATCGTAAAGCTTGCATACTCGCCGGATTCGACCAAGCTGGCCGTCGTTGGTTTTGAAAAGACGATGAGAATCTACGATGCTCAAACCGGCCGCGTCATTCAAAAATTAGCATGTCCCTGCCCGGACAATCACTCAGTTGCATTCTCAGTTGATGGAGGAATGGTTGCTGCTGCGGGGCGTTGTGGAACAATTCGCGTTTGGGATGTTGGTGCCGGCACGCTGGCCACGCAAGTCAAGGCTCATCGGCGAAGGATTCGGTCGCTACAGTTTACGTCTGACGGGCAGTTGGTTTCTGTGAGCGATGATCAGCTAATAAAAGTTGTTGATCCTAAGCTTGGTCGAGTTGTCAGTGTTCTCCCGCGTCAGCCTTCAAAGCTGTTTGCGGCTAAACTGTTGCCGGATAATAAATTGGCAACTGGTGGCAGTGATAATCAAATCCGCATTTGGGATCTTGAGACACAGCAAGAAGTTGGCATGCTAAGGGGACACACAGGTACCGTTTCGTGTTTGGATTCAAGAAACGGGATGTTGGTTTCCGGCAGTTACGATACACAGGTTAGGCTCTGGCAGGTGCCTACGGAAAAGAAATCGCTTGAAAGGCGAGCTAATCATCAGTGGCGGCCATTGAAGTAAGCCGCGTGCGGTAAATGCCGCATGTTAAAAATCAAAGTTGCCTGCAAACGGATTCGCAGGATTCCCTGCTGAGTATGCTCCCCAGCTTGCAGGGTAAATGAGGTTTGTGATACATAAACGACGTTGCGTAAGCAGCACTTACATGGAGGTAGGAAAGTTGGGACTTTTAAAGAATATTACGAGCCGAATTCTAACTGGCAAAGCGGCAAGCGCAGGCGATTCAAGCAAGCAGGAATTGCTTCGGAAGTGTTACTTCGAAGTCATGGAGCAGCGTCGAGTGTTGTCTGCCGACCCTGTGATCGCCGCAGTGACTTATTTAGAAGGTGATGATGGCCAGGATAGATCGCCTGACCATTTCGAAGTCACTTTCGAAGGTGGTGCTGAAACAACCCAGTTGACACAGTTCAGTATTAACGGAGACCAAGACCTATCTGGTGCACACTCCAGTGGTGACGTGTTTTTCGACGTCAATGATCAATTGCCAGGCACCGGGCAACATCACGATTTTCAATTTGACGCTGAAAATAGTCAGGGTGTCGACGCCAGCGATGTTCAGTCCGTTACCGTGTCTGATGACGGCTTGTCTTTGATCGTTGAAGTAACCAACTTCGAAGCTGGCGATGTATTTGCCTTTACGATCGACGTTGACGAAGTTGAAGGGCAACGGAACGATACGATTACTTCGGGTATCGAATTTGAAGGGTCGTTTTTCGAGGCTCAATTTGTTGACGAAAATTTTGTATTCAATGAGACTAACCTTTTTCTCGATACCACCCTTAACGAAGGCTTCGAGCAAACCCAAGTGGAAGGCGTCTTTTATGACGAATTCGACAATCTGTTCTCTGTGGCCGAAGATCGCACCGGCGGCGAATTTGATCTTACGGGCGACAATGAAGAAGGCAATGAAAACCGTAGTGCTGGAGCTATCGACGCATTTGACCTCGAGGAAAGACCTGTCACTATCGAAGGAAACGTATTCCACGATGAAAACATTGATTGTGTACACGAGGAAGGCGAAGATGGAATCGAGGGCGTTGAGATTACGTTGTCTCGCCTAAATGAAGAAACTGGCGAATACGAAGATGTCGCGACCACGACGACCAACGCGGCGGGGCATTATAGTTTCGGTGAGGATTTAGATATCCGTCCGGGGACGTTTAGACTGACTCAGGTTCAGCCAGATGGATTCCTGAACGTCGGGGAAATTGCTGGTTCACAAGGCGGAACGATTTCAGAAAACGTCATTGCGGATATTCAAATCCCGCTTGGTGGCACCGCAGCAACCGATTACGACTTTAAAGAAGTACGACCTGCGTCGATTGAAGGTAACGTCTTCCACGATGAAGATAACGACGGCGTGTTCGACGAAAATGAACAAGGAATTGCTAATGTCTTGATTCAGGTTACGCGTGTCAGTGCAAAAGACGGTGTCTCAAATGATGTATTTGCTGATACGGATCCGATTTTCGTGCGAACCGACGCCAACGGACATTATTCAGTAGACCTGTTGCCACCTGGGATTTACGAAGTTGTTGAAATCAATAACTATCCAGAAGATGAAGTTGACCCGCTGGCTGCCTTTATCGACGGGCGTGATTCTCTCGGCAATGTTGACGGTATCCAAAACGGTGTCGTGGAAAACGACCGGTTCTCTGAAATCGAACTGTGCCCGGATGATCATGGTAATGAGTTCAACTTTGGCGAATTGTTACCTGTTTCGATCGGCGGTAACGTCAGTGTTGCAACACCAGGCAGCGATCCAAACAATCCTAATGATCCGTTGCGTGATCCAATTGAAGGCACAACCATCCAGTTGCTTGATAGTGACGGTAATCTAGTCGCGGAGACACAAACCGATGCCAATGGTGACTACGAATTCACCAACTTGGCTCCTGGAACGTACTCGATCGTCGAAGTGCAACCTGGTGGATTCTTGGATGCTACCGATCACTTGGGTAATGTCAATGGTGAACTGCGAGGCGAAGCCAGTCAGAACGATCGCTTCACAAACATCACTTTGAACTCTGGAGACGTCGGCACGGATTACGACTTCTGTGAGCACGTGCCTGCGGCACTTCATGGAACTGTCTTCCACGACCGGAATGACAATGGTGTCCAAGATGAAGGCGAAGAAGGCATCGAGGGTGTTCGAATCACGTTGACCGACGCTGATGGCAACTTGGTCGCCGATACGTTTACCGATTCGGTTGGTGATTATTGGTTTAGCGACTTATTGCCCGGCGAATACACGGTATATGAAATCCAGCCAGACAATTTCTTCGACGGCATCGATACTGTGGGTGCTGTCAATGGTGTTACAACAGGTGAAATTTTAGAGAACGACAAGTTTGGAACGGTTGTTCTTGAAGGTGGCGATGTTGGTGTTAATTATGACTTTGGCGAAATCCAAGCGGCTTCAATTAGCGGACTTGTACACGTGGACTCCAATAACAACGGTGTTTACGACGAGGGATCCGATGAACTGCTTTCTGGTGTAACTGTTCAACTGTTAGATGCAGACGGTAGTGTGGTTGCTGAAGCCGTTACCGATGATTCCGGCACCTACACCTTTGACGGCCTCCGGCCAGGTGAGTACGCCGTTCGTCAGGTCCAGCCAGATGGTCTACTTTCTGGTGCCGAGGTGGTCGGCAGCAACGGTGGTGAAGCGTCTTCAAATCTGTTGAGTTCAATCGTTCTAACGTCTGGGGAACAAGCCACAGGTTATGATTTCTGCGAACACTTGCCAGCAGAACTTCATGGAACTGTCTTCCACGACCGGAATGACAATGGCGTTCAAGATGAAGGCGAAGAAGGCATCGAGGGTGTTCGAATCACGTTGACCGACGCTGATGGCAACCTAGTGGCCGATACGTTTACCGATTCGGTCGGTGACTATTGGTTTAACGATCTATTGCCCGGCGAATATTCGATATATGAAATCCAGCCTGACAGTTTCGTAGACGGTATCGATACCGTGGGTTCTGTTGATGGAGTCACAAGAGGCGAAATCTTAGAGAACGACAAGTTTGGAACAGTTGTTCTTGAAGGTGGCGATGTCGGTGTTGATTATGACTTTGGCGAAATCCAAACGGCTTCAATTAGCGGACTTGTACACGTCGACTCTAACAACAACGGTGTTTACGACGAAGGATCCGATGAACTGCTTTCTGGTGTAACCGTTCAACTGCTAGACGCAAACGGTAGTGTGGTTGCTGAAACTGTCACCGGTGAGTCCGGAACTTATACCTTTGAAGGGCTTCGGCCAGGCGAGTACTCCATTCGTCAGATCCAACCGGATGGTCTGTTTTCGGGTGCCGAGGTAGTCGGGAGCAACGGTGGTGAAGCGAATTCAAACCTGATAAGTTCAATTGTTCTTGCCTCCGGGGAAGAAGCCACAGGTTATGACTTCTGTGAACACTTGCCAGCAGAACTTCATGGAACTGTCTTCCAGGATGGGCCTCCTATCGAAACAGAAGACGGACTTCCTTCTGAAGGATTCCGTGACATTCGCGATGGAATCTTTACTGCAGGGGTTGATCAAGGTATCGAAGGCGTCGTGTTAGAGTTGTACTTCTTTAACACGGAAGACTCGGTGAACCCAGTTCAAGTCACTTTGGCTGATGTTCAAGCCGAGTTTTATGCTGATTTGGGTAGTGATTTAACGACTCCAATTACTACAGTAACTAACGCGGATGGTGAATACTGGTTCCAAGGTTTGCCCGCAGGGAATTATATCGTTATCGAACAGCAGCCAGACGGCTTCACTGACTCCAACGATACGCCAGGTAGCACGACAGGTTTCACATTCAATGACGCTGAAGAAGTTGCGTTTGCTCCGCAAAGCTTGTCGACTTTCAGTACGACTCAGTTGTTGGACGCAATTTCAGGTATTCAAATTGAAGCCGGTGGAGTATCTCTGTTCAATAACTTTAGTGAAGTAACGTTTGTTGCAGCACCAGAAACGCCTACACCGGAACCTCCTACATCCAACATTCCACCAGCGATTCCTCCGGCTCCATTGCCGCCAGGGAATCCGGCACCTCCATCTCCGGGGATCACATCATTCCCAGGATTGCTTGGAGCTCAGGGAGTTGCCAGAACTGAATTGGTTGGTAACACGCGAGGTTTGTTTGAAGGAAACCCACAAGCAGCCGGCGGTGGCGTTGATTCTTACACTTGGCATTTGAGCGTCATTAACGGCGGCCAGCCACGTGGTATAGGCGAAGGCGATTCTGTTTGGACTCAAGTCAGCCATTTGCAGAACGAAGACTGGCAGCGGTTCGATTTGAACGATGCTGTGTGGACCTTCACTACGACCAACGAAAATTCTGGAATCGTTACGGAAACCAGCGAACAAGCTCGCTTCGGTGTGATCGGCGGAACTCCGCTCGCAGGTGATTTTGATGGCGATGGCATCGATGAACTTGCCATGTTCAAAGACGGTTACTGGATGATCGACATCAATCACAATGGTCGCTGGGATGATGGCGACTTATTGGCTCGACTTGGCGATGCAGAAGATCGACCTGTTGTCGGTGACTGGGATGGCGATGGAAAAGACGATATCGGCATCTACGGTCCAATGTGGGAGCGAGATCTAGAAGCGATCGAACGCGATCCTGGTTTGCCAAACCCAGACAACGATCCTAATACCAGACCTAAGAATGTTCCACCGACTGACGAAGATGCTGCAGACGGCGCTCGTGTCATGCGTTTGACAAGTAGCGGAGCCGAACGAGCTGATGTGGTTGATCACGTCTTCGGTACCGGCACCGAAGATGAGATTCCGGTAACAGGTGATTGGAATGGTAACGGTATTCGATCAATTGGTACCTTCGAGGCTGGTCGTTGGAATCTTGACATCAACGGCGACGGACGATTTACATCAGAAGATGTTGAAGTTCGGTTCGGCACCGCGGGTGATATTCCTCTGGTTGGTGATTTCGACGGCAATGGCGTTGAAGAGATTGCGATCTATCGAGCGGGCACATGGATGATCGACAGCAATGGCAACAATGAGCTAGACGCTACCGATCGTACTTTCCAACTTGGCACCGCCGCTGACACTCCTGTTGTTGGTGACTGGGATGGCGACGGAATTGACGAGCCTGCCTTGTACCGAGAGTCGCAAGTGGACGACGTATTGTAAATAGATTAATCGGATTAGAGATTTCTAGTTCGATTCAAAATAGATGAAACTGATAATCGCCGCATTCCATGACTTTGGTTTGCGGCGATTTTTTGTTAGTGCAGCGTTGGATGCTAATCACGAGCGGTTTGGCAGTAGCCCTGCATTGGTGGACTCGGAAAAATTCGAATAATTTCCAAGACGTCAAACCGGTTCGCTGTACCTTTTGCGAGTTTTTGTTGAAGCTAAACATGTTGTGCAGTTGAGTCGCTGCGCCATACGCGGTAAGAGTACACACATCCAAATGCAATGATGCAGAGGACGCCACACGCTGTTTAGATTAGCGTTAAGTGTAATAGGACGACGGGAAGAGTGCCCATCCTACGGTGGTGCTCGTCGACGCCTTCGGCTTGCCGTTTAAAGGTTTGGCTAATTTACTTCCGGGAGCGACACGGGTTCTTGAACTCGTTTTTCATTTGACAAACCACTTGTGCTTCATCCAGATTAAAATTTAGGGTAGCCAATTCGATTGAGGTAGTACTTGATGATGTCGATCAACTAACCAACCCTAAAACCAAAGTTAGACGAAGCACTAGACTTCAAAAACAAACAGAGACTGATCGCAACGGAATTGTTTGTCGTAGACCCCGTGCTTGGCTCGTTTGCCAGCGGAGATCACCATGCAGACTTCTGCGGATCGTGGAATCCCTAATAGCTTTTGAACTCGTCGTTCGTCCATGCCTTCCATTGGACAACTGTCGAACCCGAACGCTCGAAAGGCGAGCATAAGATTTTGGCAGGCTAGGGCGGTTGTTTTATGAGCCCATACTCGCATGTCTGCTTTACTGGCTGGGCCTCGGGGCACGATTCGGAACCATCCGAGTGTTGTGATCGCTAGTTTCTTAAGTGGGCCAAGAATGTAAAACGGGCCGTGACCATATGCCATTGGTACAATCTTGCGCTGATAGTTGATTTTGGCTGCGGGCACGTCAGCTTCGTTGGCAAGCAGGTGGTCGAGAATCAGTTTTGAATTTCGTTTCCAAGTGTCAAGTCTGGCCACGCAGACAATTAATTCTTGAGCCGTCGCGGCTGCGGGTTGTCCAAGACAGAGTTCGACAAGTTTTTGTTTTTTGGTTGCGTCACGCACCCAATAGAATTCCCAACATTGGAGGTTCGAGGAGTTCGGAGCCAGCGTTGCGAGTTCCAAGCATTTTCGAACGACTGATTCAGGTACCGGTTCGTTTGAATAGACTCGCGTGCTTCGCCGAGACCGGACTACTTTTTCAAATTCGACTGAATCGGTTTCTAGGGCTGGTTCAACGTGCTTGACGTTCGGGATTTTCGCAAAAGCGTTGTCCGGCTTTTTGGATGATCTGGCCATGGATGGATTTCGTGGAATTTATGAATTGCTTTGCCAACGCGTTTTTAAGAGGCTGCGCTTGCTTGCCCTGCGAGCTTGTACTCGAGGCTGAATTCATCAGAGTTTGTAAGAATCAAAAAAATAGGGATGCCAAGTGGCATCCCTATGAGTTATTCAAATTGATTGGCTAAGTGCTTTAGCGATCAGTGCCGCGGCAATCAGTGCTTTAACCAGCAAGTCCGGTTAGCTTTTCTAGCATTGGCTCAACAACTGGCTTTAGTTTGCCAAGGATGCCTTCGTCAGAAATGCCTTCCATTGCTGTTTTGATTGCGCCAATAAATGGTGTGATCATGCCACCGACAGCTGTTTTGGCTGGAGCAGGTAGATCGGCGATTCCCATGCCGTCAATGGAGCCGCTTAGATCTGAAATTTTCGATGTCAAGCCATCAACGTTTTCGGCGGTAACATCTTTGAATCCGTCGGTGATTCCGGCGAACTTGTCTTTTAGTCCTGTCGCGTCAAAGTCGCCGAAATCAATGTTTGCCATATCGCCTAATTGGCCTGCAGCATTGTTGGCAGCATCGGAAGCTGCATTTTTGGCAGCATCGCAACCAGCCAATGCAACGATCAGTCCAAGTAGTACTAGAGTTAGTTGTTGAGTAATTTTCTTCATTCTTAAGTCCTTGTTGGGGAAGTGGATGAACGGGGGTTCATCCTGTAATTAATGGTCAGGATAAGTGTTTTGTCATGCGATTATAAGTAGGTCATTGCCGTTTTATAATCAAAATTTCCGATGCTTTAGCCCTAGAATTCCGGCTTGGCGTCTTCTACGAAGTTGGAATTGAACTTGGCGGCATAAAAAAAGCCTTGGAGTTGAGGCCAAGGCTTTTAGTGTTTCGAGCATAACCAAAAAGTTGGGTTACTTGTGCTCAGACCCTTCGGCTGCTTTGTCGATCATTTCTTCGCCGGCTTTGTCGGCTGAACCTTCTTCAACTTTGTGCTCTGAACCGGTGCCTTCTTCATGCTTGTGCTCAGATCCTTCGCCGTCTTTACATTTGCAATCGCAAGATCCACCTTCTTTGGCAGTGCAGTCGCACTTTTCGCCATTGTCGCACTTGTCGCAATCTTTGCAGCAATCGCAACTAGCAGCCGCTGCACCTGAAGATGCGGCGTCAGTGCTTTCTGTTGTTGTTGCTTCGCCGCAACCCATGACCATCACGGCCATTGCCAATGTCATCAATGCTAGAACAGTTCTCATCTTTATGTTTCCTCGTTAAAAAAAGTCACGACGCTAAATGTCACGACGCTAAGTTTTGACTCAATTAAGTATAGCCATTTTGAATTGCATTTCAAATCGTTTAAATCATAACATTTGCCCTTAATCCAGTCGAGTTTCGGCGACTTTTCCGGTTTGGGGTAAATGTTCGCACTTTAAAGGCTTTTTTGTGGGTTTTTAATCGTTGGAAAGGCGGTGAAGGTTTCAGAAGAGTTTTTGCCAATTGAAGATTGGGTAAGCCGCGATTTGGATGATTTCAATAACCGGTAAACAAAGAAGCCCATACACGATAACACCGAAGCAAACGCGATGCTCGCCAAAACCGCCAATTTGAACAGTCGTTCTTCCAGAGCGTAAACATCAGCAAATACGTCGTCTTGGTTGTGTAAGACCAACACAAAAAATGCCGGTTGGTTACCGTAGGTTTTATTTTCAGCGTCGTTTCGGGGCAGCGGCGATATCGCCGGGTGCATCGACACGCTCTCGACCGAAACAAGACTTTTCTGGGCGTACTTAGAATAGCCCTTTCGATCGACGCCGAAACCAAGTTTGCCGATCGGATCTTCGAAGGGTACGAACGGCTTTGAGACGTTTGATTGCGTAGCCAGATCAATATCGATTTTTACTTCGGACAACGCTTGGGGCACGGGAGTGTCTTGACGTTTCAAATCACGATAAACCGGATGGCCGAGAATGACTCCATTGTCGCGACCATCGACGAGCATCCAATAGCGAGCATCTTTTGCTTCGAACGCAACAAAGTCGCCCAGTTCTGCGGTGACAGCGACGATTCCAATGATTTGGTCATCCGCAACAATCGGCGCTGAAAACGCAACCTTCCAAGTGTTCGTCTGTTTCGATTTAAAGACCGCTGATAGATGAGGCCGGTCGATGATTTTGCGATCCGATAAATCAGCTTGTGCGATGGCTTCGGTTTCGTTGCTTGATCTGCGAGCGGTTCCAACGGGTGGGATGTCGCTGATTTTTAAGTCGTCCTTCGCGCCGGTAAAATAAGTTCGATAGCAAAAATTCTGCCCCAACGTTTTGTTTTCGGATGGGAACGCGGATGCGACTTGGGTTCCCATTCGATCGCAAATAAACCAACTGGCCGCGACTGGGTACATGCCGTCGGCGTTGTTGAGCCGATGGTAAAGCGGTTTCATTAACGGTTCGGTAGCGGGATGCTGTCGATATTGCTGCCGGAGTTCGTTTAATTTGGAATTGTCGGCGGGGTTAGCAAGTTGATGCCGAAGCGATGTTAAAGTTTCGTTGGCTAGCATCTGTTGGTAGTCAGCAACGAACGCTGGGTTGTATGCGAGTTCGGTTACCGACCGAAAGTACTCTTCAATCTGCCGTTTAGCGTCGCGGGAAACCAGTTGAGCGGTGTAGTCGTTGCTGTCGATGGCTTTGGCGGCAACGGCTTCGTTGGTTTGCGTGATCGCTTGATGAAATGCCCAGGTGCCGAAGCACCCGAAGACAGTCAGTAGTAACAGCGGGCCAAGGATTCCTAGCAGCACCAACGGGCGTTTTTCGCGAGCGATATCGCGGTTTTCTAGTGCCGACAAAACGCTTTCGATACTGTTGAAGCGGTCCTTGGGATTGGCGGCGATGCAGCGATCGATCGTATCGGCTAACGCTCGATCAACGCCAGCGATTTTGCGGTGTGCGGTTGGCTTTGGGGCGGCGTACAAGGAGTCTCGGTATTTGAGCAAACGGTCGCCAACCGCTTCGGTGGTTTCGATCTGCGCTGCCAGGTTAGCCGAGTAATACGGCGGTTTGCCAGTTAGCATGCTATACAATAGGCAGCCAAGGCTATAGACATCCCACGCAGCGTCTGGAACGGCGGCCATGTCGGCTTGTTCGGGCGCCATGTAAAACAGAGTCCCCAGCGCTGGTGTTTCGTCGCTGCTCAACCGTGACTGTCCAAAGTCAGCGACGCGGGGGTGTCCGTCTTGATCCAGCAACACATTACCGGGTTTCAAATCGCAATGGAAAATCCCTTTGCGATGCAAGTGCATCATTCCGGTGGCGATCTCCCGAAACAAATCGGTGGCCTGTTCGACTTGCATTGGAAAACCGGTTTTCAGGCGATCTTCTAGCGAACCGTGTTCGATGTACTCCATCACGTAGTACGGCGGATCGGCTTCCCAGCCAACGTCGAGGAGTTGAACGACGTAGCGGTCGGCTTCCAATACGACCAGCTTTTCGACCTCACGGGCGAGCATGCGAATGTCGTTACGATTGCGTCGAGTGTAGAACTTGATTGCAACGCTGCGACTGGTTTTTAAATCCGTTGCCGACCAAACTTCACCAAAGGCACCGCTGCCGAGGAATTGTTGGATTTGATATCCCGGAACTTCGGCAGGCGGCCTGGCCGGTTCGAGGCTCAAGTCCCGGGCTTGACGACGATCATCTTTCGATTGATGTTCGGTATGGTCCAAACGAAAGTCCTCTGGAATCGCAAACGCGTTGATTTATGTCGCTATCGATGATATCTCGCAATTATTCGACAGCGGCTTGAGATTTCATCGATTTTACCATCGCCGCATAGGCCTTGGCGTGTTGCTTGATGGTTTTTTCGGAACCGACGAGTTTGATAAAGCACTTCGCCGATTTGGCATCGGCGTTCGGTGGGCTGATGATGACTGCTTTCATCATGTAATTTTCGCGAAGTGTTTTTTTGCCACCAGCAAACGGGCCTCCCATCGTTTCCATGAACGTGCCGCGGATTTGTACTAGGGACAACTCGTAACCATCGATGGTTTGCTTTTCCATTGCAATAACTTTGTCTGGGTCAGATCCCGCGGGGAATTTGAATTGAGTCTTCCAGCGATTGATGTTGTTTTGCGTGCTTCCGGAAGAGATTGTGAATGTCATCCGGCCATTCTTTTCGTCACCGTCGGCTTTCGGCAAGCTGAGTTCGTGTTTGGTGAATTTGAACCGTGGTTTTTTGGCCTGCCAGCTTTCGGGGGCTTGAAAACTAAGTTCCTTGTCACGCAAGGTTACCTTCAGCATTTTCAATGCTTGTTTTTCTTCAGCGACTGCGTCGTCCTGTGGCGGAGCCGGTTCGGCAGTTTGCGGTGGTGCAACTGCGGGAGCGGTTTCTTGGCTGAAACAAGACGATGTTAAAAAAGCGAACGCTACGAAAGTGAAGATCAGTGCCGGTACTCTGTGTTGGGTTTGGTGGATGCAATTGCACCGTTCAATTTTAGTTTTGGCAAAAGTTGCCGGGCAAATAGATTGAACCATTGGATCTTCCCCTAAATTGAAAGCACCGATATCGGGTGGACGAACAGACCGTCGTTTCACCGATGAGTGATTTGGGTAACTTTTAAGTGTTGCACATGCAAACAACAACATAGGCCAGCGCAGCGACAACTGCCAGCCCTGCAAGGATCGCGACCCAAAAAATCACTTGTTTGAAATAGGTGAATTTTTTAACCGGAATCAGGGGCAGGTCGATATGAGATTTGACTGACTGAATCCCCGCGACTGTATCGTCAGCTTCAATTTGCGGAAAAGCATCTTCGGCAGCAACCCAGTTGTCCCAGTCTTCTCGCCAAACCATACAGCCAGCCACCACATCGCCGCGGTCGACATGTTTTTGCATTGCTTTCGATTTGAGCGGTCCTCGTTCGCCTATTTCGTCATTGCGAAAATACCAAACTTTTCCGGGAGCCGTTGCGATTGGATCGACTTTACCAAAGTCGGGTGAAGGGGAGGGGCTGTCGAGCAAAAACACACCCGAAGTACTGCCTTGAGATGTCGCGAAAACCGGCGATGGCGGGTCTAGTGTTTGGTCATTTCTAGTCTCGCTGGTTACGTGACTCAGCACGTCTCCAGCTATTGTGGCTTGCAAGTCAAGACCGATCAGTCGAGATGAACCTTCTGGTGGATTTTTTTCTTCCTCGTAAAATCGTTGGTCAGGAGATTTTGGAGTTCCCGGCAGCAGCGATTTTTCCGGAACACCTATTGTTTCACCACAGTCGGGACATAATCCCGGCCGACCGGCCTGACTGGACTTGACGTTCAGTCGGGCCTGGCAATGATGACAAAAGAACCGAATTCCCATAGTACGATGTGGAAGTAGACTAAGGCAAAAATCAATTGGAAGTAGAATCGAAAGTCTTTGATTCGATGTGTAAAATCTACGTGAATCCCATCACACCGATCCCTTCAATCATAACAACACACCGATCAAAACTAAATAGACATGTTGAGGTCTAGATGAGCATTTTTGCAGGGACAGATTTGTACCGCGAACCGACTTGCGAGCGGTGCGGCAAAATCGAAAACGAATGCGTTTGCGAGCCAGTGGCTGCTGAAGCCAGCCCTCCCCAGAAGCAAACTGCACGGCTTTCGGTTGAAAAGCGAAAGCGAGGTAAGATGGTCACCGTTGTGCGAGGCCTAGCTGCAGGACATCCGGCTCCACATTTCGCCAATTTATTAACGGACATCAAGAACCATGTCGGTGCCGGTGGTTCGATTCAAGACGAGCAAATTGAAATTCAAGGCGATCAGCTAGAACGAGTCAAAAGCTATCTATCGGGACTAGGATTCAAAGTCAAATAGCTGATTGGGAAAGCGAGTGCCTTGGTGATTTTTTACGTGGTATGTTCGTAGAACTGCCTTTAGGCTTTACCCGCCAAAGTGAACTCGCTAAACCCATTCCAGTATCAGTCTCATGGAGACGGGCAAGAGTGCCCATCCTACGGAGGCTTAGAAACTACGTTGCTGCACAAAGTCTGCCAAGCTAACCAAGGCCTGCGAGCAATCATTTGATTCTAGGCTTGCTGCGAAGTCGATCGCTGCTTGAGCGTGCTCTCTGGCTCGTAGTCGAGCGTATTCAATTGAACCTGTTTTGGCCAAGTAAACTTGCAGTTGTTGCGCGGTCGAAGCTGGGTCTTGCAAAAATTGGATTAGTTGTTTGGTTTGATCTTCTGGTAAATTTTCCAAACAGTGAATCACGGGAAGCGTCGGCTTTTGATTCAATAGATCGGTGCCAAGCGTTTTGCCCATTTGGTCGTGTTGTCCGACAATGTCCAATACGTCGTCAATGATTTGAAACGCCACGCCCAAATTGCGACCGTAAGTTTCAAACTGTTGCACGACTTCTTCGGACGCTCCAGACAGTAACGCGCCGATGCGGCAACCAACTCCACATAGCTCCGCGGTTTTTTCGGTGATCATTCGTAAGTAATCAGATTCCGATAATTCAAAATCGCCCTGCCAAGCATTCTGTCGCATTTCACCTTCGCAGACTCGGTTGCTGGCCTGAGCCAACATCTGCAACGCTTCGCATGAACCGCCTTTGGCAGCGATATGAAACGAATGAGTAAACAAATAATCGCCCAGCAAAATGCTTTGCTTCGCACCCCAGATTGAATTTGCCGTTGGGCGATGACGGCGCGTGTCGGCTTGATCCAAGATGTCGTCGTGAACCAGAGTTGCCGTGTGAATCATTTCAAGCGCCGCAGCCAGTTGAAAATGAGCAGGCGTCAGTTGTCCGACAGCAGCTCCGGAAAGTAGTAAAAACACCGGTCGAATTCGCTTGCCTCCCAATAGCCAACTGTGTTCGAGTAATTGATCGACAAAGGGCGCGTCACTGCGAAGCTCGGTCTGAAGAATCGTTTCAACCTGCTTTAATTCAGCTGCGATTGGCGCGTAGACCAATTCCAAGCTCGATTCGTTCGAACGGTTGGGGCTCGCTTGCAATTGCGATTTTTTTTGCTGCAATGAACTCAGGTCATCGGCAGTTTTGCTCACGTCTTCATCCTGTAAAAATCGTATTCTAAAAATCGCTGGTCATAACAGAACCGTCCAAGTTAGCTCTGTTATGATTCGGCGAGTCGTTAGTCGTCCTGATCTTCTGTTGTTGTCGAGTTTCTTCGAAAATCTCCGCTCTTACCACCCGACTTTTGTTCGAGTTGAATTTGGGTGACTTGCATCGAACGATCAACGCTCTTGCACATGTCGTAAACGGTAAGGCATGCGATCGAAACGGCAGTGAAAGCCTCCATCTCGACCCCCGTCTTTTGTTCGGCAACAACGGTCGCGGACACCACTAAAGTTGCTGTTGCGTGCTCGGCATCCGATGCCTTTTCAGTAGTCTCTGAAAAGGCAAATTTTAAATCAACTGAATCTAAAGCAATCGGATGACAAAGCGGAATAAGTTCACTCGTTCGCTTGGAAGCCATGATCCCGGCCAAGCGAGCAATTTCGATCACGTCGCCTTTGCCGAACGCCTTATTGGAAATCAAATCCGCAGTGTCGCTGTTCATGATGACCTGGCCCGACACAACCGCGATTCGGTGAGTAACCGCTTTGTCGGACACTGAAACCATTCGCGCGGCTCCTTGGTCGTCGAAGTGAGTGAGTTGGTTGGGCTGGGACATGGTTGGTTAGGTTGGCGAGTCAAATGTTGTGACGAGTTTTAGTCGCTGTGTCTACTGAATTAAACCGATTTTTAACTGGTAATCAAACAGGATAAAGCTCAAAGACGAACAATTTTTGTTCAACTCAAAAAGTAATATCGACACCAAGTAAACTAGTTTGTCGGCATCCATCGCAGGAACTTACCAAAAGAATAGCAAAACGATCATTTTCGGCATAGGATTGCCGAAGTGTTTTAGTTGTCTATTTATCAGCCAGAATCGGTTGAGCACCAGCACAGACAGCAATTTCAAGCTTTGATTGCTTGTGTGTCAATTGGTCGCATCGTTTTTGGTGGTTGAGAACGTAATAACAGCCAGCGGTTTGGCTCAACAAACCCGGATGCAACACAATTGCGGTGTCGTTCATTTTTATCAATCTGGCAGACAGGGAGCACACTTAAGCTGCTCGATTTTGACGGTCAGAAAATCAGCAAAAAGGCATTGTGCGTGTATCACTAGAGTCGAAAGATAAATACGATATTTGCGATAAGTGTTTTCAATCACGTCGTTTTTGTGAAACGCTTATTCAATAAGTCCGTGGGATTTTCAAAAACGACTTAGAATAAGTTTACCTCACAACGGACTAGCAGCTTTATCATGTTCGAAGTGCTACTCACGCTTGCAAGGTGTTGCACGTCGACGACTAAGAAGAATTGAACTATTTTTAGAAGACGCTCAGGAGCGTGCTGGAATTATCGATGCCTAACGAAGCCGACGACAATCAGGCGAATGTACAACTGGCGTTATCTTGCTGGTTTTTGACCGGCGCAACTGCCAGTGGAAAATCGCAGACGAGCTTGTTTTTGGCCGAGCGATTGAATGCTGAAATTATCTCGTTGGATTCAATGGCGATTTATCGCGGTATGGATATCGGTACGGCTAAACCGGGGGTGGCTGAGCAGGCGCGGGTGCGGCATCATTTGATTGATGTGGTCGATCCGACAACGCAGTTTAGCGTTTCGCAGTACCGCGATGCTGCGTTGGACAAGATCCGAGAAATCCAAAGCACCGGTAAACAGGTTTTATTCGTTGGTGGCACGGCGTTGTACCTGAAGGCATTATTGCGTGGGTTGTTTGACGGTCCCCCGGCTGACTGGGATTTTCGCAAGCAAGTCGAAAGCGAGATCGCCGAAGGTGGAGTTGGTTTGCTGCATCAACGGCTCGAAATGGTGGATCCGGTCGCGGCTTCTAATTTGCATCCAAACGACCATCGGCGAATCATCAGGGCGCTTGAGGTCTACAAAACCACCGGCAAGCCGATTAGTCATCTGCAAATGGAGTTCGACGAAGGTCGCGATTCTCATGATTGCCGAGTGTTCACGATTCGTCATGACCGGCCTGTTTTGCATGAGCGGATCGAACGTCGAGTCGAATCGATGTTCGAAGTTGGTTTGGTCGAAGAGGTGCAAGGGTTGTTAGAGACGTGGACTTCGCTTGGGCACACGGCTTCGCAAGCGGTTGGGTATCGCGAAGTGATCGATTTTATTACCGGTGTCAAAAGCGAACCGGAAATGGTCGAACAAGTGAAAATTCGCACGCGGCGTTTTGCTCGTCACCAAGAGACTTGGTTTCGCGGGATGTCTGAGTGTGAAATTATTGACTTGGACAAAGATTTCGAACCCGAGCAATTGGCCGATTTAATTTTCGAAAAAGGGCAGACGCGAGCGGTTTCATAGTCGCCTTTTGCTAAGCAAAAGGCGACTTTGCTTAGCCTACACTTACATTCGTTTCGCGGCTTCGATCGCAAAATAGCTCAGCACGCCATCGCAACCGGCTCGTTTGAATCCTAATAGGCTCTCCATCATTACCGCCTCGAAGTCCAGCCAGCCGTTTTCGACGGCTGCCATCAGCATCGCGTACTCGCCACTGACTTGATAGGCGAACGTCGGTACTGCGAATTCCTGTTTGACTCGCCGTACGATGTCCAAGTAAGGCATGCCGGGTTTGACCATCACCATGTCAGCGCCCTCTTCGATGTCCAAACGAACTTCCCGAATCGCCATATCGCTGTTGGCGGGGTTCATCTGATAAGTCTGTTTCCCACCACCTTGAACACCACCGCCAGACAAATTTCCTTTGGAGCCGATTGCGTCACGGAACGGCCCGTAAAACGCCGACGCGTACTTGGCGGCGTAACTCAAGATGATCACGTTTTCAAAACCGTTTTCGT